>NZ_BSSY01000022.1:0-156277 GCF_030269225.1 Actinoplanes sp. NBRC 101535 | reverse complement strand
AATCCGTTCGAGCCCCGCGAAACAATACACGATGATTCACCGTGACTATTTCTTGGGTTTCCCCCAGGACGGCCGCTCCGAGCCCTCGACTTCAGGTCCCGTTCGCTCGCCCGTCTCCCTGGCGGCTTGGAAAACATTACAGCCCCGTGTCCACAACGCCAAATCGGCCCGCCGCGACGTGGGTCACAGCGGGCCGATCATAAAGAAATCGCAGGTCAGAGCACTATTTGACGATCTCCACACCGGCGAACGTGCGCTTACCCTTTCGGAGGACGAGGAAGCGGCCGTGCAACAGTGCCGTTTCCGGAACCACCGCCTCACCGTCGGTGATCCGCTCGTTGTTCAGGTAGGCGCCGCCCTCGGAGATCGTGCGGCGTGACTCGTTGGCGCTGGCCACGAGACCCGCCTCCTTCAGCAGGGAACCCACGGTCGGCAGCTCACCGCGTACCGTCAAAAGACCCGCCTCGCCCAAAGCGGCGCGCAAGGTGTCCGCGGAGAGCTCCGCCAGGGATCCTCGCCCGAAGAGCGCCTGGCTGGCCGCGATGGCCTGACGCGCCTCCTCCGGCCCGTGCACGAGCGCGGTGATCTCCTCGGCCAGGGCCTTCTGTGCCAACCTCGCCTGCGGGCGCTCCGCCGTCGCCTTCTCCAACTCCTCGAGCTCCTCACGGCTCTTGAAGCTGAAGTAACGCAGGTATTGGTTGACGTCGCGGTCGTCGGCGTTGACCCAGAACTGGTAGAAGCTGTACGGCGTGGTCATGGCCGGGTCGAGCCACACCGCGCCGCCGGCGGTCTTGCCGAACTTGGTGCCGTCGGCCTTGAGCACCAGCGGGGTGACGAAGGCGTGCACCGGCCCGGCACCCCGGCGGCGCACGAAGTCGACGCCGGCGGTGATGTTGCCCCACTGGTCGGAGCCGCCGAACTGCAGCTTGCATCCGTTGCGCACGTGCAGCTGGTAGAAGTCGTTGGCCTGGAGCAGCTGGTAGCTGAACTCGGTGAAGCTGATGCCGCTCTCCAGGCGGTTGCGCACCACGTCCCGGGCCAGCATCTTGTTGACCGGGAAGTGCTTGCCGACGTCGCGGAGGAACTCGATGACGGAGAGCGGGCCGGTCCAGTCCAGGTTGTTGACCATGGTGGCGGCGCTGTCGCCCTCGTAGCTCATGAAGGGCGAGAGCTGCTCACGGATCCGCCCGACCCAGCCCTCGACGATCTCCGGCGGGTTGAGGCTGCGCTCGCTGGACTCGCGCGGGTCGCCGATCTGGCCGGTGGCGCCGCCGACGAGCAGCAGCGGCCTGTGTCCGGCCTGCTGGAAACGGCGAGCGGTCAGGACCTGCATGAGGTGACCGACGTGCAGCGAAGCGGCGGTCGGGTCGAAGCCCACATAGAACGTGATCGAGTCGCCGTCGAGTGCTTTGCGCAGCTCGTCGGGGTCGGTCGAGTCCTGGATGAGTCCGCGCCACTGCAGGTCGTCTACGAAAGTCACCCTCGGATTCTCCCGCACTCTCCCGTGCGGGTGACAGCGGGTTTCGGGGATGCTGGTCCGATGGCTCATCTGGGTGACACCGCTCCACCGTTCGAGATCTCGAAGAAGAAGGCCGAGGCCCGTCTGGAGGCGGCACAGCAGCGGCTGTTACGGCTGCGCCTGCTGCTCGGCGGCCAGCTCGGCGAGAAGCGGATCGGCCCGCCGCTGGCCGTGGTCTTCGAGGGGTGGGACGCCTCCGGCAAGGGTGGCGCCATCAAACGGCTCGTCGCGCCGATCGACCCGCGGCACGTCCGGGTGTCCCAGTTCGCCGCGCCGACCTACGACGAGAAGCGGCACCATTTCCTGCAGCGGTTCTGGTCGGTGCTGCCCGGCTGGGGCGGGATGACCGTGCTGGACCGGTCCTGGTACGGCCGGGTCCTGGTGGAACGGGTCGAGAAGTTCGCGACGGAGAAGCAGTGGCATCGCGCGTACCGGGAGATCACCGAGTTCGAGCGGACCCTGACCGCGGAGGGGATGATCCTGGTCAAGTTCTGGATGCACGTCTCCCCCGACGAGCAGCTCCGGCGTTTCCAGGACCGGGCGGACGACCCGTTGCGGTCGTGGAAGCTGACCGACGAGGACTGGCGCAACCGTGACAAGCGCGCGGAGTACGAAGCCGCGGTCGAAGACATGATCACCGAGACCGGCAAGAAGCGGGCCCCGTGGACGGTCGTGCCCGGCGACAGCAAGCCCTATGCCAGGCTCGCCGTCGTCGAGCACGTCTGCCATGTGGTGGAGTCCCAGCTACTCGAGAAGGGGTACGACCTCAAGCAGGCCGACTGAGCGCTACTTGAGGTAGGCGGCCAGGCCGATGCCCTGCTCGCGCAGTGCGGTGGCGATCAGCCCGGCGATCTGGGTGGCGCCCGCCGCCTCGAAGTGAGTGTGGTCGTTGCAGAAGAACGCGCCGACCGCGCCCGAGGTGTAGTCGCCGTTGTTCGGGCAGAGCTTGAGCTGGTTGTACAGGGCGACGCTGCGGGCGTGCAGGTCGATCACCGGCACGCCGCCCGAGGCGGCGACGTTCTTGGTCTCGGTGACGAAGCCGCGGTTGCCGACGGCGGTGCTGCCGCTGCAGGTGATCGCGGCGACCGGGGTGACCAGGACCGGGGTGGCACCGCGGGACTTGGCGGCGGCCACCATCACGCCGAGCAGTTCCTGGAAGCGGGCGGAGCCGACGTGCCGGGGGCAGTTGGTGTCGCCGTCGTTGATGCCGAACTGGATGAACAGGTAGTCGCCGCTCTTGATGCCGGTGGACGCGTCGAGCATGGCCGTCCACCGGGAGCTGTACGCCGTCGAGCTGAGCGCGCACTCCCCGGCGGCGTTCTTGGTGCTGGTGACGTTGCCCTCGTACATCCAGGTCTGGACGCTGCGCCCACCGACGGCGCTGTTCTGCACGGTGACGTCGGTGGTGAAGTACGGCGCGAAGCGGGCGCCCCAGCCGATCGGGCAGGCGCTGGCGTTGGCCATCGTCGAGTCGCCGGCCATCCACACCTTGACGGCGGCCGCCTTCGTCGAAGCGGAAGTCGACGCGGAAGCCGACACGGAAGTCGACGCGGCATCGGACGCGGTGTCACAGAGCGCGGCGGCCGACGAGAGGATCGGTGTCAGCCGGTCGGCGATGGCCAGGTGTCCCTTGTCGTTGGGGTGCACCGAGTCGCTGAGACCGTCCGAGGGCAGCCAGCCGGTGGTGTCGATGTACCTGACGTTCGCGTCGCCGGCGGCGTTGCGGGCCTGGACGGCGGCCTGGGTCTCGGCGGCGTACCGGCCGATGAACGTCCGCATGGCGAAGAGCGTGGCGTTCGGGTACTTGGCCCGGATCCTCGTGAGGAACGTGGTGTAGTCGGCCTGGAAGTCGGGGCCGGTGACCCCGTGGCTCTTGTCGTTGGTGCCCAGGTTGATCACGACCGCGCTCGCGGTGTAGCGGGAGAAGTCCCACGCGTCGGTGCCGGCCTGGCCGCCGCTGGACATCCAGTACCGGGTCTCGTGCGCCCAGCAGCCGTCGGTGGTCTCGGACAGGCACATCCCGCCGATGGCGATCTGGGTGTGGTCGGCGCCCAGTCGTTCGCCGGTCACGTATCCGTAGTCGGTCACCGCGAGCTGGCTGCTGGTGGTGCCGGCGGTGATCGAGTCGCCGACGAACTCGACGAGCTTGGTGCGGGCGGCCGGTTTGACCGTGGTCTTGCCGGAGTCGAGCGTCAGACCCTGGAAGACGGCGTCCCCGGTGTAGGAGCCGGCCACCTGGCGGTAGCTGACGATCAGCGTGTGGGTGCCGTTGGCGAGCGGCGTCGGTGTCAGGTTGATCGTGCCGGATCCGCTGAACTTCGTGTACGCCTTGCCGTCGATGGACGCCCACAGTTCGATGGTGTTGCGCTGCTTGAGCTTGACCGTGGTGCCGGTGAACCCGGTCCGCAGGTAGGCGCCGGCCCAGTAGGGCACGTAGGCGGAGGCGTTGGTCTTGTTCCACCGCCCGACGAAGCTGATGTTGGTGTCGCTGGGTGACCCGTCCCCGGCCGCGGCCCGTGCCGGTGACGGGGGCAGCAGGATCGCGGCCAGAAGGACGAGGACTGCGGTGAGGGATCGGCGCATGGGGAACCTCCGGGGGCGGGAGCGCTCCCAACAGAGTCATTTGTTAATCGACGTGTGTCAATACTGTAACGCGGAGGAACTATGGCGTTTTGTCCGCATTACTAGCTTTCCGGGCGATACTGTGCCGGTTATGACCATGAGCAGGCTTTCCCGCTACGCCGTCGCGGCGACGGTGCTCCTCGGCGGGCTCACGGCGACCGCCGTCGAGCCGGCCCTGGCCGCGCCGTCGGCTCCCCCGGCCCCGGCCGCGCCGTCGGCCCCTGTGGCCCTGGCCGTCGCGCTCGCCCGCAGCGGCGGGATCACCGGCGCCACCGCCGTCTTCGCCGTCGCCGGACGCGACACCCCGCACGCCCGCAAGGTGATGAAGGCCGCCTCGACGCCGGCGTTCCGCGCCCTCGGGCCGAAGTACCTGCCGGCCAAGCAGTGCTGCGACCGGTACCGCTACGAACTGGAGGTCGGATACGCCGACGGCTCCAAGAAGAAGGTCGTCACGATGACCGGCACGCCGGGCGCCCCGGCCGCGCTGCTGACCGTGATCGACCTGATGGAGCACATGCCCGCGCCCGAGGCCCCGACGCTCCCCGCGGGATTCCCGTTCAGCTGAGCGGAAAAGGGCCCCACCGGATGGTGGGGCCCTGAAAAAACAAGAAAATCAGCTCACCAGCTTGCGAGCCTCCGCGGCGTCCGGCGCGGCGACCGCCAGGCCGGCCAGCCGCTTGCAGTCGTCGTGACTGCGCCCTGCCAGCGACGCACGGACCGCCGGCAACGCCCGCGGCGACATGGACAGGCTGGTCACACCGAGACCGACGAGCACCGGGGCGAGCGCCGGATCGGCCGCCGCCTCCCCGCACACCCCGACCGGTTTGCCCGCCTGCCGCCCTGCCTCCCCGCAGATCCCGATGAGCTGCAGCAACGCCGGCTGCCACGGGTCGAGCAGGTCGGCCAGCGCACCGCACATCCGGTCCGCGGCGAAGGTGTACTGGCTCAGGTCGTTGGTGCCGATGCTGAGGAAGTCGACCACCTTCAACAGGTCCGCGGCCCGCAGCGCGGCGGCCGGCACCTCGATCATCACGCCGGCCTTGGGCAGGCCGGCGTCGTGCACCGCGGCCGCGAAGGCGGCGGCCTCGGTGACGGTGGAGACCATCGGCGCCATCACCCAGACATCCACGTCGATGCCCTCACGGGCCTCGGCGATGGCCGCGAGCTGCGTGGTGAGCACCTCCGGGCGCTGCCGCGCGATGCGCAGACCCCGGACACCCAGGGCCGGGTTGGGCTCACCCTCCTGGTTCAGGAACGGCAGCGGCTTGTCGGCACCCGCATCCAGCGTACGGATGACGACGCGCCGGCCGGCCATCGCGGCGAACACCTCGCGGTACGCCGTGACCTGCTCGGCGTGCGACGGCTCGTGGGCACGGTCGAGGAACAGCAACTCGGTACGGAACAGGCCGACACCCTCGGCGTGGGCCTCGTCCGCGGCCGGGACGTTCTTCGCCGAACCGACGTTGGCGAGGAGCTTCACGGCGTACCCGTCAGAGGTCTCGCCCGGGCCGGTCAGCGACGCCGCCGCGGCAGCCGACGTCTCCGCCGCCTTGATCGCGGCCTCGGCCGTCGCCTCGTCGACACCCACGCCGACCTGGCCGGTGGCGCCGTCGACGAGCACCAGCGTGCCGTCCGCGACGTCCAGGATCCCGGGGCAGGTGACCACCGCGGGCATGCCCAGCGCGCGGGCCAGGATCGCGGTGTGGCTGGTCGGTCCGCCGACCTCGGTCACCAGCGCGACCACCTGCCCGGGGTCGAGGTCGGCGGTGTCGGCCGGCGAGAGGTCACGGGCGGCCAGCACGTAGGGGTGCCCCGGCTGCGGCACGCCCGGCATGGGCAGCCCCAGCAGGCTCGCCACCGCACGGTCCCGCAGGTCGTCGAGGTCGGCGACCCGCTCGGCGAGATAGCCGCCGGCGGCCTCGAACATCTCCCGGAAGGCGGCGAAGGCGGCGTCGATCGCGTGTACCGCGTCCTTACCGTCCTCGATGTGCTCCCGGACGCCGTCCCGCAGTTCCTCGTCGTCGGCCATCAGGGCCTCGGCGCGCAGCACCTCGGCGACGGTCGCGTCGGTCGCCCGGTCGGCACGCCGGGTCAGTTCGGCGACCACCGCGGCGAGCGCGGCGACCGCCCGGCCCACCTCGGCCTCGACGTCGGCGACCGGGGCCGGCGGGGGCAGCGCCGGCACCGCCGCGATCCGCAGCAGCGGACCGGCGGCGACACCGGCACAGACGCCGATCCCGGAGAGGGCGGCCTGCTCAGGCATCGCTCGGCTCTTCGGCGTCGAGGTCCCGGGCGAGCAGCGCGGCGAGGCCGTCCAGGGCCTCGTCGGCGCCGTCACCGTCGGCCTCGAGGGTGACCTCGGTGCCCTTCTTGGCACCGAGGGCGAGCACCGACAGCATGCTCTTGGCGGGCACCGCCTTCTTGTCACCGACCCGGATGGTGACCTTGACCGGCGCGGCCGCGGCGGCCTCGACGAACAGCTTGGCGGGCCGGGCGTGCAGACCGCTGGAGGAACCGACGGCAACGGTGCGCGTAGGCATGGTTATCTCCCTATCCCCGATCAGGGCTCGATGGTGACCTTGATGGCCTCGCCGCGCTCGACGATGCCGAACGCCTCGATCGCCTGTTCCAGCGGAAGCCGGTGGGTGATCAGGTCGGCGACCGGCACGGCGCCGGTGGCGACCAGTTCCAGGGCCTGCTTGTTGTGGTCCGGGCTGGACCCGTTGGCGCCGATGATCATCAGCTCCCGGTAGTGCACCAGGTTGGAGTCGCAGGTGATGGTCGGCTTGTCCTTGGGAAGACCACCGAAGAAGCTGATCCGGCCCTGCCGGGCGGCCATCTGGATGGCCTGCTCCTGCGCCTTGCCCGAGGCGGCGGCGGTGATGATCACGTCGGCGCCGCGGCCGTCGGTCAGCTTCAGCACCTCCTCGATCGGGTCGACCTCACCGGCGCAGATCGCGGCGTCCGGCTTGACCAGGTTGGCGGCCATCTCCAGACGCTGGCGGCTCAGCTCGACCAGGAAGACCCGGGCGGCGCCGCGGGCCCGGGCCAGCCGGACGTGCAGGCAGCCGATCGGGCCGGATCCGATCACGACCACGTCGTCACCCTCGCCGACACGGGCCAGGTTCTGCGCGTTGAGGGCGCAGGCCAGCGGCTCGGCCACGGACGCCTCGGCGAACGAGACGCCGTCCGGGATCCGGTTGAGACCGTCGACCTTCAGGACCTCCTTGGGGACCACCATGTACTGGGCGAAGCCGCCCTCGAAGTGGTAGCCCATCGAGACCTGGTTCGGGCAGATCGTCATCCGGCCGCGCTTGCACTCGGCACACTCGCCGCACGGGATGGCGGCGATGACCTGGACGCGGTCGCCGGCGGACCAGCCCTCGACGCCCTCGCCGGTCTCGACGACCTCGCCGGCGATCTCGTGGCCCATGACCCGCGGCGGGTGGATGTGGTGGTGCCCGAACTTGGAGATCTTGACGTCCGTGCCGCAGGTCGAGCAGTTCCGGACGCGGATCTTCACCTCACCGGGACCGACGGTGGGTTCCGGCGCCTCCTCGAAGCGGACGTCGCCGGGGGCGTGGAAACGTACGACCTTCATGACTTGCTGTCCTCCTGGATCGACCCCAGTAGCCGTACTACGGTGTCGGTTTCGGTGGCCTCGCGCAGTTCGCGGGCCTGATCTTCGTCGAGCAGCACCTCGGCCAGCGCCGCGAGCAGCTCGACGTGGCCGTTGCCGGCGGCGGCGATGGCGACGCAGACCGTCACCTGTTCGCCGTCCCAGTCGACCCCTTCGGGGAAGCGCAGCACCGCGAGGGCGTCACGCTTCACCAGTTCCTTGCCGCCGAGGGTGCCGTGTGGAATGGCGACACCCTCGCCGACGTACGTGGAGATGGACTTCTCCCGGGCGAGCATCGTGTCGACGTAGCCGGGCTCGGCGGCGCCGATCTCGACGAGCGCCGCGCCGCAGCGGCGGATCGCCTCGTCCCGGTCGGCTGCCGTCTCGGACAGCCGGATGGCCCGCGGGTCCAGCAGCTCAGACATTGAGGTCGCTGCCGTTCTGGATGGCCTTGACCACCTTGGTGACCGCCGGGTCGCCCAGGAAGATCTGGAACGGCACGATCGGCGTGCTGGGGGCGACCGAACGGGCCCGGGCCGCCAGGCCGCTGTGGCAGATCACCACGTCGGCGTCGGCGGGGATCGAGTTCACCGGGGTGTGCTCCACGGTGACGCCACTCTTGCCGAGCTGCTTGCGCAGGGTGCTGGCGAGCATGACGCTGCTGCCCATGCCCGCGTCACAGGCGACGACGAGCTTCTTGATGTCTTTGCCGTTGATGGTGGCCATCGCCGGGCTCCGTTCGGTCTGGGGTTTCGTCCGGTTGGGGAGGGGGGGTTACGCGTTCTCTTTGCGGGTGTCCACGGGCTCAGCGGTCTCCGGCTCATCGGCGGAACGCTGCTGCGGGACGGTCGTGGTCTCGACCTCGGGAGTGGTCTCCTCGGCGACCGAGTCGTCGGTCTCGTCCGGCTCCTGGTCGGACTTGAGCTTGCCGAAGCCCAGCAGGGCGGAGGCGACACCGAAGGTGACCGCGGCGGCGACCAGGACACCGAGGAACATGCCGACGTGCGAACCCTTGGCGGTGACCGCGGCGAAGGCGAAGATGCTGCCCGGCGCCGGGGAGGCGACGGTGCCGGCACCGGTGATCATGAAGGTCGCGACGCCGGCCGAACCGCCGGCCATCAGGGCGAGGATCAGGCGGGGCTTCATCAGCACGTACGGGAAGTAGATCTCGTGGATGCCGCCGAAGAAGTGGATGATCATCGCCGCCGGGGTGGTCGGGCGCAGCGACTTCGGTCCGAAGAAGAAGTACGCGAGGAGCAGGCCCAGGCCGGGGCCGGGGTTCGACTCGATCATGAACAGGATCGACTTGCCGTTCTCCGCGACCTGCTGCACACCGAGCGGGCTGAAGACGCCGTGGTTGATGGCGTTGTTCAGGAAGAGCACCTTGGCCGGCTCGACGAGCACCGAGGCGAGCGGCATCAGGCTGTGGTCGAGCAGCCAGTCGACGCCGTTGCCGGCGACCTTGGTGAGCGCGTTGACGACCGGGCCGATGGCGAGCTTGCCGAGGATCGCGAAGCCACCACCGATGATGCCGGCCGAGAAGTTGTCCACCAGCATCTCGAAGCCGGGCTTGATCCTGCCGTCGATCGCGTTGTCGAAGAGGCGCAGAACGTACGCGGTCAGCGGGCCGATGATCATCGCGCCGAGGAACATCGGCACGTCCGCACCGACGATGACACCCATGGTGGCGGTGGCGCCGACGACCGCGCCGCGCTGCCCGTGCACCATCCGGCCGCCGGTGTAACCGATGAGCACCGGCAGCAGGTACTTGATCATCGGGTCGACGAGTTCGGCCAGGTTCTCGTTCGGAATCCAGCCGACCGGAATGAACAGAGCGGTGATCAGACCCCAGGCGATGATCGCGCCGATGTTCGGCATGACCATGCCCGCGAGGTGTCCACCGAGCTTCTGGACCCGGGCGCGGAACCCGGCTCCGGACACCTCGGGGGTGTATGAAGAGCTCATGAGGGGGTCTCCATTCGTTGGCGGGTTCGGGAGGAGCGCCGGCCCGCTAAGAAGGGTGAATGGGGTGATTTTGTGACTTTGTAACAAACGCCGGCGTGGATCCGCCGGTGGTCTAGTCGCGGCGCAGGCGCCGCAGAGGATCCGGATCGCGATCGATGCGGATGTGGGTGCGATCGAGGTCGCCCGGGCCCGGCATCCGGCTGCCCGGCAGGCTGACCGCCGCCGCACCCCAGGCCAGGCCCTCGATCAGCGCGGCCTCGCCGTTCGCGCCGGCGCCGAGGAAACCCGCGAGCATCGCGTCGCCGGCGCCGACCGTGCTGCGCGGCACGCTCACCGGCGCGGCGCCGATCAGCACGCCGGAGTCGTCGACGAGCACCGCACCCTCCGAGCCGAGGCTGGCCAGCACGGTCCCGGCGCCCGCCTCGCGGAGCTTGTCGCAGGCGGCCAGCACGTCGCCCAGGGTCACCAGCTCGGTGCCGACCGCCTCGGCCAGCTCCTCACGGTTGGGCTTGACCAGCGCGGCACCGGCGGCGACACCGGCACGCAGCGCGGGGCCGCTGCTGTCCACCGCGACCCGCACGCCGGCCGTGACCAGTCGCTCGCAGAGCCCGGTGAACGCCTCGATAGGCAGCCCCGGTGGCAGGCTGCCGCAGAGCACGACCCACTCGGCCGAGCCCGCGGCGGTCAGCACCGCTTCGCAGATCTGGGTGAACTCGGACTCGGAGAGCACCGGCCCGGCTTCGTTGATCTTGGTGACCGTGCCGTCCGGCTCGGCCAGGGTGATGTTGGACCGGGTCCGGCCGGCGATCGGCACGGCGAGCATGTCGACGCCCTCGGCCTTGAGCATGTCGACCAGCTGGTCGCCCTCGGCGCCGCCGGCCGGCACCACCGCGGTGGACCGCACGCCGTTGGCCAGCAGGGCCCGCGAGACGTTGACGCCCTTGCCGCCCGGATCGATGTGCGAGTCGCCGGCCCGCAGGACCTCGCCGCGGACCAGCACGTCGAGTTCGAGAGCCCGGTCGACGCTCGGGTTGAGAGTGACAGTGAGGATCATGCGCGCACCACCCGGACGCCGGTGACCTCGACCTCGGCGGCGAGCTCGCCGTCGAGACCGTTGTCGGTGATCAGCAGGTCCAGGTCGGCGAGACCGCCGAACCGGGCCAGATAGTCGTTACCGATCTTCGTGTGATCGGCGAGCAGCACCACCCGCCGGGCGGCGGTGATCATCGCCCGTTTGACCGCGGCCTCGGCCGGGTCGGGGGTCGTCATGCCGCGCTCCACCGAGCAACCGTTGGTGCCCATGAAGGCGACGTCGACATACATCTCGGAGAGCGGCTGCAGCGCCCAGTCGTCGACCGTGGCCATCGTCTTGCCCCGCACCCGGCCGCCGAGCAGCAGCACGGTCAGGTTCGGCTTGAGGCCCAGGGTGGCGGCCAGCACCGGCGAGTTCACCACCACGGTGAGCTCGCGGTCGGCCGGCAGCAGCTGGGCGAGGCGCGCCGTGGTGCTCCCCGCGTCGAGGATGATCGCGCCGTCCTCGGGGATCTCGGCGAGCGCCGCCTTGGCGATCCGCTCCTTCTCGCTTATCAACACGGCGTCGCGGGTCGCGAGGGCCGGCTCGAAACCGAGACGCTCCACCGGGATCGCACCGCCGTGCACCCGGCGCAGCACTCCGGCACGCTCGAGTCCGGTCAGGTCACGCCGGATCGTCTCGGCGGTGACACCGAAGGACTCGGCCAGCGTGACGACGTCCACCCGCCCTTCGGCACGGGCTCGCCGCACTATCTCCTGCTGGCGTTCCTCCGCGTACATCCGTGCTCACCGCCTGGCTCGTTTTGGCTTTGTCTTTGTTTACGCCCGCTTCTGCCCGAACGCAATATGTCAAAGAGATTTCAGTCTCCTTACGCGGCATCTTTTTCGCGGCCGCGAGGGACCAAACAGGTACCAGACGAGATACCGGACACACTGGCAGTAACAAGATGGACCAGGCGAATCAACAAAGATCCGCGGGTCATGCCCGGTTGTGTGGGTTTAGCTCTGCTCACTCACCGTGAGAAAGTCGCGCCAGAAGTCCCAACTCGGGGTGCAGCGCGCCGTCCTGCCCCAGGGCACGGAAGTCCGCCTCGACATCGGCACGGCTCAACCGGCCGGCCCGAACCGCCGCGAACCGGACGATCGACCACAAAAACACGTCCAGGTCGTCGAAGCGGGTGTCGCCCTCGAGGACCTCCTCCTCGTGGAACCAGACGGCCACCCGGCCATCGGTCAACACCACGTAGAGGTTGCCGCCGCCGTCCGCACCGATCGAGTACACCTCGTCATCGGTCACCGTGGTCTCGTAGTCGGCGTCGACGATCCCGCACCCGTTGGCGGCGAAGTCGAAGCCGTACGACCAGTCGGCGACATCGAGCACGTTCGGGAACCGCCCGGAACGCACCAGGGCGTCGAAAGCGGTCAGCGCGGCGGCAGACTCCGGCGGCAGACGGTCCAGGAACGGCGCGACCGGACGGACATCGCCCCCGGACAGGTCCGCCGGCTCACGGTCGGCGAACCAGTGGTCCAGGTCGGTGGCCAGGTCGCGGACCGCGTACCCGGCCACCTCATCACGTGTGATGGTCATCACCGGGATGTTACGGAGGGCGTCAACCCTGCGGCTTGTAAGCCGGCAGACCCAGAGTCTCCCGGATCGCCTGCTGAACGTCGTCGGCCGGCGGGCGCGCGTCCACGTCGTGCACGACCTCCTTGCGCCGGAACTGCTCCAGCACCGGACGGGTCTTCTCGTGGTAGTCGCGCAGGCGGGCCTCCAGCGCCTCCGGGGTGTCGTCCGCCCGGGTGATCAGCTCGTGCCCGCAGATGTCGCAGCGGCCCTCCTGGGAGGGCCGGTCGGCGATCAGGTTGTAGTCCATGCCGCAGCCGGGACAGAGCCGGCGGCTGAGCACCCGGCGGCGGACCTCGTCGTCGGGCAGCTCGAGATGGATCACCGCGTCGATGTCGTAGCTCTCCATGAAGAACTCGGCCTGCCGGCCGTTGCGCGGAAAGCCGTCGATGAGGAACCCGAAGTTCCAGTCGTGCTGCGTCAGGCGCTCGCGGACGACCTCCTCGACGATGTCGTCACCGACCAGGTCGCCGGCCGCCATGATCCGGCGGACCTGGGCGCCGAGCTTGGTCCGGTTCCGCACGTTCCACCGGAAGATGTCGCCCACGCTGATGTGCACCAGGTTGAGGTCACCGGCGAGCAGTTGGCTCTGGGTGCCCTTGCCACTGCCCTGAACCCCCATGATCACGTATTTGCGCATGTACGCCCTCCGAAGGCTCAGTCCACCGCGCCGATGCGCAGCGGCCCGGGCGCACGCCCGGTCAGGGTGGTCGGGTCGATGCTCCACGCGGCGGCCACCCGGAAGACGTCCCGTTCGACGAGCAGCACGCTCGTCTCGTCGTCGAGCTCCCCGGGCAGCCCCGCGTCACGTTCCGCCGGGTCGGGCTCGCCGAACCACGAGGTGACCTCGCCGGTCTGCCCCACGTATCCGAACGCCCGCAGCAGCTCACCGCCGGCCGCCCGGCGCCACCGGTGCAGCTCGGTGGTCCGGTGCGTGGCGAAGAACTGCACCTCGGTGTCCAGCTTCTCGGACAGGGCCACGACGTCCGGGTCGGCGCGCATCAGATGCCGGCCGACGGCCAGCACCCAGCCGTGGCCGAGAGCGCCGGGCAGCGGTGGAGTGACCGCCACCCGGTCGTCGGTCAGGTGCGCCAGGTCCAGGCCGTCGCGCCAGGGCGCCGATCCGAGATCGCGCAGGCCGAGCGCCGCGAGCACGGCGGCGGGCTCGCCGTCGCGTACGGCGAGCCACGCCTGCTTTCCCCCGAAACCGGCCATCACGTCGGAATCCATGTCCGCAACGCTATCCGGTGACGGTCATCCGACGGATCACGGCCAGCCGTAGTTGCGGCGCAGGATCGCGGCCACCCGGTCGAAACGCGGGCGGTCCAGGACCGCGCCCTCCCGGCGGATGCCGTCCTCCTCGATGTCCAGCACCCGGTCCAGCCGGACCCAGCTCGGACGGTTCTCCCGGTCCCACTCCCCCGGGCCGAGGGCCAGCCAGTGGCGCTGGCCGTCCCGGTCGCTCTGACTGGAGAGCATCAGGCCGAGCAGGCTGCCGGCGTCACGGCCGACGACCAGGACGGGACGGTCCTTGCCCTGGTCCGGGTCGTCCTCATAGGGGACCCAGGTCCAGACGATCTCACCGGGATCGGCGTCGCCGTCCAGATCGGGGGCGTAGGCGAGCTGGCGTCCCTGCTGCGGCGGGGGGACCGGGCGGGGAGCACGCCGCACGGGCTGGGGAGCCGCCGGCTTCGGGCCCGCCGGCTTCGGAGCCGGCCTTTCAGGAGCGGGGGGAGCGGTCTCGACCGGCTGCCGCTCCGGCGCGCCGGCGAGCCGCCGGAGGAAGGCCTTCAAGAATTCGAACACCGCTGAACCTTAAGCGGGCGGCCGCTCCGCCGCACAGGACCAAGATCGCACGATACGGTGCTCGATGTGACCCGCTACGGACCCATGTACGGCCCGGACTACACGTTCCTCGGCGTACCGGCGTGCGACTGGCAGGAGCCGGAGACGTACGCGGACGCCGACGTCGTCGTCATCGGCGCGCCCTTCGACGGCGGCACGTCGCACCGCCCCGGCGCCCGGTTCGGCCCACAGGTGATCAGGGGGACCGACTACCTGCCGCACGACGGATCCCGCCCGCACATGGCGATGCGGGTCGACGCCCTGCGCGACGACCTGACCGTCAAGGACGCCGGCGACCTGGAGGTGTTCAGCGGGGACGTCGAGCGCAGCTGCCGGACCATCGAGGAGGCCGTCGCGTTCGTCGCCGGTCACGGGGCGATCCCGCTGGTCCTGGGCGGCGACCACACCGTCACCTGGCCGGACGTCACCGGCGTGTCCCGCGCGCACCCGCCGCAACGGGTCTCGGTCATCCACTTCGACGCGCACGCCGACACCGGGCACATCGAGTTCGGCTCGCTGTACGGCCACGGCCAGCCGATGCGCCGCCTGATCGAGTCCGGTGCGGTCCGCGGCGACCGGTTCCTCCAGCTGGGACTGCGCGGCTACTGGCCGGGCCCGGACGTGCTGGACTGGATGGCCGACCAGCGGATGAACTCGTTCCACATGAGCGAGATCGTGGAACGCGGACTGGACGCGGTGCTGGACAGCGCGTTCACCATCGCCCTGGACGAGTGCGACGGGATCTTCCTGTCGGTGGACATCGACGTCTGCGACCCCGGGCACGCCCCGGGGACCGGCACGCCGGAGCCGGGCGGCCTGACCGCCCGGCAGCTACTCGACGCCGTCTCCCGAATCTGCCACGAGCTTCCGGTCGTCGGCATGGACATCGTCGAGGTGTCGCCGCCGTTCGACCACGCGGAGATCACCGCGATGCTCGGCAACCGGGTGGTGCTGGAGGCGCTGTCCGGAATCGCCCGCCGCCGCAAGGACGGCGAGGGCCCGCTGTGGCGGCGCTCCACCCCCCTGCTGCAGGGGCGTGGTGTACAGCGGGATCAGCCGACGAAGTCCTGAGTCATCCACGTGATGCCCTTCGTGTCGCGAACGATGCTCAGGCCGATCCTGGTGAAGTCGGCGTTGAGCAGGTTCTTGCGGTGACCGTCGTTCGGCGCCACCTCGGCCAGCATCGAGTCGGTGAGCCCGTTGGCGGCGTCGATCTTGGCGGCGTCACTGGCGCCGCTGGAGCCGAAGCCGATGTTCTCGCCGGCCGTGCTCCACGAGACGGCCTGCGCGGTGAACCGTTCCCCGATGCCGGACTCGCCGGAGCACTGGTGCTCCAGGCCGCAGCCGTCCATCATCAGCTCGGTGTGCATGGCCGCCGCCGTGGACAGCGCGGTGTCCAGCTTCAGGGCCTTGAGGCCCTCGTCCACGCGCGCCGCGTTGATGTGCGCGAGCACCTGCTCGGCGACGGTTCCCGAGGTGACCGGGGCGCTGTCGGCGTCCGCCTTCTTGGTCGGGCTGCTGGACGCCTTCGCCTTGGTGGTCGCCGTCTTCTTCACCGTCGGGGAGGCCTTCGCGGACGCCTTGGGACTGGCGGACGCGGACGCCGACGGGGTGACGGAAGCGGACACGCTCGGTGACGCAGAGATCGACGCCGAGGCGTCCAGATCGGTCAGCAGACCGTCGTCGCCGTACTCGCCGGGGGCCGTGGTGACGGCGATCGGCGCACTCACCGGGCTCGTCGTGGTGGCGTCGGTGGATCCGGAGGCCACGCCCGCCACCATGAAGCCCGCCCCGATCACCACAGCGGTCGAGCCGGCGACCAGCGTGTATCGGAATCGGGCGGCGGTGGAGAGCGGCACGGGGGATTCACCTCGGTGAGTCGGGCTGGGAACGGCGCCCGTTCACCATGCCCGAGACACCCGCCCCCAGCACGCCGGTAAAGGATTCCTTAAGACTCGCCACACAGAGTCATAAGGAGCCGGGATCAGAGGCCCTCCACCCGTCCACGCAGTGCGGCGTAGAGCTGACGGTCCGCCACCGTGCTGTAGAGGGTGCGATCAGAACCGGTCACCACCACCCAGGGGCAGCCCTTGTCATCTCCGGTCAGCTTCACCTCGGCGACCTTGCGCCGGGTGGCCACCTCGTAGACCGCCAGACGGTACCGCCCCTCCTTGAGGCTCAGCGTCTCCGGCTCCGGGTCGTCGATGTCGCACTTACGTAACTCGTCGCCGCCGCCGGTGAAGTCGAGACAGGCGACCAGCTGCACGTTCGCCGGCTGCGGCGCCCAGGCCGCACGGTCGGCCGCACCACCGGAGTACGCCGCCAGGTTCAGCGTGCGTGCCGTCCGATGGTCGAGGTCGAGGCGGTCCCGCGAGCTGATCACGATCGGGTGCGGCGCCGATCCGTGGTATTTCGGCGACTCCGGGTAGTACCACCGGTCACAGACCCGTTCCAGATCGTCGGCGGAACGCACCGGACGGTCACTGGCCTGCGGGCCGCTGGAAGTCGGTTCGGGACGGGGCGGCGGCGGGGGTGGCATCGCGGGTCGCACCGGGGCTGCCTCGGACAACTCGTTGAGCCGCACGAACAGGACCCCCGCCGTGCCGATCGAGGAGAGCAGAAGAACCGCGAGCACCATCGACAAGATCACCGTGCGGCGCTTCCACCACCGTTTTCCCCGCGCTTCCTCGGGGGTACGCGTGACGCGCTCGCCAGGTTCGTCAGAGGCGATCCGCGGCTCTGTCCCACGATGCCCTGCTGCCGGATCCATCGTCCGCCCCATCGTCCGGTACCGCGCCGAGACGATGAACTATATCGATAAGTTTGCCGGAACGCAGCCGGTCAGAACGCGTACGCGCCGAAACGTCCCCACGCCACGACCGCCGCCAGGATCAGCAGCACCACGTTCGGCGCGACCATCGGGAACTCCTTGCGGCGCACGTGCACCACGATCGCGCCGATCATGGTGATGACCAGGCCGGAGGCGGCGAGCGGCACCAGCACCGGCGCGATGTCGAGCAGGGCCGGCAGGATCAGCCCGATCGCGGCCAGCACCTCCACCACGCCGATCAGCTTGATCGAAGCGGCCGGCCAGTCGGCGGCCCAGCCCATCCCGGAGGCGACGAGCTTCTCCCTCGGTTGGGTCGCCTTCATCGCGCCGGCGGCCAGGAACGCGGCCGCGAGCAGGCCGGCGATCACCCAGAGAACGATGTTCATTATTGTCACGTCTTTCGGATTGACTTAAACAGTTGAGTGGACCGTAGGCTAGATTGACTCAAGCATGCAAGTCACTTCGGTTAAATGTCTGCGCTACCATGGGCGGCATGGAGACGCCCGAGCCGCAGTGGCTGACCCCCGGGGAGCGGGCCAGCTGGCTCGCGCTGACCAGCCTTTTCATGCGACTTCCGGTGGCGCTGGACGCCCAGTTGCAGCGCGACGCCGAGCTCAGCCACTTCGAGTACGGGATTCTCGCCGGGCTCTCCGAGGCGCCCGAACGGACCCTGCGGATGAGCGTCCTGGCGATGCTCGCCGAGGGCTCCCTGGCCCGGCTGTCACAGGCCGTCGCCCGGATGGAGAAACGCGGCTGGGTCCGGCGGCGACCCGACCCGACCGACGGTCGCTACACCCTCGCCACCCTCACCGACGAGGGCTGGGACAAGATCGCGGCGACGGCGCCCGGTCACGTGGACGAGGTACGCCGTCTCGTCTTCGACCCGCTGACCAAGGCCCAGGTGCGGCAGTTGCACGAGATCGCCCGGCGCATCATGCGCGCCGTCGACCCGGACGACACCTGCGGCGCGACGCGTGTCCCCTCGGCCGGGTCCCCGGCGGATTCTTCGGCCCGCCCCGCAGCCGGCTCCGCAGCCGAGGCCTCGATCGACGCCACGGCCGGCTCTCCAGTCGGCACTCCGGGCGGCACTCCGGGCGGCACTCCAGTCGGCTCTCCGGGCGGCACTCCGGGCGGCACTCCAGTCGGCACTCCGGGCGGCTCCACCGCGGAGAGCCGGTAAGCCGCGGCCCTGTCTCCGGTGCGCCGGCGGCCCCGTCCCGGCCGTCGGTGAGATCTCGCTTATTGCCCTGATCAGCGGAATGGATCACGATGGCCTGGTGGCGACCGACAAGGGTTCACAGCCACTGGCGCACTGCGTCGTGGCCAATGTTGCCGAGGAGACCGCACAGGGTGTCGGCGGGCTGGAAGTCCGAGCCGGCACCCGGCACTTCGCCCCCGGGGCGAAGGTTTGGGTGTTACCACCCCGCTGGGGTGACGGCGGCGAGAAACTCTTCGTCGTCGGCCGGCACCGCAGCACGGCCGGGCGGTCCATCCGCATCGTGCTGCCACGCCGGCATCTGACCTCTTTCCGTGTACGCACGATCTACAGTCCCGCCGTCCTCCGGGCCATCCTGCGCCCCGGGCGAGGACCCGCCCCGACCCCGCGACTCTGGACCGACGTCACGGAGGCGGAGGAGGCGGTGGCCCTGTGGAGTGTGCCGACGATGCCCGCCTACTTCGACGACGCCCCGGGCACCGCCGAGGTCACCGACCCGCCGCCGCCCGTGCTGAAACGCCGCAACCGCACGTACCACCTGGCACATTTCAACGCGTACCGGGCGCGATACTCGGCGCAGCCCCCGCCGGTGGAACACGGGGGCCATGATTCGCTTGACCGATGACATCGTGGCCCGCCAGTCCCGCCGCCGGCCCCACCCCACCTGCCACCGCTGATCCCGCCGCCGGCCCCACCCCGCCCGTCACCGCCGATCCCGCCGCCGGCCCCACCCCGCCCGTCACCGCTGATCCCGCCGCCGATCCCGCTGACGCCGAGCCCGCTGCCGCCGGTCTCGATCTGCCCGCTGCCGGTCACGCCGCCGACAGATCCGGGCTGCCCACGGACGGGTCCGCTCCGTCTGATGCCGCCTGGCTCACCCGGCCCGCGGCCGCCGTCGACGAGGCTGCCCGTCTGCTGCTCGGCTGGCGGATCACCGCGAACGGTGTGACCGTGCGGATCACCGAGGTGGAGGCGTACAGCGGACTGGGCGAGGACCCGGCGAGCCACGCGCACCGCGGCGTCACCCCGCGCAACCGGGTGATGTTCGGGCCGGCCGGGCACCTCTACGTCTATCAGATCTACGGCATGCATCTCTGCGCCAACGTGGTGTGCGGCGAGGACGGCCGGGCGGCGGCCGTCCTGCTACGCGCGGGCGAAGTGGTGGACGGGCGGGAGACGGCCCGGTCCCGGCGGCCGGCCGCCCGCAACGACGCCGACCTGGCAGCCGGTCCGGCGAAGCTGATGCAGGTGCTGGCACTGACCCGCGACGCCAACGGTTCGTACCTGCTCGACGGCTCCGGCCCGGCCATTCTCACCCCGCCGGTTCGGCAAGCCGGACAGAACAGCATCGGACCGAACGCCGGGAACGGGCCGATCAGCGCCGAACCGAACGGAGCCGGGCCGAACGGAGCCGGGCCGAGCAGAGCCGGGCCGAGCAGAGCGCGAGCGAACGGAACCGAACCGGACAGGGCCGGGACGGACGAAGCCGAGGTTGACGAGACCGGGGCACTCGAGATCGGGGTGGTCGTGGCTGGGCCGCGGGTCGGGGTCACCTCTGCTCACGACGTACCGTGGCGGTTCTGGTTCCGTGACGACCCGACGGTCAGCACCTATCGTCGGCACGTCCCCCGGAAAAGGCAGGCTCCCCGGAAAGCGTGAAGACGCCCAGACGACGGGTGGGGCGGGTCAAGGCCACGTAGAGGTCGTTGGCGCCGCGCGGGGACTCGGCGCGGATGATGTCGGGGTCGACCACCAGGACGGTGTCGAACTCGAGGCCCTTGGACCGGGTGACCGTGAGCAACGCCCCCTCGGCGTCGATCTCGCCCGCGGTCAGGGCGGGCAGGAGAGCCGCCAGCTCAGCCTGGCGGGCTTCCGGGGCGATCACCGCCAGGCGGCCGCCGTCCAGGGCGGCCATCTCCTCGGACACCCGGACGGCGAGGCGGTCGAGGTCGCCGGTCTCCTCCCAGGGTTCGACACCGGACTCACGGACCGGGCGGGGCGGGGTGATCCCAGGCAGCATCCGGTGCGTGTAACCGAGGATCTCGGCCGGAGTGCGGTAGCTGACGGTGAGTTCGGCCAGCCGCCAGCGGTCCGCGACGTAGCGGTGGAACACCTCCGACCACTGCTCCGGCGTGCCGAGCGCACCGGCCTGAGCCAGGTCACCGACCACCGTCATCGACCGGCTCGGACAGCGGCGCATCAGGAGACGCCACGCCATCGGTGAGAGTTCCTGCGCCTCGTCGACGATCACGTGGCCGAACACCCAGTTCCGGTCGGCGGCGGCCCGTTCCGCAGCGGACCGCCACTCCCGGTGTTCGAGCCGCTCGGCGAGCATGTCGGCCTCCATCACGTCCGCCACGTTCGGGATGGCGGCCTCGTCGTCGTCCTCCAGCTCGTACGACTTGGAACCGGCTGTCACGTCCAGCACCCCCTGCGCGTAGGCGAGCCGGGCCCGCAGGTCACGAGCCTCCCGGGCACGCTGCGCACGGTCGTCCTCGCCGAGGATCTCGGCCGCCTCGTCGAGCAGCGGAACGTCGGCGGGAGTCCAGCCACCACCGGGCGCACGCTGAAGCAGAACCCGCTCGGCAGCCGTGAATCCGGCGCCACCACCAGCCGCGGCGTCACCCGAGCCGGAACCGGAGTCTTCGGGGGCGGCGGCCTCCGTCAGGTCTGCGACGTCGGTGAGATCGGCGAAGAAGTCGTCGAGGAACCGTTCCGGGGTCAGCACCGGCCACAGTTCGTCGAGGACCCGCCGGACGGCCGGGTTGCCGGCCAGGTCGGCGCGGATGTCGGCACGATCGGCGGCGTCCAGCAGGTTCGGGCCGGGCAGGGCGTCGTCGTCGCCGAGCGGGTCGTCCCAGAACGGGTCGTCGCCGATCAGTGTGGCCACCTGCTCGGACAGGGCGTCCAGGACAGCCGCGTCGAAGACCGGGCGGGCCAGGTTGTGCAGCAGACCGGAGTCACGGGCACGAGCGCGGGCGGCCTCCACGGCGTACGGGGTGAGGCTCAGCGTGTGCCGGTCGGCGACGATCTCGACGGGGTGCTCGGGGACGCGTTGTCGTGCGCGTACCCCCGCCTGGAGGATCTCCACCATCGTCGCGCGACCTTTGATCTCGGCCGCCTCGGGCGGCTCCGGCCGACGGGCGGTGACACCGGGGAAGAGATCACCCTGGGTGGCGAGGAGGACGCCGGTCTCGGCGAGTGAGGGCAGGACCTGGGAGATGTAGCGGAGGAACGTGGCGTTCGGGCCCAGGACGAGTACGCCGCGGGCGCTCAGTTGCTCCCGGTAGGTGTAGAGCAGGTACGCGGCCCGGTGCAGCGCCACGGCGGTCTTGCCGGTGCCCGGGCCGCCCTGGACGACGAGGATCCCGCTCAGGCCGGCCCGGATCACCCGGTCCTGTTCGGCCTGGATGGTCTCGACGATGTCCCGCATGCGGCCGGTCCGGTTGGCGGTGAGCGCGTGCAGCAGGGCGGCCTCGCCGGTCAGCGCGGTGTCGGTGGCGCGGGCGTCGAGGATCTCGTCGTCGAGGGCGGTGACCTGGCGGAACCTGGTGCGGATGTGACGGCGGCGGGTGACGCCGTGCGGGGTGATCGCGGTGGCGACGTAGAAGGGGCGCGCGGCCGGTGCCCGCCAGTCGATCAGGAGCGGTTCACCGGTGTCGTGCATGCCGATCCGCCCGATGTGCAGCGTCTCCCCCACGCGGCCGTCGTCATCCTGGAGATCCACGCGGCCGTCGTCATCCTGGAGGCCCAGGCGATCGCCGTCATCCTGGAGATCCAGGCGGCCGAAGCAGAGGCCGTGTTCGACGGCGTCGAGGTGGGCCAGGCGTTCGGCGTAGTGGCCGGTCGTCGCGTCACGCTGGGAGAGTGCCTGCAGGGTCCCGCCGGATTCCAGGCGGGCGGTGGTGAGGGAACCGCGGGCCTGGACACGGAGTTCGTCCAGGTGGCGATAGAGGAGATCCAGATGGGCCTGTTCCTCACGGAGGTCAGCGGACGGATCGCTTGACAGATTTGACATAGCGCCCCCTTGGCCGTATTCTGACGGTGGGTTTTTCGGCTCACTAAACGTTCTTACGGTGAGCAATTGCCCACCGTAGCAGCATTTGACCGGGCGTGACCAGATGCCGCCCGCCCCACATCCTGCTCAACCCACCCCGCTCGGCCCAGCGCCGCTCGGCCCAGCGCCGCTCGGCCCAGCGCCGCTCGGCCCAGCGCCGCTCGGCCCAGCGCCGCTCAGCCCACTCCAGCTGGGCCCACCCCAGCGGGGCCCAGCGCCGCCGGACACCCCCTCAGCGAGTAGCCGACGACCCGGTCGCGCGGACCTCTACGCGAATGTCGTCGCTGTCCTTGAGGATGATGGTCCGGCCGTCGGTGGGGGTCCAGTGCTCGGAGAGCAGGATCCAGTGTTTGCCGTTGGCCACCAGGGCACGCAGGCCGGTGTAGCGGAAGCGGTACTCCGCGCGGGGCGACAACGCCTCGACCCGCACGTCGGCGCCGGCCAGCTGCAGATCACCCTTGCTGTACAGGGTGACGCTCGGACGGTTCCGCAAGGCTTCGGCGGTGGACCGGGCCAGGTCGGCCCCGGCGTGCTGGGCCTGCAGGGAACCCATCCAGAAGTAGCCGATCAGGATCACGCAGCCTACGGCGATCCGGCGGGGCAGGAACGGGAGACGGCCGGGGCGGTCGGTCACCCAGCAGGTCATGCCCAGCTCGGCGAGCACCGCTCCGGCGATCAGGGTCACTGCCGCCGGTGTCGGACGCAGGATCGCGCCGCCCACGGCGACGGTGAAACCGACGGCCACCGCCAGCACACCCAGACCGCCGAAGAGAGCGGTGAGTGGAATCCGGGCGCGAGGATGCCGCCTGGTCCAGGATTCGCCAGCACGCAGGGCCAGGTAGCCGGCCACGCAGGTCAGGACCAGGCCGACCGCCATGCCGAGGGCGAAGCTGTAGCCGCGGAGCTGATATTCGAGGCTGCCGTAGCCGACCAGTTGCGTGTCGATGCCGAAGTAGCCGAAGTACGCGCTGGTCCGGATCCAGGCGAAGAACAGCAGGAAGCCGCTCAGCAGGGCCAGCGGGGTCGCCAGCATCCCGAAGCTCTCCAGCAGACCCGGCGCCGGGGAGGGGGCCGGAGCCGGGAGAGCCGGAGTCGCGGCGGGCGATGCCGCGACAGGCGATGCCGCGGCGGACGGTGCCGCGGCGGACGATGCCGCGGCGGACGATGCCGCGGCGGACGATGCCGTAGCAGACGGTGCCGTGGACGACGGCTGAGTGCTCCGTCCCGCCGCACGGGCCGCCCCGGGCCCCGGATCGCGGGGCCCGGCGTTGCGCCGGCGCAGGCCACGGTCGACGGAGGAGCCGGAGGGCGCGGCTTCCCGGGCGGGAGGGGCAGGACGGGCGGGACGGGCGGCGCGACGGGTGGCGGGCACCCTAGCCGCCACCGCCGCCTCCCGCCGTGACCTGCGCGGACACCGTCGGGGTGGGGGCACCGGACGGGGGCAGGACCGTCGCCGTGGGCGGTCCCGGCGGTGGCAGGACCGTCGCTTCGGTGCTGGCGCTCGGGTTCGGGTTCGCCGGGGTCGGCACCGGCGGGTCGGTCAGCAGCGACGTCGGTGTCGGAACCGGCGGCTGCACGCCGGCGGTCGTCGGCGACGGGATCACGGTCGCCGTTACGCGGGGCGGTGCGGCGGTGGTCCGGGCCGGGGCCGGGGTGACGACGCCGCGCGCCGCGGTCACCCCGCCGTCCAGGACGGCCCGTTCCACCGCGGCCCGGCCCAGTCCCCGGCGCGCCGGTCCCTGCCCGGTGGAGCGGGCCGTGCCGCCCGCACCGGCGGTCACCGCGGCGGGTTCGCTGGTCGCGGGCAGCGCCAGGGGTGGGGTCGGGTCGAGTTCGATGCCGTCCGGCGGGCCGGCCGGGGTCACCACACCGGGAATGCCGTTGTTGCACGCGGCAACCAGAACTCCCGTCACCAGCAGGGGCAGCACCAGGCCCCGAAGCGGCAATACAGGCTTCATGGAACTATTATGCAGTTAACGACCAAAAGGGACAAGTTTCACTCGCGTCAGGTACGGCTCGTGCCCGCGGCCGGTCCGGCCATCCGCTGGGCGAGCCAGACCGGCAGCACCGAGAGCACGATCAGGACCGCGGCCACCACGTTCACCACCGGCGCCTGGTTCGGCCGGAACAGGTTGTTGAAGATCCAGATCGGCAGGGTGGTGACGCCCGGACCCGCCGTGAACGTGGTCACGATGATCTCGTCGAAGGAGAGCGCGAACGCCAGCAGCCCACCGGCCAGCAAGGCCGACCGCAGCAGCGGGAAGGTCACGTACACGAAAGTCCGGAAGGACCCGGCACCCAGATCGGCCGAGGCCTCCTCCAGGCTCGTCCCGGTACGCCGCAGCCGGGCCAGCACGTTGTTGTAGACGGTGACCACGCAGAACGTCGCGTGCCCCACCACCACCGAGAACAGCCCCTTGCCGATCCCCAGCTCGCCCATCACCGAACGCCACGCGCTGTCCAGTGCGATACCGGTGACGATGCCGGGCAACGCGATCGGCAGCACGATCAGCAGCGACAGGGTGTCCCGGCCGAAGAACGCGAAACGCTGCACCGCGAACGCCACCATCGTGCCGAGCACCAGGGCGATCGCGGTCGCGCCGAGAGCCGCCTGCACCGAGGTGACCAGCGCCTGACGGGCGCCCTCGTTGGCCCAGGCGGCCGACCACCAGCGGGTGGTCCAGTCGTGCGGCGGCCAGGCGAACGTCCGGTCGCCGTTGAACGAGTTGACCAGCACCAGCAGCAGCGGCACGTAGACGAAGGCCAGGCCGAGTGCCATGACGGCGCGCAACGCCCAGCGTGCCGGTACGGACAGCGTCACAACTCCTCCAGGGCACCGGACCGGCGGACCGCGACCAGGTAGATCACCATGATCAGGACGGGTATGCAGGCGATCGCGGCGGCGAACGGCAGATTGTTGGCGGCGCCGATGTTCGCGTACACGAGATTGCCGATCAGTTGGGTCTTGCCCCCGACGATCTGGACGGTGATGTAGTCGCCGAGCGACAGCGAGAAGGTGAAGATCGAGCCGGCGAAGATCGACGGCACGATGATCGGGAGCACCACGGCGCGGAACGTGCGGCCGGCGCGGGCACCCAGGTCGGCCGAGGCCTCCAGCAGGGAGTCCGGGAGGCGTTCCAGCCCGGCGTGGATCGGCAGGATCATGTACGGCAGCCACATGTACGCCAGCACCAGCACGGTGGCCGGCAGCCCGTACCCCGCGGTGACACCGAACAGCGACTCCAGTGGACCGCCGGGGGCCAGCAGGACACGCCAGGCGTACGCCTTGACCAGGTACGACGCCCACAGTGGGGTGAGGATCGCGATCACCAGCCAGGGCCGGGACCTCCGCGAGGCGACCTTGGCCATGAAGTACGCCATCGGCACGGCCAGCACCACGCAGATCACCGTCACCGACGCCGCCACACCGACGCTGCGCAGCGTGACGTTGCGGTAGACCTCCTCGGTCAGGATGGTCCGGAAGTTCGCGAGCGAGAACTCCCGGACCACGCCGCCGGTGAAGCCGTTCACCGTCCAGAACGCCGACACCAGCAGCACCGCGAGCGAGCCGAGGTACGCGACGACCAGCCAGAGCAGGGGTGCCGACAGCAGGGCCGCCAGGCGTAGGTAGCGGCGCACGTCAGCCCTTGATCGTCGTCCAGGCCTGCGTCCAGGCCGAGTAGTCCTTGCAGGTCACGTCGGTACGCCCGTCCACGCACCGGGCGAGGGGCGTGGTCCAGTACCAGACCTTGCCGAAGTAGGCCTCGTCGTCGGCGTGGAACGTCGCGCAGTGATCCTTGGCGACGGTCACCGCGCAGGCCAGCTTGTTCGCGGGCGCCTCGCCGAACCATTCGGCGACGCCGGCGTTGGCCTCCGGCGAGATGATGTGGTTCATCCACAGGTACGCGCAGTTCGGGTGGGCCGCCTTCGCCCCGATCATCCAGGTGTCGGACCAGCCGGTCGCGCCCTCGGTGGGCAGGATCGCCTCGACCGGCGCGCCGTCGGCCTTGGACAGGTTGGCGATGACCTGCCAGGTGGTGCCGAGCACGGAGTTGCCGGCCTTGAACGCCTGCACCTCCTTGGTGTAGTCCGACCAGTACTCGCCGATCAGCTCGTTCTGCTGTTTCAGCAGGTCGACGGCGGCCTGGAACTGGGTGTCGTCCAGGGCGTACGGGTTGGTGATGCCCAGGTCCGGCTTGGTCGCCATCAGGTACACCGCCGCGTCCGCGATGTAGATCGGCGAGTCGTACGCGGTGATCTTCCCCTTGTGCGGCGAGGCCGGGTCGAACACCGCACTCCACGAGGTGGGCGCCGGGGTGACCGTGTCGGTGCGGTACATCAGCAGGTTGGCGCCCCGGCCGTGCGGCACGCCGTAGGGCTGTCCGTCCACCGCGTTCCACTGCTTGTTCTTCAGGCCGTCGAAGACGTCTCGGTAGTTGGCGATCAGGTCGGTGTTGACCGGGGCCACGTCGCCGCCGTAGATCAGGCGCAGCGACGCGTCACCGGAGGCCGACACCAGGTCGTACTCGCCGGTCTTCATCAGCGTGACCATCTCGTCCGAGGTGCCGGCCACCTTGTTGTTGACCTGGCAGCCGGTCTCCTTCTCGAAACCGGTCACCCAGTCGACGGCCTTGTCCGTGGTGCCGTCCTCGACGTACCCGGCCCACGAGACGATGTTGACCACGCCCTCGCCCGCCCCGACGGACGCCAGCTTGTCGATCTTCGGCAGTTCCAGGCCGCCCGGCCCGCTGCCCCCGCTCGTGTCGTCGCCACCGCCACCGCAGGCGGCGAGCGTGAGCACGCCGGCCGCCAGCGCCGCGGTCATCCACCTAGTGCGCATCCGAGCCGTCCTTTCCACTGAAGGGGATCTCGATCACGTGCTCGTCGTGCCAGTCGAGGCGGACCCGTTGCCCTCGTTCGCGTCCGGGGCGCCGGTTCTGTTCGACCACCACCATCCGGGCGCCGGCGTCGAGGTCCACGAGGTAGCGGGTCACCGGTCCGGCGTAGATCACTTCCGCAACGACGCCCGGGACGCCCTCGGCGGATATGTCGACTTTTTCGGGACGGATGGCGAATGTTCCGTCACGCCCGACGAGCGCTCTGGCCAGCTCACCGGCGAACACATTGGACGTTCCGACGAAATCCGCCACGAACCGGGACGCCGGGCGCTCGTACACCTCCTCCGGCGTACCGACCTGCACGACCCGGCCGGCGTCGAAGACCGCCACCCGGTCACTCATGGTCAGCGCCTCGTCCTGGTCGTGGGTCACGAAGACGAACGTGATGCCCACCTCCCGCTGGATCGCCTTCAACTCGACCTGCATCTGCTCCCGCAACTTCAGATCGAGCGCACCCAGCGGTTCGTCAAGCAACAACACCTTCGGCCGGTTCACCAGCGCCCGGGCCAGAGCCACCCGCTGCCGCTGGCCACCGGACATCGCCGCCGGCTTCCGAGATTCAAAACCGTGCAGTTGTACGGAGTGCAGCGCCCGTACCGCCCGATCCCGGCGTTCGCGCCTGGGCACCCTGCGGACCTTCAGCCCGTACTCGACGTTCTCCACCACACTCAGATGCGGGAAGAGCGCGTAATCCTGGAAGACCGTGTTGACGTCCCGCTCGAACGGGGCCAGCCGGGACACGTCCCGGCCGGCCAGCGCGACCGTGCCGGCGGTGGGCAGTTCGAACCCGGCGATCATCCGCAGCACCGTGGTCTTGCCGGAACCCGACGGCCCCAGCATCGAGAAGAACTCGCCGTCGGCGATCTCCAGGTCGACACCGGCCACCGCGTCCACGGCGCCGAAGGACTTGCGCAGGCCGGTCAGCCTGATCGCCGGAACACTCATGGGGTCACCATCACGATTCGCCGCTCGGTCAACGCGTCCACCAGGCCGTCGTTCGAGGCGTACCCCGAAGGATTGCGGTTGATCTGGATCTCGTCGAAATCCAGGGCGTGCGCGGATCGCAGCGCCGCCGCCAGATCCGGGGTGAAGACACCGGCCCGCGGACGGACGGCAGCGCCGTTCACCTGCGCGATCGTCTCGTCGAGGTCGGTGAACCGGGTCACCGCGACCACCGGCCCGGACAACTGTGGACGGCCCGGCGCACCGGCCACCACCGCCGGCGTGAGAACTGATCCCTCCCGGACGCCGCCGGTCACCTCCGCACCCGCGTCACGGGCCGCGGCGAGGTGCCGCTCGGCCTCCGCGGTCGCTTCCGGCGAGATCATCGGGCCGATGTGGGTACGCGCGTCGAGCGGATCACCGGCCCGCAGCGACGCCACAGCCTCCCTCAACAGGTGCAGCACCCCGTCGTGGACCTCACGGTGGGCCAGCACCCAGCGACCGTGCAACCCGGCCCGCAGCAACTCCGCCACCACCCGGCCGGGATCGGCACCCGGACCGGCCAGCAACGGGACCGTCGCGTCCGGCTCGCACAGCACCCGCTTGCCGACCGCCGCCGCCCGGACCCGCTGACCCGCGGCGACACTCCCGGCGAACGCAACGACCGCCGGAACCGGATGCGAGACGAGCGGAACACCGGCGACCGGACCGGTGCCGGTGAGCACCGCGACGGCATCCGCCGGCAGCCCGGCCTCGACCAGCAGATCCACCAGGCGTACCGCCGAGACCGGCGTGGACGTCGCCGGTTTCAGCACCACCGGACAACCCGCGGCGATCGCCGGACCCAGCCGGCGGGCCACCGCACCGAGCGGGGAATCGTGCGAGGTGAGCACCGCGACCACCCCCACCGGGCGGCGCACGATCATGCCCAGCTGATCCGGCTCAGTGATCGGAACCGGTCGCCCGGCAGGTTTGCGAGCATCCGCGGCAGACTGCCGCAACGTCGCGACGGCCCGGGCCGCCTCGGCCCGGGACACCACGATCGGTGTGCCGGCCTCCCGGGTGACCGTGACGGCGAACTCCTCGGTCCGGTCGGCCAGCAGATCGGCGGCCCGTTCCAGAACCTCGGCGCGCTGACAATCCGTGCCGCCCGCCCGCGCCACGGCCTCCGCGACGTGCTCCGCGGAGAGGGCGGGCACCCGGGCGACCGGGGCGCCGTCGAACGGACTGCGCACCTCGATCCACTCGTCGGCGCCCACCGGGCGGCCGCCGATGCGCGCCGGGACTTGCAACACTTGTCGACCTCCCGCAACAGGCTTCCGGCCACCGTAGGGGTGGCGAGGGTCACTCGTAAATGGACAGTGGTCCAGTCCTTACGCGAAGTCGTTGTGCGGCCGTACAGTCCGGCCATGACGCTGCGTCTGTCCGACGTGCTCGCCGACCCGGACCTCGGGCTGCGGCTCGCCGACGGCGACCAGACCGCCCTGACCAGGCCGGTCCGCTGGGTCGCGGTGACCGAACTGGCCGACCCGCGCCCCTTCCTGGCCGGTGGGGAACTGGTCCTGACCACCGGACTCCGGCAGCGGTCCGCCCGGTCACAGCGCGAATTCGTCGCCCGCCTCGCCGACGGACGCGCCGCCGGCATCGGATTCGGCATCGGGCTCAGCCACGACCGCATCCCCGCCGGCACCCTGGCGGAGGCACGCAACCGCGGGCTGCCGGTGCTGGAGATCCCGTACTCGACGCCGTTCATCGCGGTCGACCGGTTCGTCGCCGACCGGATCCTGGAAGCACAATACGGACGGTTCGCGGACCTGCTCGACGAACACGACACCCTGGCCCGGTCGCTGCTCTCCGGGCGCGGACTGGGCGCGCTGATCGACTCGCTGCACCAGATCCTGGGAGCGCCGGCGATGGTGGTGGACCTCTACGGGGCGGTGCTGGCGACCGCCCCGGCCAGTGCGGCCTGGCCGGTCGAACAGATCCTGTTCGCGACCCGCTCCGGCACCTCCGGGCAGCCCACCATCCTGCCGATCACGGTGGAGGAGACCGTCGTCGCTCACCTGTGCTGCAGGCGGCCACGACGGTCGGCGGACGTTCTGCCGTACGCCGTCTCGCTCGTCGGTCTGGAACTGGCCCGGCGCCAGGCGGAACTCGCCGGGAAACGCCGGCTGGCCGGGCAGGTGATCGAGGATCTGGTCCGCGGCATCATCGGCGCCCCGGAAGCCGAACGACGGCTGCTGCCGTTCGGCATCCGCGGACCCGACGAACACGCGCTGCTGGTGGCGACAGCAGCCGGCGACAGCGGGCTGCTACGGAGTCCACCACTGGCCGGCGCCACCACCGCCGTGGTGGAGGACTGCCTGATCGCCGTGCTCGAACCCGGGCAGCACGCCCGGGAGGCGGCCCGGCTGATGCACGCCCACCTGAGCCGCAACGGCGACGAGGCCCGGGTGGGAATCGGCGGCTGGTACGCCGGGATGACAGGCCTACGGTGGAGCTACTACGAGGCGCACGAGGCGATGAACCGCGGACCCGGCATCAACGAACGCGAACAGATGAGCCTCTCCGGACTGCTGCTGGCCAGCGAGGACGTGCCGCTGCGCGACCTGGCCCGGGACGTGCTGCGCCCGTTGCGCGAGTTCGACGCGGCCCACGCGGGGGCGCTGGTCAGCACACTGCGCGCCTTCCTGGACGCCAACGGCTCGGTGGCGGCGGTCGCCGAACAACTGATCGTCCACCGCAACACGGTCCGCTACCGCCTGGAACAGATCGAGAGGCTGACCGGGCGCTCGCTGTCGGGCACAGCGGACCGGGTGCAGTTCTGGTTGGCGCTGGCAGCCGCGCGGCTGGAGAGTTGAAAAGCATGAATTCGACAGCTTCTCCTTCATCGTGACAGTGCAGGGCCGGAGGGCCGGAGGGCCGGAGGGCCGGAGGGCCGGAGGGCCGGAGGGCCGGAGTCGACATAGGACGAGGCTCCCGGTAAGCACGATGCCCCAAACCGGGAGCCTCGCTGTGCTGTCCCACCCCGCCGCTCCACTCGCGGCCTGAACCACCTCGCAACTGGGCGAGCCCGTCCGCCCAGCTCAGGCCGGGACTCACGCCGGACTCACCCAGGCCCACCGCAACCAGCGCCGGTCCCGATGGCGGCGCCTCGACCCCGGCCGGCAAGCCCCGCCCGCCCTGGCCCACCTGCGCAACGGCGACAACCTGACCCGCCTGGCCTGCGATTTCAAAAACGGCGTGACCTCCGCCCGGCGCTACGTCCGCAAGGTATCGACCCGCCCGGCGCTACCTCCGCCCGGCGCTACCTCCGCCCGGCGCTACCTCCGCCCGGCGCTACCTCCGCACGGCACCCACCCGCTCGCCGCCACCGACGACGTAACTGCGACGAACAGGATCCGGCTGCTCGCCTCCGTGATCCTCAACGGCACCCTCCTCCGATCGACCGGGCCACCGACCAGAAGCCCCACCACTCGGGAGAAACCGCCGCCACGGAATGAACGTACATGTCATAGCCGATGCGGCAGGCCGACCCAACGGGGTCCTGCACCACGCCGCACCCTGGCCGTCACCGATCTCAGCCGCTACGTCGTCGTCGAGAACCCGGCTCGCTCAGGATGAAAGAGGCTCGATGTCGAAAGGGCGACGTCAGGCGGGCCTCTCGGCAGGAGGCCGAGCGGGGCACCCGGGCCGGGACGTCGCCGTCAGGAACGTCCTGCGTCTTGGGGTTCATCCTGTGAGGCCCTCCCAGCGCAACCGGTTCTCCTCGCTCGGCACTCCTTCACCCACCCAGCGCAACCGGTTCTCCTCGCCCGGCACTCCTTCACCCACCCAGCACAACCAGCACCCCTCGCCCGGCACTCCTTCACCCACCCAGCACAACCAGCACCCCTCGCCCGCCTCCCGCTGGGTGCCTTTCATGGGATGGACCCCAAGGCCTGCGAGGTCCGTTGCGGTGACGTCCCGATCCGGGCGGATCGGTCACGCCGAGTGTGGGTCGGTGTGCCTGGCGTCACGCATCAAAGATTTCCACGATCATTTTGCACTTCTCGATTTTAGTGATCGACAAGTTGGCATGATCGAGTTTATTTGTGGGAACCTTTGGCGGGCGGGATGGGGCACAATTGTTCGCATGGGGCAGCTAGGCCTTTTCAACAGGGAGCAGCTGGCTGGAATGCGGGATCGGACCCGGTCTCGGCGCTATTCTCCGGCGGCTGAGGATTTTCGTCGTGAGCATGAGCGTCATCGGGCCTGGGGGTTGACTCAGCGGCACGGTGAGCGGCTTCGCCGGCTGCGGCTTGGCTTGCTGAACAGGGAGGATGGCCGTCTCGTTGTCAACCCTGGCCGCCGGGCGGATCAGGATGCTCGGGAGCGTGACACCTCCCTGGTTCCACGTTGTGGTGATTCCATTTCTCGGGACGACAGCGATTCACCATCCATTTTTTCGACTCTCCCTCCGCTCTCCCCTGGCTGCGATCCAGAGGACTCCCCGGCGGAGGGAATCCTTTTCCCATGCGCCGATTCGTCTGGCCTCGAACCTGAGGTTGATGTTTTTCCAGTTGTTTCGGCTTCAGCGGTTGCGACTCCAGTTGTTGCTACTTCAGCGGTTGCTACTTCAGTGATTGCGCCCTCAGTGATTGCCACTTCAGTGATTGCCACTTCAGTGATTGCCACTTCAGTGGTTGGCGAAGAACTGCCAGATTGTGGGGGTGGCTGCCAGGGCGGTGGAGGGTGGGTCGAGGTCCAGGAGGTCGATGGCTGCCTGGCTGGGGCCGGGAGCCCCGGGCCACTGGTGTCCGGCTCCGGCGATCGTGATCAGTTCGACGGTGCGGCCTCCGGGGCAGTCGGCGGTGAGCCGGGTGACCACTTCCTTGGCGCTCTCTTCTCCGGTGTCTCCACCTTTGGCGGGTGGTGGAGTGCTCGCTGTGGAGGTCGGGGCGGGGCAGTTGTCGGTGGCTCGCCAGGAGGCGATCAGGTCCGGGACTGCGGGGCCGTCGAGGTTGAGGGGGATGCGGCCGGTGCCGCCGTTGTGGCGTTTGCCGGGGCTGCCGTCGAAAGGGACGGAACGGTCGGCGGTGCCGTGGATGTGCAGGATGGAGAGCGGGGCTGGTCGGGGGCAGTCGCCGATCAGGGTGCCGGATACGGGGGCCGCCGCGGCGAAGAGGGTGGTGTCGCAGGCCAGGCGGTAGGCGAGCATCCCGCCGTTGGAGATGCCCGTGACATAGACGCGGGCCGGGTCCAGGGGTGCGCCCTGGGAGACCGCGGCGATGACGGATTTGACGAAGGCCACGTCGTCGACGTCGTCGCGGGCGGCGGGGCCGCAGCAGCCGGGGCCGACGTTCCAGGAGCGGCCCACGCCGTCGGGGTAGGCGACGAGGAAACCGCCGGTGTCGGCCTGGGCGTCCCAGCCGTAGGAGTTCTCGGCCTGTCGTCCGCTTCCGGCGCCGCCGTGCAGGACCAGCACCAGTGGGGCCGGGCGGGTCTCGGACAGGTTCTTCGGGCGGTACGTCCGATAGGTACGGTCGAGGTCGCCTACGCGCAGTTCGTGGGCCGTGCTGCCGACCGGGATCTGCCAGGCCGTCGGGGGCTGGGGCTGGGACGGGTCCGGGGTGGGATCCGTGGGTGCCGAGCAGCCGGAGACGAGCAGCGTTGCCGACATCAGCAGGGCGAGGGCCCGGGATGCAACGGGAGTGGGCATGGGGGCATCGTTCGCGCCGGATGTTCGGGTTCGGTTCGGATCGGGTTCGGCCGACAGCAGAGAAACGGGTCCGGCCGACAACTGAGAAACGGGACCGGCCGACTGCAGCGAAGCGGGACCGGCCGACAGCAGAGGATCGCGGCTTGGTGGCGTACCCGGGGTGTCGGTTCTTGTCTATTGGTTGAAGATCCAACCCGGTGTGGGACGGGTGCGGGCGACGCTTACCGTGAGTCGGTGGATGTCCGTCTCTGGTCTGTTGTCGCCGAGCCTGTGGCGCTGGCCGCCGCCGGGGTGGGTGCGGCGGCGCGGCAGGGTGGGCGGGCCGTGTTCGGGGTCGGCGCAGATGCCCTTGTGGTGATCGTCGACGGCGGGTTCCGGACCGCGGACGAGGTGTCCGTGTCGGGGCCGTTTCCCCGGCAGGTGGAGAAGCTGCTGATCGGGGACGGCGGGCGGGTTCCCGTGGTGGCGTTCGCGCGGCTGCCGGAGGGGTGCCTGGCGCTCGGCGGCGCGCGGGTGGTCCGGATGGGGCACCGGCGTGGCGTACTCCATGATCTCGGGCTTTATCTTGATGCGCCGCTCACCTACGACCTGCTGGATCGGGTACGCCCGACCGCGCCGCCACCGGCGCAACCCGACGTGGACTGGGTCGAGCTGTTGCCGGGCGAGCCGGAGGCGGCGCTGCAACAGTTCGTCGCCGGGTGGTACGGGGACCTGCCGGCCGCCGCCACGCCCGCGGGGGACGGGCCGGAGCCGCTGCGGGCGTTCTACCGGGCCGCCGCGGGGCGACCTGAGGTGTACGGGGTGTCCACCCGGATCTGGCCGGAACCGATCAGTTCGCCGGAGTTGCCGGAGGGGACGCTCGGTTTCGGGCAGGAGGGGGACGGGGTCTTCACCCTGCTCATGGAGGAGGGTGCGCGGAATCCGCCGGTCTACTACCACGGGCTCAGCGACCGGCCGCTTCGGGAACGGGAACGTCTCGCCGGGTATCTGCTGCTGTCCGCCCTGAGTCACGCGGCGATGGACTCGTCGCCCGGCGGCATGGCGTTCGTCGACAAGGCGCAGGTGAAACGGATCGTGGCGCCGCTGCGCAAGGTGCCGATGAAGCCGATGCGGTGGCCCAGCGCGCGGTCCCGGTTCTACGTCGGGCCGGGCATCGTGGTGCTGGTCGGTGACGACGACGCCGACTGGTACGAGGTGTACGTCGGCGCCCGGCACCGGTCGTTGCTGCGCCGTCTGCGCAAACTCGGCCTCGACTGGGAGGTGTTCGACGGCTGAGCCCGCAGTCCCCGGGGCGTTCGCCTCACCTCGGCGCCGGGACGGCCGATGCTGCGGCCATGTCCCTCCCGAAGCCGGAAGCAGCCGCCGGCCATCGCCGGTTCGACCTGCCGATGGTGGCTGTCCTGGTGCTCTGTGTGTTCCCGCTGAGCTGGTTCGCCGCCGGGGTGTCCCACCGTTGGGAACATCCGCTGATCGGCTGGCTGGCGTTGCCGCTGCTGCCGGCCCTCGGCTGGTACGAGTGCCGGCGGACGTCCCGGGACGCCCGGCTGGACCGGGACACCCGCCGCTTCTGGGCCGGGTTGTCCGTCGGCGCGGCGCTCCTCGTGCCCGCCTCGATCGGCAACATGGCCGACGTGTCCGGCGGGACGATCCCGGTGGAACTCAGCCCGTTCACGCTGATGATGTTCGGCGCGTCGACGGTGGTGGTGATGTGGACCCTGCTGCGGCTGCCCGCCTGGCAGCGCAGCTCCGGCGACTGGCTGCGGTTCGGCCTGGACACCGGCATCGTGCTGCTCACCGGGTCGGTGCTGATCTGGCATCTCTCGCCGGAGTCCGGGCATCCGGCCGAGGTGTCCCTGTCGGCGCTGATGGTCACGCTGGTGTCGGTGCTCTGCCTGATCCCGTTCGTCAAAATCGCGTTCGCCGGGGCCGGACAGTTGGACCGCCGTTCGCTCTGTCTGCTGGCGGCCGCGGTCGCCGCGTCCGGGACCGCCGGGGCCCTCGCGCCGGTCCTTCCCGGCACGCACCTGACCAGTGGCCTGCTGGCGTACCCGCTGACGCTTCTCGGGGTGGTCCTGGCCGCCCGCCGTCAGCGGCGGGCGGCTGCCGGGGGCGGGACCGTGCGTACCGCGCCGCGACGGTTCAGCCTGCTGCCCTACCTGGCCATCGCCGTGCTCTACGCCGCCCTGCTCAAGATCGAGATCCCGCGGGGTGGGGACGAGACGCTGATGGCGCTCGCCGTCACCGTCCTGACCGGGCTCGTCGTGCTGCGCCAGATCACCACACTGCGTACCAATGCGGCACTGCTCGACCGGCTGGATCACGAGGTCACCCACGACCCGCTCACCGGGATCGGCAACCGGCACGCGTACCTCGAGGAGGTCTCGGCCCGGCTGACCGCCGGCGAACCGGTGGTCGTGGCGCTTCTCGACCTGGACGATTTCAAGGACGTCAACGACCGGTTCGGGCACCACACCGGCGACGACCTGCTGCGCACCATCAGTGACCGGGTGCGGCGGCGGCTGCGCCCGCAGGACACCGTCGCCCGGCTCGGCGGCGACGAGTTCACCCTGCTGCTGCCCGGCATGGACGAGGCCGCCACCGAGGGACTGCTGCGCGGGCTGCTCGCCGCGGTGCAGGAGCCGGTGCTGGTGGACGGGCACGAGATGGCGCCCCGGGTCAGTGTCGGCGTCACCTCGGGTGTGCCCGGCGACTCCCCCATCGAGTTGCTGCGCCGGGCCGACGTCGCGATGTACGCCGCCAAGAGCACCGGCGGCGGCCGGCGCGCCTGGTTCGACCCGATCATGGACCAGATGGCCGACCTCGACGCCCGTCTCGCCGCGGACCTGCGGCAGGCCATCGCCCGCGACGAACTGTCCCTGGTCTACCAGCCGATCGTCGAGTTGCCCGGTGGCGGGCTGGCCGGGGTGGAGACGCTGGTCCGCTGGCGGCACCCGGAGCATGGCATGGTCTCGCCGGCGGTGTTCGTGCCGCTGGCCGAACGCAACGGCTACATCGTCGAGCTGGGCCGCTGGGTGCTGGAACACGCGGTCCGGCAGACCGCCCGGTGGCGTGCCGAGCACGGTGACACCGCCCCCGGCAAGGTCAGCGTGAACGTGTCCGCCCGGCAGCTCAGCGAGCCCGGTTTCCCGGAGGAGGTGGCGGCCCTGCTGGCGGCGGCCGAGCTGGACCCGGCGCTGCTGGTGGTGGAGGTGACCGAGACCGCGGTGATCGGCACCGGGATCGCGTTCGACGCGGTCCGGCGGCTGGACGCGATGGGTGTCCGGATCGCGCTCGACGACTTCGGCACCGGACACTCGTCGCTGAGTCTGCTGGTCGAGTGCCCGGTCAGCTGGCTGAAGGTGGACAAGTCGTTCGTCGACGGGGTGACCATGCAGAGCCCGCAGGCGGTGATCGTCGACGGCCTGATCGGGATCACCCGGGGCCTGCGCATGCACGCGGTCGCCGAGGGGGTGGAGACCGCGGACCAGGCGCGGCGTCTGCACGAGGCCGGTTACCGGTTCGCCCAGGGTTACCACTTCGCCCGTCCGATGCCCGCAGCCGATCTGACCGCGCTGCTGACCACGCAGGAAACGGTCAGCGTGTCACTCTCCTGACCGATGTGTCAGTCGGGGGAAGGTGCGCATGACGGTTCGGCAGAAGCTGCTGGGCGGATATCTGCTGGTGGCGCTCCTGGTGGCGGCCACCGCGCTGATCGCCTGGCACGCCGAGCAGGCGTCGGCTGAACGGGCCGCCGCCCAGGAGGCCGTGCAGCTGGCCCAGTCGGTGGCGCTGGACATCGCGCAGGGCTATCCGACCGCCGAGGCCAACGACATCCCGTCGCCGCTGTACTACACGCCGACCGCGCTGCAGCGTTATCTCGAGCGGATGCACACCGTGCAGCACCGTGACCTGCTGGTGGTCGACTACGCCGAGTACATCATCGCCGACGTCGACGCCACCACCGTCGGCTCGGTGTACCGCGGCGACACCGGGCACCAGGTGACCGCGACCATCGCCGACGGCACACCCCGGGTGTTCGTCGAGGGCGGGACCGTCAAGCAGGCGGTGGTGCCGCTGTACACCGCGGCCGGCATCACCCTGGGCGCGATCATCCTGGAGTACACCCCGCTGTACGAACAGATGGTCGGCGGCGCCCGGCACGCCCAGATGATCATCCTGGTCAGCGCGCTCGTCACCACCGGCCTGGTGCTGCTGCTCGGTTTCCTGGTCGGCGGTTCGGTGACCCGCCGGATCACCTCGCTGACCGGCGCGGTCGGTGTGATCCGCAGCGGCGACTACACGCACCGGGTGCCGCCGGACGGCCGCGACGAGATCGGCCGGCTGGCCCGGGCGTTCAACGCGATGGCCGAACAGCTGGACCGGTCGGCCCGGGAGATCCTGGCCAAGGAGTACACCGACAGCATCCTGGCCAACGCCGGCGAGGGGATCTGCGGCGTGGACGGCGCCGGGCGGATCGCGTTCGCCAACGAGGCGGCCGGGCGGATCACCGGCCTCGGCGTGCACGGGCTGCTGCAACGGGAGGCCACCATCCTGCTGCCGGAACCCGGCGAGACGCTCACGGTGGGCACCCGCGAGGCCCGGGTGCAGCGCCCCGACGGTACGGCGGTGCATGTCGAGTACACGGTCAGCGCCATCGAGAAGGACGGCCGGCCGATCGGCGCGGTGATCGTGCTGCGTGACGTCAGCCGGCAGCGGGCCCTCGAGTTCGACCTGCGGCATCAGGCCCTGCACGACGGGCTGACCGGTCTGCCCAACCGCAAGCTGCTGCTGGACCGGGTGGAGCACGCGCTGGTCCGGACCCGGTCGGCGGGTGAACGGATCGCGGTGCTCTACCTCGACCTGGACGGCTTCAAACGGGTCAATGAGAGCCTCGGGCACAACAACGGCGACGTGCTGCTGCGGACCGCGGCGGAACGGATCGCCGCGCTGGTCCGGCCGCAGGACACCGTGGCGCGGCTGGGCGGCGACGAGTTCGCCGTGCTGCTGGAGCCGGCCGACGCGGCGCTCGCCGAGGCGGTGGCCCGCGACTGCATGGACGTGCTGTCCCGCCCGTTCCTGCTGCACGGCCGGCAGGCGCAGCTCACCGTCAGCATCGGGACGGTGGTCGACGCGTCGGACGCGGCGGACGCCGACGAGGTGGTGCGCAACGCGGACGTGGCCATGTGCGCGGCGAAGGAGCAGGGACGCAACCGGTTCTGCGTGTTCGAGACCCGCATGCACGAGCAGTTGCTGCGCCGGCTGGATCAGGAGGCCCGGCTGCGGGCCGCGGTCGGGCGCGGCGAACTGCGGGTGCACCTGCAGCCGGTGGTGGACATGCCGGGCTCGCAGATGGTCGGTGTGGAGGCGCTGGTCCGCTGGCAGGACCCGCAGCGCGGGTTGCAGGCGCCGGGCTCGTTCATCCCGCTGGCCGAGGAGACCGGCATGATCGTGGACATCGACCGGTGGATCCTGATGGAGGCGTGCCGGGTGGTCCGCGGATGGCAGGAGGAGGATCCGCGGACCGCGCCCGCGTTCGTCAGTGTCAACCTGTCGGCCGCCAACCTGGAACAGCCGGACCTGGTCGATCAGGTGCGGCACGTACTGGCGCAGACCGGTCTCTCCCCGCACTGCCTGGTGCTGGAGCTGACCGAGACGGTGATGATGCGCGACATCGCGGTGACCTCGGAACGGCTCGGGGAGATGCGCGCGCTCGGCGTCCGGATCGCCATCGACGACTTCGGCACCGGGTACTCGTCGCTGGGTTATCTGCGGGACATCCCGGTCGACGTCCTCAAGATCGATCGGTCGTTCATCACCGGGCTGGTCGGCAACCTGCGCCAGCAGGAGCTGCTCACCGCGGTGCTGCAGCTGGGGCACACCCTCGGCCTGCGGGTGGTGGCCGAGGGTGTCGAGGACGCCGAGCAGTTCACCCTGCTCACGATGATGGGCTGCAAGTTCGCCCAGGGCTACTTCATGGGACGGCCGGAGCCGGCCGAGCAGTTGGCCGCCCGGCTCTCGGCCGCCACCGTGTGATCACTTCTCGACGAACACCGCCACGGTCCGGCCGGGGACGGAGAGGACCCCGTCGGTGACCGACGAGGTGCGAACCAGCGGATCCGCGGACGCCGCCTGCACCGGGTGCAGGGCGACCTTCCTGCCGGCCAGCGCCGGGACCCGTTCGGTGACCGTCGACGGCGTGGCGTTGAAGACCACGGTGATCGACTGCCACTGCCGGTCCAGGCCCCGGCCGTCCAGCCGCATGGTGATCACCCCGGGGGTGCCGGCGGCCGGGAACGACAGCCGTTTCTGCACCTCGGCGGCGGTCGGCAGGCCGAACACCGGCGACGACCGGCGGATCCGCAGCAACTCCTGGTAGCGGGCGTCGGCCGACCCGATCGTGGCGCAGTCCGGTTTCAGGGCCGGGTCGGCCAGCAGCGGGCGGGCGTACCCCCACTTCGTCTCGTTGTCCGCCCGCGGCGGCAGGCCCTTGCCGAACCCGTTGCCGGCCGCGCAGTCCCAGAGGATCTCGTTGAACCAGTCCCCCGAGTCGTAGGAGTTGCGGTCGAGCGACTTGGACCGCAGGCGCTCGCTGCCGGCGGTGACGAATCCGGCGCCCTGCCCGAGCGCGGTGGTCGCCAGCGCCACCGACTGGGCCCGGGACCGTTCGGCCGCGGTGGTGCCCTGCGGCAGCTTGTAGGCGAGGGCGTCGTAGAGGATCTCGTTGTCGTGGGCGTCCACATAGGTGATCGCCTCGCCGGGCGCCGCGGTGTACCCGGCCGGCACGCCGTTGTAGTCGACCTGATCGCCGCGGACGGTCCCGCCGGTCACCGAGGACGGGAAGCGGTAGCCGGCCAGGTTCCCGGACAGACCGACTTTGATCAGGTCCTGCTGGTGCAGCAGACGGGCCTGCTGCTCGGCCGCGGTGCCGTTCACCGGGTCGCCGTTGGGGGCGCCGGCCAGACCGGAGGCGAAGCCCTGCACCCGCGGATTCTCGTCGAACGGTCCCCCGCCCCGGACCGCGTCGCGCAGCCGGTCGTTGAAGGTGCCGATGCCACTGCCAGCCAGCTCGGTCTGGGACGCCTGGACGAAACGGGCGTTGTCCGCCACCTCTCCGAAGTTCCAGCCTTCCCCGTACACCAGGATGTCTCTGCCGTTGATCCCGTCACGGGCTAGGGTGAGCCTGTCCAGGGCCTTGCGCACCGCCAGGATGTTGCCCAACGGATGGTGGCCCATCAGGTCGAAACGGAAACCGTCCACCTTGTACGCCTTCGCCCAGGTGACGACCGAGTCGACGACCAGCTTGCCCATCATGGTGTTCTCCGGTGCGGTGTTCGCGCAGCAGGTCGAGTCCGCGACCGAGCCGTCGTCCAGCAGCCGGTGGTAATAACCGGGCACGATCTGGTCGAGCACCGATTTCTGGTCCGTCCCGGCCGCCGCGGTGTGGTTGTAGACGACGTCCATCACCACGCGCAGGCCGGCTTTGTTGATCCCGGTGACCATCGAGCGGAACTCACGGATGCGCTGGTCGGGGTCGACGGCGTAGCCGCCCTCCGGGACCGTGTAGTGCAGCGGGTCGTATCCCCAGTTGTATCCGTCGGTGGCCGCGACCTTCGCGATGCAGTCCTGCTGCTGATCGGAATCGGGCGGCAGCGCTGCCAGGGCACAGGGCGGACGCTGCTGATCGGCGCGCCGTTCCGGGATGGTGGCGAAGTCGAAGGCCGGCAGCAGGTGCAGGTGGGTGACGCCGGATCCGGCGAGCGCGGCGAGATGCGTCATCCCCGCCGTCCCGGGATCGGTGAACGCCTCGAAGGTTCCCCGCTTCTCGGTGGAGACCGTCGTGTCGGCGATCGAGAAGTCCCGCACCGACAGCTCCGAGATCTGCGCCTTCGCGGACGCCTGGGCGGCCGGTTTGCGCAGGGTCTTCCAGCCTTCCGGCGCGAGCGCCGGGTCGGTCAGGTCGGTGAGGCGGCTGCGGGCCGAGTCGGTCGAGACATTCGTCGAGTACGGGTCGGAGACCGATGCCGTGACGATCCGGCCGGACGCGGGTTGCCAGGCGGTGACCCGGAACGTGTACTCGGCGCCGGCCGGGGCCCGTGCCGACCAGATTCCGGTCCGGTCGTCGCGGGTCATCGCCACCGCCCCGGGGTGGAGCTCCAGGTCGACGTTCTGCGCGGTGGGCGCCCAGACCGACACGGTGTCGCCGTGCGGGCCGAGCGTGGCGTCCGCGGCCGGCGCGTAGAGGTCGTCCAGCGCCCCGGCGAGTTGCACGCCGGTCGCCGAGAGCAGCTTGCCGTCGGCGTCGCGTTCGGTCACCACGACCTGGCCGCGCAGGATGTCCTTGACGTCGTTCTTCCCGGTGAGCGTGAAAGCGCCGTGCTGCCACAGGTGCGGGAAACGCTCCCGCTGCGCCTCGGTGATCCCGGTCCGGCGGGCCGACAGCCGGGCACTCCGGTAGGCGCCGGTCAGCTCCCCACCGGCGACGCCGATGCCGCCGGTCCGCGACCAGACCAGGTCGTAGACCCTGCCGTCGGTGTTCGCGCCGACCGGCTCCAGGGTGCTGCCGGTGCCGGTCTTCCAGGCGATCGTCGACCGGTCCATCCAGACCGCCCGGGACTTCGCGACGTCGATCTCGCCGGCCCCGGCCACCGTCTTGACCAGCGGCAACAGACGCGTCTCCTGACCGGCCAGCAGCCACACCTCGTGTCCCGCCCGGGCGAGGTCGAGCGACTGGTCGGTGGGCAGGTCCTTGGTGTCGCCGTTGTGCAGGATGTAGCTCAGCGAGGTCGCCCCGGCCGCCAGCGGCACCTCGAACACCGCGCCGTAGGAGTCGATCCGGGACGGGAGCAGCGGGCTCGCCCAGTCGGTCGGGTTCGCGGCACCGGACCAGACGTGCAGACCCCAGCCGTCGTAGTTCCCGTCGGCACGCCGCCAGTGGATGACCGCTGTCGAATCGTCCGCGGGTGGGCCGGGATCCGCGGACTCGTGGATCGTGGGGTCACCCTGCTTCAACCAGATCTCCGGGTGAGCGCCGACGTCGATCGTCCGGTCGGCGTCGACGTCCTTCACCCCGTCCTTGTCCACCACGATGAAGCCGACACTCCGGGCGCCGGGCTTGAGCTTGACGTACGCGAACCGCCCGTAGGAGTCCTCGCCGGCGAACGGCTGCCCGGCCGGCCAGGTGGTCGTCATCGACGGGTCGACGTCACCCCGGACGTAGAGGCCGTAGTCGTCGTAGTCGCCCGCCGGACGCTGGTAGTGGACCACCGCGTACCCGGCTGAGGTGGTCGGTGCCGGGGTGCCGACGGCGATCTTCGTGGTGGCCTCGGCGAGGCGGCCCCGGCTGTCCCGGACGACCGCCTTGTATCGGACCTCGGTGTTGCCGGCCAGACCGGTCAGGTCGTGGTGGATGCGGTACGGGGCGCTGGTCGCGGTGCCGAGCAGCTGCCACGCGCCGCCGGCCACCTGGGCGGCGAAGGTGACGGTGGCCAGCGGGTCGGTGGTTCCGGTCTCCGCGACGATCTCGGCGCGGGTGGTGTCCCGGGGTGCGGTGAGGGCGATCGTGGGTGTTTCTGTGGGGATCTTTACCTTTTGGCCTTGGTAAACCGCAGTTGATAGGGCGGGGACCGTGATGGTGATCCTGTTGTTCGCCTCGATCCTTCCGTTGTTCCCGTAGATCGCGGTGAACGTGCCGGTGGTCGACGTCGGGAACGTGACGGTCTGCGCGGTGGTCGCGTTGTTGACCGCGACCACGTACTCCGTCCGCTTCGACCGGTCGAACCGGGAGGTGGCGAAGACGCCCTGCCCCTCGGCCGCGTACCGGGTGACCTGCACGCCGTCGACCAGCGCCGGATGCGCCCTCCGCAGCTTCGCCAGGCCGGCGATGGTCCGGTACACCGGATGCGCGGTGTCGAAGTTGTCCACCGCGTGCGTCCGGTCGGTGCCGATCAGGTCGTCGTCCAGGTACTCCGCGGTCCGGCTGGCGAACATGTCCTGCCGGGCGTCCCGGTCACCGCCCGGCCCGGTGAAGCCCTGCTCGTCACCGGAGTAGACGACCGGCTGGCCGCGGGTCAGGAACATCAGCTCGTGCGCCAGCTGATCCCGCTTGAGCTGCGTCTCGGCGGATGCGGCAGCCGCGATGAACGACCCGATCCGGCCCATGTCGTGGTTGCCGAGGAAAGTGGGCAGACGGTCCGCGCCGGTGTCCCGAGCGGTGTAGAGGTCGTCCTCGGCGTACAGACCCTGCAGGGCGGTGGCCGGGCTCGCCCCGGTCACGAAGCCCTTCGCCGTCTCCTGGAACGAGAAGTCCAGCGTCGCGGGCAGACCACCGCGCCGGACGTAGGTCGATTCGATCTCCTGGTCGGCGCTGTAGACCTCGCCGAACATGAAGAAGTCCTTCTTGCCGGCCTTCGTCGCGGCCGCCTCGATGCCGGGCGCCCACTGCTGCCAGAACTCCAGGTTGGAGTGTTTGACAGTGTCCAGGCGATAGCCGTCGATGCCGGTGTCACCGATCCAGTCGGCGTAGATCTTCGTCATGCCCCGGACGACCTCGGGGCGTTCGGTGAACAGGTCGTCGAGGCCGTAGAAGTCGCCGTACTCGCTGTTCTCTCCGGCGAAGGTGGAGTCGCCGCGGTTGTGGTACATCGTGACGTCGTTGAGCCAGGCCGGGGTCTTGGCCGTCCGATCCGAGGCCTGCGGATATATCGGCGTATAAGGGAACTTGCCGATCGGTGGGAAGGTTTTCGCGGTCGCGTAGTTTCGATCCTCGAACGGTTGGCCCTCGGCGTCCACATAGGGCTTCCCCGACTTATCCACGTACGCGTAAGAGTTTTCCGCATATTTGATGACGTCGGCTGTGTGGTTGACGATGATGTCCAGGAAGATCTTCATGCCCCGGGCGTGCGCGAGCCCGACCAGACGCTTCAGGTCGGCGTTGGTGCCGAAATGCGGGTCGACCCGGGTGAAGTCGGTGATCCAGTACCCGTGGTACCCGGCTGACACGTCGTCACCCGTACCCTGCACCGGCTTGTTCTCGAAGACCGGGGCAAGCCAGATCGCCGTGGTGCCCAGCCCCTGGATGTAGTCGAGGCGGTCGATCACACCCTTCAGGTCACCACCGTGGTAGAAGCCCTTGTCGGTGGGGTCGAGACCGGTGGTGAGCCGGTCGCCGGTCAAGCCGCCGGTGTCGTTGCGCGGGTCACCGTTGGCGAACCGGTCCGGCAGGACGAAATAGAACTGTTCACCGCCGGACGGCCGGTCAGGCCGGTCGGAGCCCCAGGAGGCGATCACTGCCGCGCTCGGGTCGGCCTTTGCTGCGGCCTCTGCTGCGGACCCCGCTGCGGCCTTTGCTGCGGCCCCTGCTGCGGCTTTTGTTGCGGCCCCTGCTGCGGCTTTTGTTGCGGCCCCTGCTGCGGCTTTTGTTGCGGCCTTTGTTGCGGCCTGCGTCGCGGCCGGCTCCGCGGTCGCGGCGGCGGGAACGGCGATCACGGGAAGAAGGAGACCGAGCAGCGCGGCACCCAGCCGGCCGCGTCGGGACAGGTTCGGCGCCACAACGCACCTTCCGATTCGAAGACATAGACAATCGCGTATCGGTTCTGTTGCCGGGACGTTAGCAATCCCTTGCAGCGTTTGGAAGGCCTTTCAGCGCCGTGCCGGGGCAGACCGCCGAGCACTACAGTGGGACCATGCGTGCGCGAATGGCCGATATCGCCAAACAGGCCCAGGTCAGTGAGGCGACGGTGTCGCGGGTCATCAACGACCGCCCCGGCGTCTCCACCGAGACCCGGCAGGCCGTGCTCACCGCGCTCGACGTCCTCGGCTACGAACGCCCGGAACGCCTCCGCAAGCGCAGCGCCGGCCTGGTCGGCCTGGTCGTCCCCGAGCTGGAGAACCCGATCTTCCCGGCGTTCGCGCAGGTAATCGAGTCGACGCTGGCCCAGCACGGATACACGCCGGTGCTCTGCACACAGACCCCCGGCGGCGTCACCGAGGACGAATACGTCGAGATGCTCCTCGACCGGCAGGTCTCCGGCATCGTGTTCGTGTCCGGCCTCTCCGCCGACACCACCTCCGACCGGTCCCGATACCAGCGGCTGCTCGACCGTCCACTACCGATCGTGCTGGTCAACGGCTTCGCCGCCGGCCTCGAGGCGCCCTTCGTGTCCTGCGACGACCGGCTCGCCGGCGACCTGGCCGTCTCCCACCTGCTCGCACTCGGCCACCGGCGGATCGGCCTGATCTCCGGCCCGAACCGGTTCGTCAACACCCAGCGCAAGATCCAGGGCTACCGCGCCGCGATGGAACGGGAGACCGGCCTCTCCGGCGCCGACGTGGACTCGTGGATCTCACTGACCCTGTTCGGCGTGGAAGGCGGCGAGGTCGCCGCCGACCGGCTGCTCGCCCAGGGCGTGACCGGCATCGTCTGCGCCTCGGACATGATGGCGCTCGGCGCGATCCGGGCCGCACGGCGCCGGGGGCTGCGGGTGCCGGAGGACGTGTCGGTGGTCGGCTTCGACGACTCTGCGCTGATCCCGTTCACCGATCCGCCGCTGACCACGCTGCGCCAGCCGGTGACGTCGATGGCGGTGGCCGCGGTGCGCTCCCTGGTCGACGAGATCAACGGGCATGGGGCGCCACACTCGGAATATCTCTTCCACCCGGAACTCGTCGTGCGCAACTCGACAGCCATCGCACCGGCCCACGCGTCCCTGGCAGCGCCCGCCTAGGGCCGCATCGGCCCCGGTCGGCGGCTACCTGCCTGGCCTCCCGCGCCTGGGGATCCGGGTGTATCGGCCGGGCGGGAATGCCACCACGGCGCGGGTTGACCTCGGAGGCTCAGGACACGGGAAGCGCGAACGGCATGGCGGCACGTCACCGCCGGGGTGTGACAGCCGGACTCAGCGGGGAACGACCTGCTCGACGGCCCACTGACGCCAGTTGTCGAGCTTGTGCTCCACGACGGCGAGCTGGTCGGCGACCGGGCCGGGACCGGTGGAGCCCGGCGTGGTGCGGGCGGCCAGCGCCGAGGAGACCGAGAGGACCTCGCGCACCGACGGGTCGAGGTGTTCGCTGACCGTCTTCAGGTCGTCGTCGGTGACGTCCTCGAGCTCGCAGTCGCGGGCCGAGCAGAGGGCCACCAGCTTGCCGGTGATCTCGTGGGCGTCGCGGAACGGCACGCCCTTGCGGACCAGCCAGTCGGCGACCTCGGTGGCCAGCGAGAAGCCCACGGGTGCGGCGGCGGCCAGGCGGTCCACCCGGACGGTCATCGTGGAGATCATCCCGGCCAGGGCCGGCAGCAGGAGCTCCAGGGTGTCCACCGCGTCGAAGACGGGCTCCTTGTCCTCCTGCATGTCCCGGTCGTAGGTGAGCGGAAGGCCCTTGAGCATGGTCAGCACCGCGACCAGGCCGCCGACCAGGCGACCGCTCTTGCCGCGGGCCAGCTCGGCGATGTCCGCGTTCTTCTTCTGCGGCATGATCGACGACCCGGTGGCGAAGGCGTCGTCGAGCTCGACCCATCCGAACTCGGTCGAGGTCCAGAGGACGATCTCCTCGCCGAGGCGGGACAGGTGCACGCCGATCAGCGAGGTGATGAAGAGGAACTCGGCGACGAAGTCACGGTCGGCGACGGCGTCCATCGAGTTGGCCGCCGGGGCGGTGAAGCCGAGCTGCTTGGCGACGGCCGCCGGGTCGAGCGGCAGGGACGAGCCGGCGAGCGCGCCGGAGCCCAGGGGGCTGATCGCGGTGCGGACGTCCCAGTCGCGCAGACGCTCCAGGTCGCGCAGCAGCGGCTGGACGTGCGCGAGCAGCCAGTGGCCGAAGCTGACCGGCTGCGCGTGCTGCACGTGGGTCATGCCCGGCGCCGGGGTGTCGACGTTGCGGGAGGCCTGCTCGGTGAGCGCGTCGGCCAGCTCGATCAGCGCGACGGCCACGCCGCGGGCGTGGTCACGCATGTAGAGCCGCAGGTCGGTGGCGACCTGGTCGTTGCGGGACCGGCCGGCCCGCAGTTTGCCACCGAGCGCGCCGAGGCGCTCGAGCAGCCCCCGCTCCAGGGCGGTGTGCACGTCCTCGTCCTCGATCGTGGGACGGAACTCGCCGGCCGCGCAGGCGGCGTCGAGGTCATCCAGCGCGGCGAGCATCCTGCCCAGCTCGTCGGCGTCGAGCAGGCCCGCGTTGGCCAGGACCCGGGCGTGCGCGCGGGAGGCGAGCAGGTCGTAGGGCGCCAGGCGCCAGTCGAACTGGACGCTCACGCTCAGCCGGGCCAGCGCCTCGGCCGGGCCGCCCGCGAAACGCGCTCCCCAGAGCCGCGTCGGCTCGTCGCTCTCCGGCACACCGTCTCCTCGGTCGCTCACTGTATTTCCCTGACCCTATCGCTGAGAGCCTCATGCATAGCGTGAGGCCTGGCTGCATAAAAATACTATCAGCATGATAAAGTTGCAACATGAGCAGCCTCGATCCCACCGACCTCGACCTGACAGGCGACGTGGTCGCCCTCACCCGCGCCATCTGCGACATCCCGTCGGTCAGCAGCGAGGAGAAACAGCTCGCCGACGCCGTCGAGTCCGCCCTCTCGGCGTTCCCGCACCTCGAGGTGCTGCGTGACGGCGACGCCGTGGTGGCCCGCACCAGCCTCGGACGGCCGACCCGGGTGGTGCTCGCCGGCCACCTCGACACCGTCCCGATCAAGGACAACCTTCCGGTCACCACCACCGGCACGGGCGACGACGAGATCCTGCACGGCCGGGGCACCGTCGACATGAAGGCAGGCGTGGCCGTGATGCTGCACCTCGCCGCCGCGCTGGCCGAGCCGCGTTACGACGTGACCTACGTGTTCTACGACCACGAGGAGGTCGCGGCCAAGCTCAACGGCCTGGGCCGCCTGGTGCGCAACCATCCCGAGTGGCTGGCCGGCGACTTCGCGATCCTCGGTGAGCCGTCCGACGGCACGGTCGAGGGCGGCTGCCAGGGCACCATGCGCATCAAGATCACGGTGCCCGGGGTGGCCGCGCACGCCGCCCGGTCCTGGCGGGGCAGCAACGCGATCCACAGCGCGGGGGCGGTGCTCGACGTGCTCCGGGCCTACGTGCCGCGGCAGCCGGTCGTCGAGGGCCTGCAATATCACGAGGGGCTCAACGCGGTGAAGATCGAGGGCGGGATCGCCGGCAACGTCATCCCCGATCTGTGCACCATCCACATCAACCACCGTTTCGCGCCGGACCGGGACGTGGCTGCCGCCGAGGCCCACCTGCGGGAGGTGTTCGCCGGCTTCGAGCTCGAGGTCACCGACGCGGCGCCGGGCGCACGGCCGGGCCTGGAGCAGCCCGCCGCCAAGGAGTTCGTCGACCTGGTCGGCCGGACCCCGGCACCCAAGCTGGGCTGGACCGACGTGGCCCGCTTCGCGACCCTGGGCGTCCCGGCGGTCAACTTCGGTCCGGGCGACCCGCTGCTGGCGCACACCGACCACGAGCACGTGCCGTCCGCCGAGGTCCGGCAGGCCCTCAAAGTGCTGACCACCTGGCTCTCCTGAGTCCGGGTCGCCGCTCGCCGGTGGGATCGGGCCGGATGTGGGCCGGCCCTCCCGGCCTTGCGCCGGGTTGACGACGGCTGGACACGTTTCGTGGACAACGGCCGTGTGGTGACTTGGGCACGTAGCGCTCTCCACGCCTCAAATCACCACACCCCGGCAGCCGTGTTGATTTGGGGCGCGCAGCGCGCCATAACTCAACACACCCCGTCAGCCGTGGCGACTTCGGGCGCGCAGCACGCCATAACTCAACACACCCCGTCAGCCGTGGCGACTTCGGGCGCGCAGCACGCCATAACTCAACACACCCCGTCAGCCGTGGCGACTTCGGGCGCGCAGCGCGCCGTAACTCAACACACCCCGTTCGCTGTTGTGACAGTGAGGGCGCCTGGCGCGGCTGAAGTCACCACAGCGAACGGGCTTCGCACACTGACCACGAAACGTGTCCAGCACCTGGAGACGGCACGTTGCGCCCTGAAGACGACGCCTTGCGCCCGGAGACGAGACGACGCCTTGCGCCTGGAGACGAGACGGATCTCCCACGTCTTGGTGTGATCGGAGCCGGCGGGGCCGCAGCGGGCGGGAGTGGGCACATGGCCCGCCCCGCCCGCAGCTCCAGGAAGGTGTGACCCTGGTGGCAGGTGTGGTTCGTACCCTATGAGGGGTTTCCGGCAGCGCGAGCGATCGTCCCCGGTGTGGCATACATGTGGGCGAACGCCCGTGCCTGTTCGCCGGTCCAGAGCGACGAGCCGTGGCCGTAGACGACGCCCGCGCGGGTGGCGGCGTCGAGCAGGCTGTACGGGCTCCTGCTGCCGAGCAGGACGATGTTGCCCTTGTGCAGCTTGACGCGGACGGCGCCGGTGACCCGGGTCTGGCTGGACGTCAGGAAGGCCCGGAAGTCGTCCATGATCGGGTCGAAGTAGACAGCCTCGTGGAGCAGGTCGCCGTAGGTCGTGCCGAGTGTCTGCTTGGTGGCCTGCTGACGGTTGGAGAGGACGAGTTTCTCCAGCTCACGGTGCGCGGCGATGAGGATCAGCATGCCCGGGGCCTCGAAGCCGACGCGGGCCAGGTTGCCGACCATGGTCGAACCCATGTGGATGCCGCGGCCGACGCCGTGCTCGCCGCCGAGGACGTTGAGCGCCTGCAGGATGGCGAAGTTCGGGGCGTCCTTGTCGACGAGAGAGTCGCCACCGTTCACGGAAGCCGCCGTGACCACGCCCTGCTCGAACGAGATCAGCAGCTCGACGCCCTCGGACGGTGCCTCGTCGATCGACTTGGTGTAGGTCCAGGCCGACTCGGGGAGGTACTCCCAGCTGCCGTAGGTCTCCTCGCCGCCGATCGAGGTGCCGATCAGGCCCTCGTTGATCGAGTACTTCTTGACCTTGTCGCTGACGGCGTAACCGCGGGACCGCAGGAAGTCGGTCTCCTCCTCGCGGGTGGCGCGCTCGTCGCGGACCGGCGTGACGATCTCCAGGTGCGGGGCGAGGGCCCGGATCACCGCGTCGTAGCGGACGTGATCGGCGCCGGCGCCGGTCGAGCCGTGGGCGACGGCGTCCGCGCCGACCTCGAGGGCGACCTGGACGACCTTCTCCGCCTGGATCAGCCGCTCCGCGCCGACACACGACGGGTACGCCCCGTTGCGCAGGTAGTTGGCCTGGATCGCGTACGTGACGACGCGGTCGTAGAGCTCGGCGCGGGCGTCGACGACGTGGTGCTCGACGGCGCCCAGCTCCTCGGCCCGGGCCTTGACGGCCTCGCCCTCACCGCTGTGCAGACCACCGGTGTCGATGTTGGCGGTGATCACGTCCCAGCCCTGCTCGCGGAACTTCACGAGCAGGTAGGAGGTGTCCAGGCCGCCGGAGAAGGCGAGAACGATCTTGCGCTTGGTCATCGGGGCAGTTCCTTTTCGAGAATCGGCACATATGTCTTACCGTCCCGGCGGACGTGGCCGGGCTGCAGGACATAGAACTCACAGCGTCCCGCCTCGATGTCCTTCTGCATCGCCCGCTGGCGACTGTAGTCGAACGGATCGAGCAGGAAAGTCGGCTCGGGCAGCTCTCCCCCGGCGGGGAGGGTGAGGTCACTCTGATAGACGAACGACCCGGGCGAGGTGTGGAACGGGACGGTCGCCACCAGGATCTTCAACGCGCCGAACTCGGTGTGCACCTTGAGGGCGCTGTTGTCGTACTGGGTGACGCCGTCGAGTTTCTGCGCGCGGTACGCCGACAGGGCGAGCGCCTTGGCCGCCTTGCCGAGTCCGACCGCCGGCATCAGCGACCAGAGCGACCAGCCGACCCAGCGCCCCGGCTCGGCGGACGGCGCGGCACAGTAGCCGCCGACCGGCACCGGACCGCGGTAGCCGCTGTCCCGCATGTCCTGCTGGACCTTGCGGAGCAGTTGCTTGACGTCGGTGTCGAAACGGAACGTGGACCGTTCCACCATCGCGGCGAACTCGTCCTGCGGCAGGCCGGCGATCACCGCGGCGGCCGGCATCAGGATCAGGTCGACCATCACCCACTGCGGCATCGGGATGCCCCGGTCGCCGAACGCGATCCCGTTGATCACGTTGAAGAAGTTCAGGAAGTCCCGGGTCGACCAGTCCTTCTCGGTGGTGTCGGTGAAGTCCAGCCAGGTGAGCTTGTGGCCGTACGGCGTCTCGTTGAACTGGGGACGCAGCGTGTCGTTGGAGGCGAGGAAGAACTCCACGCCGTGCCCGACGAGCTTGTCGGTGTGATCGGCGAAGTCGGGGAACCGGGCCTCGACCGCGGGTGCGAAACTCATCGGTGGTTCTCCTCGTTCTCCGACCGGCTCCAGTTGCCGAGCTTCTCGGCCAGGGCCGCACCCGACGTGGGCCCGTTGTCCCGGGCCACTACGAAGATCGTGTCATCACCGGCGATCGTGCCGACCACATCCGACAGACCCGACCGGTCCAGTGCACTCGCCAGGAACTGCGCGGCGCCCGGCGGAGTGCGCAGCACGGCGATGTTGCCGCTCGAGTCCACCCCGGTCAGCAGTTCCTTGAGCAGCCGGATCAGCCGCGCCGGGCCCTGACCGGTGGTCTCCCGCAGCGGGCGCTTGCCGTCCTCCGGGATCAGGTAGGCGCCGCTGACCTTGACGGCGTTCAGCTCCTCCAGATCCCGGGAGAGCGTGGCCTGGGTGACCTGGACGCCCTCACTGGCGAGCATCTCGGCCAGTTCGGTCTGCGACCGCACGGTCCAGGTGCGGATCAGCTCCACGATCCGGGCGTGCCGCCCCGCGCGGGTCACCGGTGCGCTCATCTCTCGTCGGTGTTCTTCGCCAGCAGCCAGGCCAGCAGCGCCTTCTGGGCGTGCAGCCGGTTCTCCGCCTCGTCGAAGACGGCGCTGTGCGGGCCGTCCATCACCTCGTCGGTGATCTCATCGCCGCGATGCGCCGGCAGGCAGTGCAGCACGATCGCGTCCGGGGCGGCCACCGCGAGGAGGTCCTTGTTGATCTGGTACGGCCGGAACGGCGTCAACCGGTCCTTCCCGTCCTCCTCCTGCCCCATCGACGTCCAGGTGTCCGTGGCGAGCACGTGTGCCCCGTCTGCTGCCTCGCGCGGGTCACGCACCACGTCGACCGATCCGCCGGTCCACGCCGCGATCTCGGCGGCCCGGTTGACGACGGCCGGGTCCGGGTCGAAGCCGGACGGGCCGGCCACCCGGACGTGCATGCCGGCGGTCGCGCCCGCGATCAGGTAGGAGTGCGCCATGTTGTTGGCGGCGTCACCCACGTAGGCGAGCGTCCGCCCGGCCGTGGAACCGAAGCGTTCCCGGACCGTCAGCAGGTCGGCGAGCAGCTGGCACGGGTGGTATCCGTCGGAGAGCGCGTTGATCACCGGGACGTCGACGCCGCTGGCCAGTTCGGCGAGACGCTCGTCGCCGTGGGTCCGGAAGACGATCGCGGAGACGTACCGGGAGACGACCCGGCCGGCGTCGGCCAGGCTCTCGCCCCGGCCGAAGTGCGTGTTCTGGGTGTCCACGATGATCGGCTGTCCGCCCAGTTCGGCGATGCCGGCCTCGAACGACAGGCGGGTCCGCAGGCTGGCCTTGTCGAAGAAGACCGCGACCGAGTGGGGGCCGGCCAGCGGCGTGAAGCCGAACCGGTTCGCCTTCATCTCGGCGGCCAGGTCGAGGACGGCGGTCTGCTCCTGCGGGGAGAGGTCGTCGTCGCGGAGGAAGTGTCGGGTGGTCACCGGATACCGTCCAGGGCAGCGATCAGGGCATCCGCCTGATCGGAGGAGATGATCAGGGGCGGGGCGAGCCGGATCACGTCCGGCTTCGGGGCGTTGACGAGGAATCCGGCGTCGCGCAGCTTGGCGGCCACGTCGGCGGAGACCGGCTGGGTGAGGACGATCCCGAGCAGCAGGCCGGCACCCCGGACGTGCTCGACCAGCGGGTGCCCCAGGCCCTCGATGCCGCGGCGCAGCTGCTCGCCGACCCGCTTGACGTGGTCGAGCAGGCCCTCGCTGGCGATCGTGCGGATGACCGCGAGACCGGCGGCGCAGGAGATCGGGTTGCCGGCGAAGGTGCTGCCGTGCGAGCCGGGGGTGAACAGGTCGGCCGTGGGGCCGAAGGCGATGCAGGCGCCCAGGGGGAGGCCGCCGCCGAGGCCCTTGGCCAGGGTGACCATGTCGGGTTCGACGCCCTCGCTCTGGTGGTGGAACCAGTGGCCGGTGCGCCCGATACCGGTCTGCACCTCGTCCAGCACCAGCAGCGTGCCCGTTTTAGTGGTTATCTCGCGAGCTGCCGCCAGATATCCGGATGGCGGCAGGACGACGCCGTTCTCACCCTGGATCGGCTCCAGGATGAGCATGGCGGTCTCCGTGGTGACAGCGGCTTCGAGGGCCTCCACGTCGCCGAAGGGCACGTGGGTGACGTCTCCGGGCAGCGGCAGGAACGGCGTCTGCTTCGACGGCTGACCCGTCAACGCCAGCGCACCCATGGTCCGGCCGTGGAAGGCGCCGTCGGTGGCCACGATGTGAGTGCGGCCGGTCAGCCGGGAGATCTTGAAGGCGGCCTCGTTGGCCTCCGCACCCGAGTTGCAGAACAGCACCCGGCCGGACCGTCCGGCCAGCGCCAGCAGCAGGTCGGCGAGGGCCACCGTCGGCTCGGCGACGTAGAAGTTGGAGACGTGACCCAGCTGCTGGATCTGGTGCGTCACCGCCTCCACCACGGCCGGGTGGGCGTGGCCGAGTGCGTTCACCGCGATGCCACCGAGGAAGTCGACGAACCGCGTGCCGTCCTCCGCGGTGAGCACCGCGCCCTCACCCTTGACCAGGCCGATCGACGGGGTGCCGTAGTTGTTCATCATCGACTGCTGCCAACGATCGACCAGGGTCATGACGGGACCACCATGGTTCCGGAACCTTCTTCCGTGAAGACTTCGAGCAGAGTCGAGTGGGCGACCCGGCCGTCGACGACGTGCGCGGCCGGCACCCCGCCCCGGACCGCGCGCAGGCACGCCTCCATCTTGGGTGCCATGCCCGACTCGAGCGTGGGGAGCAGTTTCTCCAGCTCCTCGGCGTTGATCTCCGAGGTGAGCGAGGAGGTGTCCGGCCAGTTCGTGTACAGGCCCGGGACGTCGGTGAGGACGATCAGCTTGCGGGCCCCGAGCGCCACGGCCAGGGCCGAGGCGGCGGTGTCCGCGTTGACGTTGTGCGGCACGCCGGCGGCGTCCGGGGCGACGGTGGCGATGACCGGGATCCGGCCGGCCGCGATCAGGTCGTCGACCGCCGAGGTGTCGACCTTGTCGACGTCGCCGACCTGGCCGAGGTCGACCTCCTCGCCGTCGAGCAGAACGCCGCGGCGGACCGCGGTGAACAGGCGGGCGTCCTCGCCGGAGAGGCCCACGGCGTGCGGGCCGTGCTGGTTGATCAGGCCGACCAGTTCCCGGCCGACCTGACCGGTCAGCACCATCCGGACGACGTCCATCGCCTCCGGGGTGGTGACGCGCAGGCCACCGCGGAACTCGCTCTCGATGCCGAGACGCTTGAGCATCCGGCTGATCTGCGGGCCGCCGCCGTGCACGACGACCGGCTTGATCCCGACATGGCGCAGGAACACCATGTCGGCCGCGAACGCCTTCTGCAGCTCGGGATCGATCATGGCGTTGCCGCCGTACTTGATCACGATGGTGGTGCCGTGGAAACGCTCCAGGAACGGCAGCGCCTCGATCAGGATCTCGGCCTTCTCCGCTTTCGAGACGAGACTCATGACGAGTACGCCGAGTTCTCGTGCACGTACGCGTGGGAGAGATCGGTGGTCCAGATCGTCGCGTCCATCTCCCCCTCGCGCAGGTGGATCGTGATGGTCACGTCCCGCCCGGAGAGGTCGACCTTCGACCGGTCCTCGGCGGCCGCACCGCCCTTGCAGATCCAGACCCCGTTGATCGCCACGTCGATCCGGTCCGGCTCGAACGCCGCGCTGGTGGTGCCGACCGCGGCCAGGATCCGCCCCCAGTTCGGGTCGTTGCCGAACAGTGCCGTCTTGACCAGGTTGTTGTTGGCGACGACCCGGCCCACCTGCACGGCGTCGGCCTCGCTCGCCGCGCCCTGCACCTGGATGGCGATGTGCTTGGTGGCGCCCTCGGCGTCGCCGATCAGCTGCTGGGCGAGGTCGTGGCAGACCTCGGTGACCGCGGCGGTCAGCTCCTCCAGACCGGGCGCCCGGTCGGACGCGCCGCTCGCCATCAGCAGCACGGTGTCGTTGGTCGACATGCAGCCGTCCGCGTCGATCCGGTCGAAGGTGACCCGGGTGGCGGCGCGCAGCGCCGTGTCGAGCGTCTCGTTGTCCACCGACGCGTCCGTGGTGATCACGACGAGCATGGTGGCGAGGGCCGGGGCCAGCATGCCGGCGCCCTTGGCGATCCCGCCGACCGACCAGCCGTCCCGCGTGACGACCGCGTTCTTCGCCACCGTGTCGGTGGTCATGATCGCCGTGGCGGCCCGGTCGCCGCCGGCGGTGTCGAGCGCCTTGGCCGCGGCGGTGACGCCGGGCAGCAGCTTGTCCATCGGCAGCAGCTCACCGATCAGACCGGTCGAGCAGACCGCCACGTCGCCGGGGCCGACCATCATCGGTTTCGGGCCGACCGTGCGCAGAACGGTCGCGGTGTGCTCGGCGGTCGCGTGGGTGTCGCGGAAACCCTGCGATCCGGTGCAGGCGTTGGCGCCACCGGAGTTGAGGACGACGGCGCGGACCACACCGCCCTTGAGAACCTGCTGGCTCCAGAGCACCGGGGCGGCCTTGACCCGGTTGCCGGTGAAGACCGCAGCCGCGGTGTAGTCGGGGCCGTCGTTGACGACGAGGGCGACATCGGGGTTGCCGCTGGCCTTGAGCCCGGCGGCGACGCCGGAGGCACGGAATCCCTTGGGGGAGGTGACGGTCACGGCGCTACTCCGAAGACACTCAGGCCTGTCGTTTCCGGCAGACCGAACATGATGTTGGCGTTCTGCACGGCCTGGCCGGCCGCGCCCTTGCCCAGGTTGTCGAGTGCGCTCACCACGATGATGCGGCCCGAGTCGATGTCCACGGTGGCCTGCAGGTGGCAGGAGTTGGAACCGGCGGTGGACGCGGTGCGCGGCCAGACGCCCTCCGGCAGCACGTGCACGAACGCCGCGTCGGCGTAGGCCGCCTCGAGCGCCTCCCGCGGGTCGCCGCCGTTGAGCCGGCGCGCGGTGACCGTCGCCAGGATGCCGCGCGGCATCGGCGCCAGCACCGGCGTCATCGACAGCGACGCCGCCCCGGTGGCCTGCTTGATCTCCGCGACGTGCTGGTGGGCGCCGACCTTGTAGGGCGACAGGTCACCCATCACCTCGCTGGCCAGCAGGTTCACCTTGGCGCTGCGGCCGGCGCCGGAGGTGCCCGAACTCGCCACCACGACGACGTCCTCCGGGTCGGCCACACCGGCCGCGATCAGCGGCGCCAGCGCCAGGATGATCGTGGCCGCATAACAACCCGTGTTGGCGACCCGGTCGGCCCGCGCGATGGCGTCCCGCGCGCCGGGCAGCTCGGGCAGGCCGTAGGTCCAGGTGCCGGCGTGCCCGCCACCGTAGTAGCGGGTCCACTGCTCGGCGCTCTCCAGCCGGAAGTCGGCACCCAGGTCGACGACCTTGACACCGGCCGGAAGCTGCGCCGCGACGGCCGCCGACTGCCCGTGCGGCAGGGCGAGGAAGACCAGGTCAGCGTCGCTCAGGCTGGCTGCCTCGGTGGGCGCGAGCGTGAGGTCGAGACCGAAGAGCTGCGGGTGTACGGCACTGACCGCGGACCCCGCCTGACTGTGTGCCGTGGCCGTCACGAGGTCGAACTCGGGGTGCCCGGCGAGCAGTCGGAGCAGTTCGCCCCCCGCATAACCACTGGCGCCCGCCACCGCTACCCGGATTCCCATGCTGACATTTCCTCACTGCGCGGTCTCCGCATGAATATACAGAGAACCGTATCAACTCACATCAGCCCTAGCAACCACCTTTAACATCCATACCATTTACGAAATATCGGGCATTGAAGATTCCGGCGCCGGCCGGAGTGGAGAGATCAGGACGTCCGGACATGCGTGGCCCAGGCGTTCCACTCGTCCAGCCAGCGCCGGTCGTCACCACCGAAGTCCGCGGGACGCATGCCCTCGCGGCGGATCCATGCGACCTGCGCCGCGCGGCTGGGCACCGCCGGCCCCAGGCCGGTGGTGAAGAGCAGGGTCTCGGCTATCGCACGGTCGCGCAGGGCCGGCTCGTCACGGAACCACGGCGCGTCGTGATAGAGGCTGGTGAGCTGGCCGAGCATGGTCTGGACGGCACGCTCGGCCTCGTGGTCCGGCTGCTCGGCCAGGTCGGCCTGGCGGTGCACGGTGGCCCGCCAGAGCGCGCTCCAGCGGTCCGGCAGCGACGGCACCGGGCCGCCGTCGGCCAGCCACTCGGCGCGGGCCCTGGCCTCGGCCAGCACAGCCTCGGCCAGGGCGCGGTGCGGCTCGTCGTCCACGGCCGGCACCTCCTGAAGAGCAGCGGAGGGGTCAGGGGCGCACCGCACGTGCCAGTGTCAGCCCGAACCACTCCTGCGGATCGTTCCACCAGCGATACACCTCGAAACCGGCCGCCGCCAGCTCAGCGGTGATCCCGCCGCGCCGGAACTTGGCGGACACCTCAGTGCGGATCTCCTCCCCGGCGGCGAAGTCCACCGTCATGCCGAGACCGGGGATCGCCACCCGCTGCGCGACGCGGGACCGCAGCCGCATCTCGATCCACTCAGGACCGGGGGCCCAGAGCGCGACGTGATCGAACGCGTACGGGTCGAACGCCGCCCCCAGCTCCCGGTTGATCACCCGCAGCACGTTGCGGTTGAACTCGGCGGTCACGCCGGCCGCGTCGTCGTACGCCGGAACCTCGATCGCCGGGTCCTTGACCAGTCCGGCGCCGAGCAGCAGCCACTCCCCCTCGTGCAGGGTCGACCGCAGCGCGGCCAGGAACGCGGACCGTTCCCGGGGGGTGAGGTTGCCGATGGTGCCGCCGAGGAACGCGACCATCCGGCTGTCCCCGTCCGGCAGGTGGCGCAGGTGCCGGGAGAAGTCGCCGACCACGCCGGTGACGGTCAGCCCCGGGTAGGACTCGCCCAGCACGGTGACCGCGTCGCCGAGGGCGTCCGCCGAGACGTCCAGGGGCACGAACCCGCCCAGGGTGCCGCGGGCGGTCAGCGCGTCGAGCAGCAGCCGGGTCTTCTCCGAGGAGCCGGAGCCGAGTTCGACGAGGGTCTTGACCTCGGTGATCCGGGCGATCTCGGCGGCGTGTTCGGTAAGGACGGCCCGTTCGGTACGGGTCGGGTAGTACTCCGGCAGCCGGGTGATCTCCTCGAAGAGGGCACTGCCCCGGGCGTCGTAGAACCACTTGGGCGGTAAGCGTTTCGGGGTGGCGGTGAAGCCGGTACGCACGTCGGCGCGCAGCCACCGGGCCAGGTCACGCTCGTCCATCAGGGTGATCATGCAGCTCCTAGCGGAGTGAGGTCCAGGGCGCCGGGCGTGGCGACCAGCAGATGCCCGTCGGGCACCGGCTGCCAGGCCGGGTCGTCGTCGAGCGGCTCGCTCGCGACCAGCACCGCGTCCGGTCCGGCCAGCACGTGCAGCGAGTGCCCGAGGGTGCTGGCGACGATCCGGGTGCCGTCGGTGAGCAGCAGGTTGAGCCGCGATCCGGGCGCGGCGGCGGTGACCTCGGCCAGGACGGTGGTGACCGCCTTCGCCGCGGGCCAGCCGGCTCGGAGCCGGGCGCGTACCAGAGCGAAGAGGGCCGCCGAGTCGGTAGGCGCATCCAATGTCAGAAGATCTTCGATCGGCAGTTCGCCGGCCAGGCCGGCGAGGCTGCCGGGCCACCCCTTGACCACGCCGTTGTGGCTGAACAGCCAGCGACCGTCGGTGAAGGGTGCGGCGGCGGTCTCCACCACCGGCATACCGACCGTGGCGGACCGGATCGCCGCGAGCAGCGCACCCGACGTGGTGGCCGCGGCGAGGGCCGGAAGCGCGGCGTCCGACCAGATCGGCATCGCACTGCGGTACCGCACCGGGACGGTGGCGCCGGGCGGGAACCACCCGGCGCCGAAACCGTCGGCGTTCACGGTGCCGCCGCCGCGCATGTCGCGGGGCGCCCAGGCCTGCACGGCGAGGGCATGCGGCAGACCGAGCAGAAACCTTTCCAGGGGTACGGGTGAACCCAGGTACGCCAGGTGCCGGCACATCAGCCGGCGTCCCGGGCGCAGCGGAATCCACTGAAGATCTGCCGCCGGATCGGGTGGTCCCAGTTGCGGAAGGTGCCCCGGACCGCGCCGCCGTCGGTGCCGAACGAGCCGCCTCGCAACACCCGGTAGTCGCCGCCGAAGAACACCTCCGAGTACTCCCGGTAGGGGAACGCCACGAACCCCGGGTACGGGTGGAATCCGGACGACGTCCACTCCCAGACGTCGCCCATCAACTGGTGCACGCCGAGTGGCGAGGCGCCGGCGGGATAGGCACCGACCGGGGCCGGGTTCAGGTGCCGCTGACCGAGGTTGGCGTGTTCGGCGGCCGGGTTCTCGTCGCCCCAGGGGAATCGCCGGGAGCGGCCGGTCGCCGGGTCGAAGCGGGCCGCCTTCTCCCACTCGGCCTCGGTCGGCAGCCGCTTGCCGGCCCAGTCGGCGTACGCCTCCGCCTCGAACCAGCAGACATGGACGACCGGCTCGTCGGGGTTGATCGGGGTCACCCGTCCGAACCGGTTGTTGAGCCACCGGTCGCCGTCGAGAACCCAGTGCAGCGGCCGGTCGATCCGGTTCTTCGTGATGTGCTCCCAGCCGCGCTCGCTCCACCAGGACGGATCCTGGTAGCCACCGGCGTCGACGAACGCCAGGTACGCCCCGTTGGTGACCGGAGCGGCGTCGATCCAGAACGCCGGCACGTGCACGTCGTGGGCCGGCCGCTCGTTGTCCAGCGCCCACGGTTCGGTGCTGGTCCCCATGGTGAACCGGCCGCCCGGCACCAGCACCTCACCCGCGACCGGCACCCGGGCGGCGGGCGCCGGCTCGGCGGTCAGGACCGGATCGCCCACCCGCAACTGGTGGGTGGCGAGCATGGTCTCGTCGTGCTGCTGCTCGTGCTGCACGATCATTCCGAACGCGAAGCCGCCGTCCACCAGCCGTGCCCCGGGATCGAACCGGACCCGGTCCAGCACGTCGAACACCTTGTCCCGGACCTGGCCGACGTACGCCCGCGCCTGCCCCGGATCGAGCAGCGGCAGCCCCGGCCGGTCCTTGCGGGCGTGCTTGAAGGCGTCGTAGAGCTCGTCGATGTCCTGCCGGACCGGCTCACGTCCGCCGACGTCGCGGACCAGCCACAACTCCTCCTGGTTGCCGACGTGCGCCAGGTCCCAGACCAGCGGCGACATGATCGGCGAGTGCTGGCGGACCAGGTCGCCGTCGTCGACCGCGTCGGTGAGTGCCACGGTCCGGGACCGGGCGCGCTCGAGTTCGGCCGCGATGGCGAGCCGCAGATCGGTCATCGAATCCCTCCTCTGATGCGTTCTCGCTGATGCAGGTCCTGCCCGAGGCGCCGGGAGACGATCCCGGCGACGAGGTCCCGGACCGGCGCGGCGAGTCCGGTGCGGTCCAGGTTGCGACAGGCCAGGTCGGCCAGGTCGGCGGCGGACCGGTGCACGTCGGGGTCGGCCAGGCCGTGCCGGGCTGCGGCCTGCCACCGGCCGGCGGCGGGCGCGGCCAGTTCGCGGGCCCGGTCGGTGACCGGGTCGGCGGCGAGCAGGGCGGTCAGCACCGCGGCGGGGGCGATCCACTCGTCGCCGGGCTGCGCGTCCAGGTAGCGGACCTCGAGGTAGCCGCGCGGGCGTACCGGCGGGAACAGCGTCCCCAGGTGGTAGTCGAGGTCGTCGAGGGTGGGCGGCCGGCCGGTCCGGCCCGGGACGGCACCCGTCTCGATCCAGTCCGCGAGGGTCGTTCCGGGTGGGGCGTCCCAGGTGTCGTCCGTGCGTACGCAGAGAAGGGGTGCCTCCACCGCGTAGCGTGCCCAGTCCCCGGCCGGATCGCCGGTGGCCGGGACCGGCGCGGTCCGCCGCTGATCGATGCCGAACCAGGCGGCCATCCGTGCCGACGCCCAGCCGGTGTCCCGGCCGGCGTGCCGGCGGGACGTGGCGAACAGGGCCAGCAGGGCCGGCCCGGCCTCGTGCAGCAGGTGCCAGCGGGCGGCCACGCTGCCCGGCTCGCCGGCGTCGAAGCAGACCTGCAGGCCGGCGGTGGACCCCATCATGGTCCGGCCGGCCTCGTCGAAGGCGCGGTGCATCGCCGCGTACCGGGGGGTGTCGAGGATGCGCCGTGGCCGTCGCTCCGGGTCGATGCCGTGGTCGCCCAGGACGATCCCGGAGCGGGCCAGCAGACCGGCGAGGACGGCGTGGTCGGTGGTGATCGCCGTGTGCAGCGCGGCGAGGGAGTCCGCCGGGGTCGAGGAGATCTCCACCTGTCCGCCGGGTTCCAGGGTCACGGCGCCGCCGGCGGGAAGCGGCACGGGTGCGGTGTTGCCGAGCGTGGCGGGCGCGTGCTCGCCGAGCGCGGCGGCCAGGTCGGCGGGCCGCAGGTACGCGGACGGCTCCCCGGCGCGGTGGGTGGTCCACTCCAGTTCGGCGCCGATCCGGCGCGGTGGTCCGGTCTTGAAACAGATGCCGGAGATGTGTTCGATCGCATCGGCACTGCGTCGCAGCACCCGATCCGTGGATCCCATGATTCCCCCTGTCCGACGTCGGCGATCACTTTGAGTAATCGATAGACTCCATTGGGTGCGATCCATGGAGGACCTTACCGGCACACCCGAGATTTCGCCTCCCCTTACCCCGCACCAGGTTCCGGAACCGGCACGGGGTGCCGGAACCGGTTCCGGACTGGAAGACTTCCACCCTGTTCATGATCGGCAGACCGGAGGCACCCATGCCCGCAGACTTTCCTTTTCAGGATCCGACGCTGCCCGTGGAGCAGCGCGTGGAGGATCTGCTGGGCCGCATGACGCTGCCCGAGAAGGCCGGGCAGATGCTGCAACTCGACGCCCGCCGGGAACTACCGGAACTCGTCCTGGACAAGCTGGCCGGCTCGATCCTGCACACCTCACCGGCGAAGCTGATCGAAGCCGCCGAACTGGTCGCCCGGACCCGGCTGCGGATCCCGCTGCTCACCGCCGAGGACTGCATCCACGGCCACGGCTTCTGGCCCGGCGCCACGGTCTTCCCCACCCAACTGGCGATGGCCTCGACCTGGGACCCGGACCTGCTCGAACGGGTCGCCCGGGCCACCGCCGTGGAAGCCTCCTCCACCGGCGTGCACTGGACCTTCTCGCCGGTGCTGTGCATCGCCCGTGACCTGCGGTGGGGGCGCATCGACGAGACGTTCGGCGAAGACCCGTACCTGATCGGCGAACTGGGCGCGGCGATGATCCGCGGCTACCAGGGCGACGGGCTCGACGACCCGACCGCCGTGCTGGCCACCGCCAAACACTTCGCCGGATACTCCGAGACCCAGGGCGGGCGCGACGCCAGCGAGGCCGACATCAGCCCGCGCAAACTGCGCTCCTGGTTCCTGCCGCCGTTCGAACGGGCCGTCGAGGCGGGCTGCCAGACCTTCATGCTCGGCTACCAGTCGATGGACGGGGTGCCGATCACCGCCAACAAGTGGCTGCTCAACGACGTACTCAAGCAGGAATGGGGTTTCACCGGCACGCTCGTCACCGACTGGGACAACGTCGGCCGGATGGTCTGGGAACAGAAGGTCTGCGCCGACTACGCCGAAGCCGCCGCGGTCGCCGTCAAGGCCGGCAACGACGTGGTGATGACCACCCCCGCCTTCTTCGAGGGCGCGCAGGAGGCGATCAGCCGCGGACTGCTCACCGAACAGGACCTGGACGGCGCGGTCCGCCGCATCCTGCGCCTCAAGTTCGAACTCGGCCTCTTCGAGAACCCGCGCACCCCGGACCCCGCGCGGCAGGCCGCGGTGATCGGCAACCCGGAGCACACCGCGCTCAACCTCGAGGTCGCCCGGCGGTCCCTGGTCCTGCTGCGCAACGACGGCGTGCTGCCGCTGCCCGCAGCCGCCGGACCACGCCGGATCGCGGTGCTCGGCCCGAACGCCGACAGCGTGTCCGCCCAGCTCGGCGACTGGGCCGGCGACTCCGGCCAGGTCGACTGGATGCCCGGCGGCCACCCGCGGGAACTCACCACGACGGTGCTCGACGGTCTGCGCGACCTCGCCCCCGACGGCTGGGAGATCCACCACGAGCCGGGCGCCGGCATCGTCCGGCTGGTGCCCGACCCGGAGGGCGCGACCTTCCCGGACGGCCAGCCCCGGCCGCCGATCGCCGAGCCGATCACCGCGGACCCGGCACAGCTCGAAAACGCCCGGCAGGCCGCCGCCGGAGCCGACTACGCGATCGTGGTGGTCGGCGACACCGTCGAACTCACCGGCGAGGGCAGGTCGACCGCCACCCTGGAACTGCAGGGCGGACAGATCGCGCTGCTCGATGCGGTGGTCGCCACCGGCACCCCGACGATCGTCGTGCAGATCAACGGCAAGCCGCACGCGCTCCCGCCGTCCGCCCTCGCGGCCTCGGCCGTCGTGCAGGCGTTCAACACGGGCATGCGCGGCGGCCAGGCCGTCGCCGAACTGCTCCTCGGCCTGATCGAACCGTCCGGCCGGCTGCCCCTCTCGGCCGCCCGGCACGCCGGGCAGCTGCCGGTCTACTACAACCAGCTGCGCGGCCAGCACGGCGGACGCTACGCCGACCTCAGCCAGGAACCGCTGTTCGTGTTCGGCGAAGGACTCAGCTACACGACGGTCGTCTACGACGGACTGAGCGTGGAGGAACCGGAAGTGACGGCCGACGGTGTCGTGCGCGCATCGGTGCGGCTGACGAACACCGGCGGGCGGCCCGCGCTGGAGACCGTCCAGGCCTACGTGAGCGACCTGGTCACCAGCGTCACCTGGGCGCAGCGGGAGTTGAAGGCCTACCGGCAGGTGACCGTCGAGCCGGGCGAGAGCGTGACCGTGACGATCGAGGTGCCGGCGCGGGTCTGCACGCTCGTCGGCGCGGACGCCCGCCGGGTGGTCGAACCGGGCGACTTCGAGCTGCTGGTGGGCCCGAGCTCGAAGCCGCAGGACCTGCTCACCGCCAAGTTCCGGATCAGCTGAGAGGCCCCGGCCGCGGCCGGTCGCTCATCGGCGACGGGCCGCGGCCACCGGACGCCGCTTCAGACCCATTCTCGTGTACGCGGAAACGGCCGCCACATTCGAGTAGTCGACGATCAGGGCCACCCGGGTCCGGTCCGGCGCGGCCAGCTGCTCGTTGGTGACGAACGTGCACAGGGCCGCGGCCAGGCCCCGCCCGCGGGCGTCCGCGCGGGTCGCCACCCCGGCCACGAAACCGATCTCGGCGGACGACCACGCCTCGGCGGCCACCACGAGCAGGGTCCCGTCGTCGTCGCGGATGCCCGCCCACCGCCGCACGTCGAGGCCGCCCGGTCGTGCGTACGACTCCGGGAAGTCCCTCTCGATCAGCGCGGTCACCTCGGGCCAGGCGTCCTCGGTCAGCCAGGCCGCTCGCTGCGTGCCACCCGCCGGCCTCCCCGTGCCACCCGTCGGCCTCTCCGCGTCACCCGCCGGCCTCTCCGCGTCACCCGCCGGCCTCTCCGTGCCGCCCACCGACCTCTCCGCGCCGCCCGCCGACCTCCCCGTGCCGCCGGGGCCGAGCGGATCTGTCGTCTCCATCCAGGCGAAACGGGCGCTCACCTCGAGTTCCGGCATCCGCGCCACGACGGCGGTGACCAGTTCCTCCGACCCGAACGGCCGGAAATCGCCGTCGATCTCGGTATAGACCGTCCGGAGCAGACCGGCCAGAGCATCAGGCTCGCCACTCATCGCCAGACGGTCCCAATGCGCCAGACCGGGGCAGGCGACCACGGCCGCCCCCGGACGACGCCAGACCCGGGCATCCCGGGCGGCGAGCGCCCATCCGAACCAGGGTTCCGCGCCGTTCGGGTCAACCTTGTCGATCATGAGAGCCATGGTGCCGCATTGCCCTCACCTGCCATCCTCGGGCGGTGCGCATCTTCCGACGGCTGACCGTTCCTGATCGCCTCAAGGCCGCCGGCCGCCGCATCGTGGTGGCCGGCACCCTCGGCGGCCTCCTCGCCTTCGCCGTCACCGCGGGCTCCCTCACATGGGTACGCGACAGCGCGGACGGCCACATCTACCAGATGAACACGGTGCCCGCCGCGCCGGTGGCACTGGTCCTCGGCGCCCAGGTCGGATTCGACGGCCAGCCGTCCGCGTTCCTCGCCGCCCGCCTGGAGATCGCCCGGCAACTCCTGAACGCCGGCAAGGTCAAGGCCATCCTGGTCTCCGGCGACCACGGCAACTGGAACTACGACGAACCCGGCTCGATGATGGTCTGGCTCGCGGCCCGTGGCGTACCCACCTCGAAGATCGTGCTCGATCACGCCGGCTTCGACACCTACGACTCCTGCTCCCGCGCCCACCGCGTCTTCGGCGTGGACCGGGCCGTCGTCGTCACCCAGGGCTACCACCTGGAACGGGCGGTGGCCCTCTGCCGCAGCCTGGGCGTCGACGCGGACGGGGTGGGCGACGACTCGGTCCGCGTGTTCCGCGAGATGTGGTTCCGCAGCGAGATCCGCGAGCAGGGCGCGGCGGTCAAGGCGGCCGCCGACGTGCTCTCGCGCCGCGACCCGATCTTCCTGGGCCGCCACGAGACCGGCGTCGAGGACGCGCTCGCCGCCTCTTGAGGCCCGCGCGCGCATTTTGACTCCCGCACCCGCCGAGTCCCGACCCGCGCTCGCCGCTCCCTGCCCTCTTTCGGCGCGTCCCGATCCCGCACCCGCCACGTCCCGACCCGCACCCGCTGCGTCCTGAGCCGTGCTTCGGACCTGTTCAGAGCAGGTCGGCCGCCAAGGAGACGCGCAGGTGGGCATCGGCCCAGGCCTGGACGGCACCGTCCCCGGGGTCGGGGCCGAGCCGTGCCGCGAACCGGTCGAGCGCCTCGGCCACCCGCCGCAGGCCGACCGTGGCCAGGCTCGCGCGGGCGGCGGTCAGCCGGTGCGGATAACCGCCGGGCAGATGCGCCAGCCCGGCATGCGCGACCTCGCCCAGAACCGCCCGGGCCTCGTCGAGCGCTGACCGTAACGGGTCAGTCTCCTCGAAGTCGGCGAAGGGCGTCTTCCCGGCGATACTGTCCGGGGCGCTGAGGTCGGGCACCACGACCGCACCGCCGACGGCGATCGCGGACGGCTCGACGACCAGGCCGCCGCCGCTGCGGTGCACGGTGCCGGCCACGTACTCCGGGCGACCGTGCCGGCCGGACAGCGCCGCCGCGACCGCGTCCAGACGGCCCGGCACCACCGCGGCGTGAACGGCGGTGACCTGCGCCGGGCGGCCCGTGGCGTCCCGGACGACGACGGTCAGCCGCTGCATGCCGTGGGCGTAGTGGAAGTCTCCCACCTCCTCGATCGCCAGGACCCGCACCAGTTCGGCGCGCACCCGGGCCCGGACCGGCCGGGGCGGCAGGGCGTCCAGTTCGGCGCCGAGAGCGGCGAAGTCCCGGGCCACCAGGGCCGGCGGCAGTTCGCCCCAGGCGCCGGTCGACGCGGTGACCGTGGACGGGGCGATCCGGCTGTTCGCCAGCCGCACGGTCCGGCTGGCACTGCGCAGCGCCGACTCGGTGACCAGCACCCCGGCGGCGAGCCGGGCGATCGTCGTCGTGCCGGAACGGCGGCGGGCCAGGTCGGGGCCGGTCTCCGGGGAATCCCAATGCCGGTGCGAGACCAGCACCACCCCGGAGGCGGCCTGCGCGTGGAAGATCTCCACATGCCGGCGGTCGTCGACCGCGGTCACCCGGGCGCCGAGGCCGTCCAGGCGTACCCGGCGCATCGGTGTCTCGGCCGCCTCCTCGGTGCCGAGCACCCGGGCCCGGACACCGAGGCCGAGGCCGTCACCGGAGACCGCGCGGTGCCTGGCGAACAGTTCCGCGATCAGGTCTGCCAGGGTCTCCGGCGCGTAGCGGGCGCTGCGTTCGCGGTACGCGACGAGCTGGTCGGCCAGCTCGGTGGTGGCGTCGACCGGCCAGCGCAGGCCGGACCGCTCCAGCCGGGCCAGGTGCCCGGCGGCTGCGGCGGTGAGCCCCGGGCCGGCGTGGACCGCGCCGGTCCGCAGCACCTCGGTGGCGAACTCCAGCACCGCCTCCAGCCCGGAACCCGCGTCCCCGCCCGCCCCCGGCTCACCGCCGACGTCGACGAGCAGATCCGCTGCCCCAAGACGCCCCTCGGCGGCGAACTGGTCCCCCGCCCCGGGACGACCCTCGGCCGCGAACTGATCCCCCGCCCCGGGACTGCCGTCGGGATACCCTTCGGCGGGCGGGTTCTCGACGACGGGATGTACCTCGTCGGCGGCCCGGAACGCCCACACCGCCAGGGCGATCACGTCGTCGCGGGCGCCACGGCGGGCGTCGGTGTGCACGTATCCGAGATCGTGCGGCACCAGGAACCGCACCGTCGCCGACGGCAGCTCGACGGTGGGCACCGCGCCCCGCCGGATCCGGGCGGTGTATCCGGCCCGCAGCGTCCGCCGGGCGGCGTCGACGAGCCGCGCCCCGATCCGGGCGACCAGGTCGGCGTCGGTGAACCCGCCCGGCGACCAGGCGACCGGTTCCGCCTCGCGACCCTCCACCGTCTCGCCGGGGTCTCCGGCGGCGGCCGCCTGGTAGGCGAAGACCAGACCGATCAGGTGGCGGCACACCCCGCTCGCCCCGCACGAACAGCTGCCCCGCTCCAGACCTCCGGCCGGGAGTTCACTGTGGACCCCGTCGGCCCACTCGGCGACGATCGCGGACTGCTCCCCGGACCGCAACGCCGGGGGTTCCCGTTCCGCCTCCCGGGCGGCCCGTTTGACCAGGCCACGGTTGGCCAGCGCCACGAGAGCGTCGGCGTCCAGCGCCAGAAGATCAGCACGCGACGGCAGCCCGGCGCGCGGAGGCAGCCCGGCGGCGGCTGGCAGATCGGCCCGCAGTGGCGGGTCTGCGGCGGGCGGCAGATCAGCGGCGGGCGGCAGGTCGGCGGCGGGCGGCAGATCAGCAGCGGGTGGCAGGCCGGCGGCGGTCATCGGCCCACCCGTTCCGCGACGAAGGCGGCCAGCTCGCCCGGCGTCATCGCGCCCACCGTCGCCCCGGCGTCGGCCAGACGCTGCGCGCACTTCCGGTCGAACGCCGGATCCGCCTCCTCGTCGAGCGCGGCCAACCCCAGCACGATCGTGCCCTGACCGGCCAGTTCGCGGACCCCGTGCACCAGGTCGTTCTCCGATCCGCCCTCGTAGAAGTCGCTGATCACCGCCACGATCGCGCGCCGTGGACGCTCGATCAGCCCGGTCGCGTACCGGACCGCGCGGGCGATGTCGGTGCCCCCGCCGAGCTGTGTCTTCATCAGTACCTCGACCGGTTCGGCGACGTCGTCGGTGAGGTCGACCACCTCGGTGTCGAAGGCGATCAGGTGGGTGCGTACACCGGGAAGGCCCCAGAGACACGCGGCGGTGACCGCCGAGTGGATCACCGACGGGAGCATCGACGCGGACTGGTCCACCAGCAGGATCACCTGCCAGGGCACGAGTTCCCGGCGGCTGCGGGAGAGGAAGTACGGCGTCTGCACATAGAGCCTCCGCTCCTCCGGCCGGTAGTGGCCGAGGTTCGCCCGGATGGTCCGCCGGGCGTCGAAGTCGCGGGCCTGCTTGAAACGGCTGGCCCGGCGGGCCCGCGCGCCGGAGAAGCTCTGCCGCATCTCGGTGGCGAGCCGGGCCACCAGGTCCCGGACGACGGTGTCGACCAGGCGCCGCGCGAGACGCAGCACCTCCGGGTTCATCAGGTGTTTCGTCCGCAGCACGGCCCGCAGCAGCGCCGGGTTGGGTTCGATCCTCTCCAGAACGGCGGGGTCGGTCACGATGTCGTTGATCTCGTAGCGTTCGACGGCGTCGCGCTGCAGGCGTTCGACGGTCTCCTTGGGGAAGAGCCGGGTGATGCCGTCCAGCCAGTCCACCGTGGTCAGCCGGGACGGCCCGGGCCCGCCGTCCCGCCGGATGTCGCGGCGCGTCAACTCCTCGTCGCGGCCGTAGAGCCAGGACAGCGCGGCGTCCTGTCCGGCCGCGTCACCGGTCAGGTCACCGAGGCCCCCGGCGGCCGGCGCACCCAGGATGAGGCGCCAGCGTTCCAGCCCGTGATCGCTCATCGTTCTCCCGTGCCCAGGCCTGCGGCGGACAGCCGTCGCTCGACCAGTTCGTCCAGGGCCATCCCGGCGGCCACCACCTCGGGCGTCGCCGGCACCCGCAGCAGGGCCCTCCCGGAGCCGGTCATCCCGCGCCAGTCCAGCAGACGGTCCGCGATGGTCTCCCGTTCCCGGGGCGGGAAGAACTCGAAGGCCTGCCGCAGCGCGGGCAGCGCCACCAGGAACTCGTCGGCGGCGAATCCGCTGATCAGGTCGTCCAGCAGGGGCAGCATCCCGTCCACGGCGAGTACGGTCTCCCGCGCCACCCCGAAGAGCCCGGCCAGCCAGTCCCCCGCGGTCCCGCCCGCGAACGCCCCGCGCACCGCCTCGGCCGGGGTCGGCAGCCCCGGCACCCCGGGGAGATCCGTGAGGACGGCGGCGGCGACCACCCGGGCCAGGCCGTAGAAGGCGCCGCGCAGGTCGGGTGGGGCAGCCCGGTCCACCGCGACCCGGCCGGCCACCTCGACCGCGGCGGCCGGGAGCACCCCGGCACGGCGGCCGTGCAGCACGGCGTCGCGGACGGCCACCACCGCGCGGATCCGTTTCGGGTCGGCCGGCCGGCCCGGGCCGTGCAGACCGTCGGACAACCACAGGATGCGGCGGGTGGCGGCCTCCAGGACCACGCCCAGCGCCGCGGTGCCCGCCGTGCCGAACAGTTCGTCGTGCCGCCACAGGGCCAGCGCCACCGACAGCACGCGGCCCAGCTCGGCCAGGTCGGTGCCGGCCGCCACCCCGTGCCCCAGCTGCTCGAGCACGTCGCCGGTCAGCTCGCCGACCCCGCTGAGCGCCACGTCGAACAACACCGCGGCCAGCGCCGCGAGGTCTCCGGGGGACTCGGCGACCCGCTCGGCCAGGCGGGCCTCGACCGCGGCCGGAAGGGTCGCGCCGTATCCACCCGCCTCGATCAGGGCGACGAGGCGGCTGCCCTCGTCGCGGAGAGTCCACGTCTCGACGAGCGCCGGGTCCAGGCCGCTCTCCGGTCCGGTGCTCCGGGCGTACCCGGGAATGGCCATGACCCGCAGCCGGTGCAGCACCCGGCTCCGCTCCCGGTCCCGGGGGTCGAGCAGGTCGACGGTGATCTCGCCGGAGCGGTCCAGGCCGTGGCGTTCGAGTTCGGCGGTGACCGCGTGGACGAGCGGCGGCAGCGGGGTGTCCGGGTGGAGACGGCCGAGCCGGGCGCCGCTCAGGGCCGCGGTCATCTCCACCACCGCCGGATGCTGGCCGGCGGTCAGGGCGCCGCGGACCGACCAGGGCAGCGGCACGTCCAGCGCCTCGGCGACCAGCGCGGAGGCCAGGCCGTCGAGCACATCGACCCGGGCCGGGACCGGGTGGCCGCGCAGCAGGGCGAGTGCCTCGGCGGTGGTCCGGGCCGCGATCAGATCGGCGGTGGACACCGGGTGGCCGCGCCCGCGGAGACGGCCGGCGACCGCGGTGACCAGATGCCGGGCGGCGGTCTCGGGGCCGTGGTCCCAGAGCTGCTGGTAGTACTCCGGGGAGGGCATGCCGGACTGGTAGCCGGCGAAGGCGTCCAGCCGCCGGAACGAGTAGGGCACCAGATAGCTGCCGACGACCGCGCCCGCCGGCAGGTCCGGCACCGGTGGCCAGTCAGCGGGGCCGCCCTCGGCCAGGCGCAACAGTGCCGGCCGGTGAAAACCACCGACCACGGCGACGACCGGCCGATCACCGGCATGCGCGCGGGCGGCCCGGAGCCACCCCGCCATGTACGCCTCCCGCGCGGTGTCCGACTCCCCCGCCGCCGACTCGCCCCGGATCAGGTCGAAGTACGCCGTGAGGCGCTCCGCGATCTCCTCCTGCGGCCCCATCTCGACCAGGTGATCCCAGAGCGCGTCGGTGTTGTCCACCCCGAACGTCGTGCACAGCCGGTCGACCGCCTCGGCATAGCGCAACTCCGCGTCGGCGTAGCGGTTGCTGCGGTCGGCGAACGCCTCGTGCCAGGCCGGCAGGTCGATGAACCGCAACTCGGCACCGGTCTCGTGGCCCGTCTGCAACGCCACCCACTCCGGCGAATACGCGCAGAACGGCGCCCACGACCCGTGCCGGCGTTCCCCGTCGGCGTAGTTGGTGAACACCGCCACCGGCAGTTCGTGGCCGAGCAGCATCTCGCCGATCCGGCCGTTCATGTCGGACGGGCCCTCGATCAGCACGTACGCCGGACGCAGCGCCCGGATCGTGGCGGCGACCAGCCGGGCGCAGGCCGGGCTGTGGTGCCGGACGCCGATGACGGTGAGACTCATCCGCCGGGGAGTTCCCGCCGGGCGTCCCGCAGTTCCCGCCACGGTTCGCCGGTCCGCCACGCGGTGTGCTGTTCGAGGTAGCGGCGCAGCTTGGCGAGATCGTCCGGGCTGTCCTTGGCGGCCGTGCCCGCCAGGCAGGACACCAGGTCGGCGGCGGTGCCCGGCGCCCCGTGCAGGAACCAGCCGCGCAGACCGACCGCATGCGCGACCGCGACCGCCTCGGCGGTGCTCATCACCGCGGAGAGCCGGTCCATCTCGTCGCCGCGGGCGGTCCGCCCGGCCCGCAGCTCGCGGAACGCCGTGACCAGAACCTCGAGCACATCCCGCCGGGGTGGCGCGGTCACCCCGGAGCGGCGCAGCAGCGCGCCGGACTCGGACTCGACCAGGCTGAGCTCGGTGTCGAAGTCGGCGATCGGGAAGACCGTCTCGAAGTTGAACCGCCGTTTCAGGGCGGCGCTCATGTCGTTGACACCGCGGTCCCGGGTGTTCGCGGTGGCGATGATGTTGAAGCCGTCCCGGGCGAAGACCATGCCCGCGTCACCGGGCAGCTCCGGGATCGCCAGCACCCGGTCGGAGAGCGGCGAGAGCAGGCAGTCCTGCACCTCGAGAGGGCACCGGGTGATCTCCTCGAACCGGACGGTCATCCCGCCCGCCATGCCGCGCAGCAGCGGCGCCGGCACCAGCGACCGTGCGGTCGGCCCCTCGGAGATCAGCATCGCGTAGTTCCACGAGTATTTGATCTGATCCTCGGTGGTGGCCGCGCCGCCCTGGACGGTGAGGGTCGAGTCGCCGCTGACCGCCGCCGCCAGCAGCTCGGAGAGCAGCGATTTCGCCGTGCCGGGCTCGCCGACCAGCAGCAGACCACGGCTGGTGGCCAGGCTGACCAGTGCCCGGTCGATCAGGGACGGGTCACCGACGAACTTGCGGCTGACGCCGAGCGCGTCGTCGCCGACGATGAACGCGCGGGCGGCCCGCAGCGACAGCGCCCAGCCGGGCGGCCGGGGCGCGTCGTCGGTCTCCCGCAGCCTCGCCAGCTCGTCGGCGAACCGGACCTCGGCGGGCGGCCGTTGGACATTCACAGAAACACCTCTTTCACGTCGCACAGCAGCTCGGACGCCGCCACCGGGCCGGCTCACTCCGGCAGGACAGGCGTCCCCCACGGCAGGCCGGCCCGGATCTCCCCGATCGCGGCGATGCGTCCACCACGGACGAAGGTCCAGCCATGATCACTCCCGAAGGCACCGGGGGAACGGAACGGCGAAACCCTAGCGGCCACCACCGACAAAAACCGGAAGATCATCAAAACCCCTCGGGGGTACGCGTCGCAGCAGTCCCGTGGCTCCCACGCGGCCTGCGTGCGCCGTCCGGGCCGTTGCGCCGCCGCCGGGCTTCGGCGGTCCGTCCGGGTTGGGCTTGCGCTGTGCCGTGGTGCTGTGAAATTCTCGCTGTCGCTTCTTGTTGCGGGCCGCTCCATCCGCTCTTGTTGCGGGCCGCTCCATCCGCGACCTCGATGTCTGCGAACCTTCTGTCTGCGGACCTTCTGCCTGCGAACCTTCTTGTCTGCGAAAGAGTGACGCCAATGATCTCGGCCCGGCCCAGCGGCCGCTGCTGAGTTTGCTTCAGCGGTGGCCCCACGACGCTCCCGCATGCCTTCACGGCACTCTCTTCATCGCGAAAAGGTCATCCCACCATGGATCTGCGCATCCAGCGCTCCGTCGTGTCCACCCTCCGTTCCCGCCGGCAGTCCGTCGAGAGCGGACCGTTCGTCATCGGAATCGACCCGGAGACGGACAGCCCCTTCATCAACTACGCGACTCCGGTGCCCGGCGCCCCGATCACCGCCGCTGACGTGACCGCCCTGGTCAAGGCGTTCGGCGAGGCCGGCCGCCGGCCACGGCTCGAATACGTGACGGTCACCTCCCCCGGCCTGGAAACGCTGCTGCTCGACGCCGGGTTCGCCGTCGAGGAACGCCACGACTACCTCAACTGCACCCCCGGGTCGCTGATCGTCCCGCCCGCGCCGGACGGCTTCACCCTGGCCGACCCGGCCACCGACGACGACCGGGCCGGGCTGGCCGCCGCCCAGAACGAGGCGTTCGGCGGGACACCGGTCGCCTACCCGGACCAGATCAAGCGATTCCGCCGCCTCCAGGAGAACGGCGGCGTCATCCTGGCCGCCCGGACCTCCGGCGGGGACTGCGCCGGAGGCGGGCAGGCCACCGTCCCGTCCGACGGGGTCAGCGAGATCGCCGGCATCGCGGTCCGTCCCGCGTTCCGTCGCCGCGGCGTGGCAGGCGCCGTCACCGCGGGCATCACCGAGCGCCTGTTCTCGCGGGGTGCCGACTTCGCCTGGTTGGAGGCGTCCGGACCGGATTCCTGGCGGGTGTACGAACGGGTCGGCTTCAGCAGGGCCGGCAACCGCCTCTACATCTCGATGCCCGAACCGTCCCTGCCCTGACACACCGCCACGCCAACGGCACGCCCCAGCCCTCAACACCGGCACGTGCCGCGGCATGCAGTTGGCGTGGCGGGGCGTGGCATTGGCGTGGCGGGGCGGGGCGGGGGTGGCATTGGCGGGGCGGGGCGGGGGTGGCATTGGCGTGGCGGGGCCGGGCGTGGCGTGCCGTTGACACGGCGGGGCGTTGACACGGCGCGGGGCGTTGGCACGGCACGGCCTGCCGTGGAGTCGGTCAGCGCACACCGGTTCACCGCACAGCCGTTCGATCCCAGCCCTCAACGACGGCCCGGCGTCCCCAGCCGTCGCTGACGGCTGCCCAACCGGCGAAAACCAGCCCTCAACGACGGCCCAGTGTCCTCAGCCGTCGCTGACGGCTACTCAGCCCGCGGAAACCAACCGTCAACGACGGCTCGGTGTCCCCAGCCGTCGCTGACGGCTACCCAACCCGCGGAAACCAACCGTCAACGACGGCCCGGCGTCCCCAGCCGTCGCTGACGGCTACCCAACCCGCGGAAACCAACCGTCAACGACGGCCCGGCGTCCCCAGCCGTCGCTGACGGCTACCCAACCCGCGGAAACCAACCCCCAACGACGGCCCGGGGTGGGCCAGCCGCCGTTCATGGTCGGTTTCGGCTTGCGGGCCGACCATGGATGACGGCCGGGCCGGGCGTAAGGCCACTCGGGAGTGGCCGAGACGGATTCCCTGGTCAGGATCGTGATCACATCGGGCTGAGTTACGTCGGCGCGGGCGAGCCGTTGTCTGCCGTCGGTCTCGGCTCGCGGACAGGGCGAAGTCCGACACCGCGAGGTCCGAGCGGGAGATGTTCGACAGAGCGAGATCCGACAAAGCGAGATCCGACAAAGCGAAGTCCGACAGAGCAAGGTTCGACGGGGAGCGGTTCAGGTCGGGACGGCGGCTGCCCAAGTGTCGTCTTCGGTCAGGCGGCGGTCCAGGCGCAGGCCTGCCCTGTTCAGCGTCTCCTCGAACTGGGCGGCGGAAAGCGGGCGGGACCGGAACTCCTGGGTCCAGGTGGCGTCGGGGAAGGCGTACTCGAATCGGATCAGGCGTGTGCCGTCGCCCTGGTCCGTGGAGGAGAGCGCCCGGGCCACGCCGTCGCCGAGCGGGGATTCGCGGGGTACGTTCTTGTGCCAGTCGGGGCCCTCGTGCTGGATCAGGACCACGCCGCCGGGTGCGGCGTGCCGGCGGCAGGTGGCCAGCAGGGCGTCGCCGACCGGGTGGGGGGCGTGTATCAGGAACGAGCCGAGCAGCACCACGTCGAAGGTTTCGCCGAGGTCCAACTCCTCGATGCTGGACCTGATCGTCCGCGCGCCGCGGATCCGGTCCAGCATTTCGGGGGACTCGTCGACTGCTGTCACGGCGTACCCCAGGGAGAGCAGGGGGTGAGTCACCCGGCCTGCGCCGCAGCCGAGTTCGAGGAGTGTCGCCGGTGGTGGCGCCGCCGCGGCGATGATCTCCGGTTCGCCGCGGGCCGGGAGCCGGGAGTAGAGGTCGACCGCGCAGCCGTCGGGGGTGAAGTCGCCTGGTCCGCTGCCTGTGTAGCCCTTCCGGAATCCCCGCGTCATGGCGTCATGCTGGCACCCCGGGCTACCGTTCGGCCATGCGACAGGTCTACGCCCACCAGGCGATCATCGTGCCGGTGACCGAGAACGATCCGGTAATGGTTATCGATGGGGTGCTGGCCGGAGCGGCACACCGGGTGCTGACGTCGGCCGATGGTGACCGGTCGTTCGTGCGGATTCTGTTCGCCGTGGAGCCGCATCGGGTGGAGGGCCTGCGGGAACGGCTCGACGCGGCGATGGCCGGCGGCGCGTGGACGCTGGTCGAGTCGGGGTGCACCCGGGTCACGACCGAGGAACGCCCGGCCGCCCGAGCTCTCCTGGCCGCCAGACCTGACTGTCTCTGATCAGTCCTCGGCGTCGCGCAGGCGTGCGCGGTTGCGGGCGACCCCGATCAGGTAGCCGACGCAGACGACCACCATCACGGCCGCGACCGCCGCCCACGACCAGCGGGTGAAGGCGTCGTCGGCCCGGATCGCGCGGACGACGCTGAGCACGGCGATGACCAGTGGGCCCGCCACCGTCAGATCGTTGATGGTCAGGTCACGCAGAATTCGGCCGAACATGCCCCGACCCTAGCCGACCCTTTCCTTCAGGCTGGACTGTTCAGTTTTACCTGAAGAATCTAAGGTAGGGATCATGACGGAGATCCCCGCGTCGGCGGCGCGTGCCGCCGGTGAGACCCGGGTCGTGTTCAGCCGGATCTGGCGGCGGCTGCGGGAGGCCACCGGCATCGGCAGTTTCACGCCTTCGCAGATGGCGGTGCTCAGCCGCCTCGACCGCGGCGGCCCGGCCACGATGAGTTCGCTGGCCGCGGCCGAACGGGTCCGCCCGCAGTCCATGTCCGCCACCCTCGCGGTGATCGAACAACACGGCCTGATCAAGCGGGAGCCCGACCCGGCCGACGGACGGCGGCAGATCGTCTCGCTCACCGGCACCGGAGAGCAGGCCATCCTCGGGTGGCGGCGGCAGCGGGAGGAGTGGCTGGTCAGCGCGTTGACCGAGCACTACACCGAGGCGGAACGCCAGAAGATCCTCGAGGCGATGGCGCTGCTCGACCGGCTCTCCGATCTCTGAACCGCTCTATCGAAAGGCCGCACCATGCCTGTCTCCACCATCGACCCGAGGACCGCGCTGGTGGTCGTCGACGTTCAGCGCCGGATCCTCGCCGCGCCGCTCGCCCCACACTCCGCGGCCGACGTGGTGGCCCGCAGCATCGCGCTGGCCGAGGCGTTCCGCAGCCGCGGACTTCCGGTGATCCTGCTGCGTGACGTCGCCTCGCCGCAGGACGCCACCTCGACCCGCATCGACGCCCGCCGCCCCGCACCCGCCCCGGCCGACGCCACGACGGCAACACCGGCCCCGGCCCCGGCGAAAGTGTCCCCGGAGGTGAGAGCGGGCGAACTACTCGTCGAAGGCCTGGCCACCGACGACGATCTGGTGATCGACAAGCACACCTGGGGCGGCTTCCACGGCACCGGCCTCGACCTGCGCCTGCGTCGCCGCGGCATCACCCAGGTCGTGCTCACCGGCGTGGCCACCAGCCTCGGCGTGGAGTCGACGGCGCGGGCCGCCCACGAGCACGGCTATCACGTCACGCTCGCCGTCGACGCCCTCACCGACATCGACCCCGAGGCGCACCGCAACAGCGTCGAACGGATCTTCCCGAAGATGGCCGAATCCGCCACCACCGCCGAACTGATCGCCCTGCTTCCCTGACACCAGGACATACGACGAGACACCAGGGCATACAGACGGAAAGCGCGTGGTGACCCGAGTCGGGTCACCACGCGCTTTCCGTGAAGGGATCAGGCCCCGCGGAGGGTCGCCCCGAATCGGGACGCGGTGACGGCCACAGCCGCGTCACGGGCCGCGATGGTCTCCTCGGACGTGAGGGTCCGGTCCGGCGCGCGGAACGTCAGCTTGTACGCCAGCGACCGCTTGCCCTCGCCGACCTGCGCCGACTCGTACACGTCGAAGAGCGCGACCGACTCCAGCAGCGGTCCCGCACCCTCGGCGAGAGCCGCCTGGACCTCGCCGGCCGGGACCGTCGTGTCCAGGATCAGCGCCACGTCGAGCAGCGCCGGCGGGAATGTGGAGATCGTCGGCGCGTAGACGACCGGGGCGTCCGGGAGGGCGTCCAGGTCGAGTTCGACGGCCGAGGTGCGTTTCGGCAGGTCGAACGCCGCCAGCACGGCCGGGTGAAGCTCACCCGCGTGGCCCACGACCGTGCCGTCGACGGTGATCGCCGCGCACCGGCCGGGGTGCCACGGCGCGTTCTCGGCAGCGCGTACCCCGACGGTGTTCGCGGGAACGCCCGCCGCGGCAAGCGTGATGCGCGCCGCCTCGATCGCGTCGGCCCAGGTGGCCGGGCGTCCGGCACCCCACCAGCCGGCGGGCTCCGCGTCGCCGGCGAGGACCGCGGCGAGGTGCCACGGCTGGGCGGGGACGACCGCGTTCGCGGCCGCCCACTCCTCGTCGGTGGGACGGCGGTCGACACCCAGGAGCGGCGGCGCGGCGGCCGCCGGGCCGGGCTGGAACACCGTGCCGACCTCGTAGAGCGCCACGTCGCGGTGACCGCGGCCGAGGTTGCGCTTGAGGGTGCCGAGCAGCGTGGCGAGCAGGCTCGTCCGGAGCTGAGGCTCCTCCTCGGAGAGCGGGTTGCTGAGCCGCACCGCGTTGCGCCGCGCGTCGTCGGCGGGCAGGCCGAGGGCGTCGGCACTCCCGGCGGCGGCGAACGGGTACGACAGGACCTCGACGTATCCGTTCTCGGCGAGCGCCCGGCCCACCGACCGGCGCCGCTTCTGCGCCGGGGTGAGGCCGCTGCTGCTCCGGGCCCGGGGCAGCTTGCTGGGGATGTCGTTGTATCCGCCGAGGCGTGCCACCTCTTCGACCAGGTCGATCGGGGCGAGCAGGTCGGGACGCCAGCTCGGCGGCACGACGGTCAGCGTCTCCTCGCCGGTGACCTCGGCCCCGACCTGGTTCAGCAGCTCGATGACCCGGGTGACCGGGTACACCACTCCGGTGATCTCGGTCGGGAGGGCGGCGGGCAGCGTGATCGGCGTGGGCGGCACGACGTTGTCGATGTCGAGCACACCCGGGTCGACGGTGCCGCCGGCGTGCGTGGTGAGGATCTCGACGGCACGCTCCAGCGCGACCAGCGCCAGCTGCGGGTCGACACCACGTTCCCACCGCTTGGCGGCCTCGCTGAACAGCTTGTGGCGGCGGGCGGTGCGCCCGACCATCACCGCGTCCCAGTGGGCGGCCTCGAGGAGCACGTCGACCGTGCCCTCCTGCCATTCACTGGTCTGGCCGCCCATGACGGCGGCGAGCGAGATCGGACCGGTCTCGTCGCAGATCACCATGTCCTCGGCGTCGAGTACGCGCGCGACGCCGTCCAGCGTGGTCAGTTTCTCGCCGGCCCGGGCCCGCCGGACGACCAGGCCGCCGTTGAGGCGGTCGACGTCGAAGACGTGCATCGGCTGGCCGAGTTCGAGCATCAGGTAGTTGGTGATGTCGACGGGCAGCGAGATGGCCCGGATGCCGGCCGCGATCAGGCGGCGCTGCATCCACGCGGGGGACGTGGCGGACGGGTCGATGCCGCGGACCACGCGGGCGGCGAACCGGTCACAGCCGACGATGTCCTGGATCTCCACGTCGTAAGGCGACTCGCCCCCGGAAGCGGCGGCCCCGAGACCCGGATCCGTGAACGGGACACCGAAGTACCCGGCCAGCTCCCGCGCGATCCCGCGGACGCTCATCTCGTAACCCCGGTCCGGGGTGATCTCGACCTCGATCAGCACCTCGTCGAGCCCGACGACCGGACGCGCGTCCACACCGGGCACGGTCGCGTCCGACGGCGTCAGCACGATGATGCCGTCGTGGTCGCCGGAGAGACCCAGCTCGGCGGCCGAACAGATCATGCCGTGCGAGTTGCGCCCGTACGTCTTCCGCGCGCCGATCTTGAAACCGCCGGGCAGCTCGCCGCCGGGCAGGATCACCACGACGAGGTCGCCCTCGGCGAAGTTCCGCGCCCCGCAGACGATCTCCTGCGGCTTCTCGTTGCCCACGTCGACCGTGCAGAACCGGATCGGCTTCTTGAAGCCGGTCAGCTCCTCGATCGTCAGCACCCGGCCGACGACCAGGTCACCGGTGACGGTGGCGGCCTGGTCGACGATCCCCTCGACCTCCATGCCGAGCTCGGTCAGCGCGGTGTCGAGCTCCGAAGCGGTGACCCCGGCGGGCAGCTCGACGTACTCGCGCAGCCACGACAGTGACGTCTTCATCGCTTCAGGACTCCATTCCGAAGTTCGTGGTGAACCGCACGTCGCCCTCGACCATGTCGTGCATGTCGGAGACGCCGTTGCGGAACATCAGGGTCCGCTCGACGCCCATGCCGAACGCGAAACCCGAGTAGCGGTCCGGGTCGATGCCGCAGGCGGTCAGCACCCGGGGGTTGACCATGCCGCAGCCGCCCCACTCGACCCAGCGCGGGCCGTCGCGGTGCTCGGCGAACCAGACGTCGAACTCGGCGGACGGCTCGGTGAACGGGAAGTAGTGCGGACGCCAGCGGGTCCGCGCGTCCGGCCCGAACAGCGACCGGGCCAGGTGGTCCAGGGTGCCGCGCAGGTGGGCCATCGTGATGCCCTCGTCGATGACCAGGCCCTCGATCTGGTGGAAGACCGGGCTGTGCGTGGCGTCCAGCTCGTCGGTCCGGTAGACCCGGCCCGGGCTGACCACGTAGATCGGGGGCTGCCGGTCGAGCATGGTGCGCACCTGGCCGGGCGACGTGTGGGTCCGCATCACCAGGCCGGGCAGGTCCACGAAGAACGTGTCGCTGGCGCCGCGCACCGGGTTGTCCGGTCCGATGTTGAGCGCGTCGAAGTTGGCCCACTCCAGCTCCAGCTGGGGACCGTCGATGATGTCGTAGCCCATGCCGACGAAGATGTCGCCCATGTGCTCCATCAGCGTGGTCAGCGGGTGCCGGGCGCCCCGCGGGCGGCGGGTCCACGGCAGGGTGACGTCGACGCGTTCCTCGACCAGCACGCGGGCGGCACGGTCGGCCGTGAGCTCCGCGAGCCGGGCGTCGTAGGCACCCTGAACCGCCTGGCGGGCGATGTTGACGCGCTTGCCGGCGTCGGATTTCGCGGCCGGCGGCAGCGAGCCGATCTCGCGGCGGGCCAGCGACACCGGCGAGCGGTCGCCGAGGTGCGCGGGCTTCAGCGCGGCGAGCGCGTCGAGGTCGGCGGCGGCGGCGAACGCCTTCTCCGCCTCGGCGACAGCGCCCTCCAACGACGAAGGGTCGAGCAGGGCTGCCTGCTTCGGGTCGTACGGATCGTTGCGGTAGGACATGGTAGGGCGAACTCCCTCACACCGGATGAGCCATCGGGCAGTGTACGGAGGCACGGCTGAGCCGCAGCCCGCCGGTCAGGGCAGTCAGCGCAGGAGAGTGTCAGATCCGGCGCCCGCGACCAGCGGGCCACATAAACTTCCGATCCGACATGCGGCCCAGCATACCGTCAGCGTTGGGCGCGGGCCGAGGCATAAAGACAGACAGCAGCCGCCGCCGCGAGATTGAGGCTCTCCGCCTCGCCGTAGATCGGCACCCGGACCCGGCGGTCCGCCGCGGACAGCACCGACGCCGGCAACCCGTGCGCCTCGGACCCGAACAGCCACGCGGTCGGGGACGCCAGCAGCCCGCCGTCGAGCAGCGAGTCCACATCGTCGTCACCGGTGCCGCTGGTGGCCAGCACCTGCAGGCCGGAGTCCTGCAGCAGGTCGAGCACGCTCAACGGGGAACGCACGACGTCCACGTGGAACAACGAGCCGGCGGAGGCGCGTACACACTTGCCGTTGTACGGGTCGACGGCGTCCCCGGCGAAGATCACCGCACCGGCGCCCGCCGCGTCGGCAGTGCGCAGGACGGTGCCGGCGTTGCCCGGGTCGCGGATCTCGGCGACCACCGCGACCAGGCGCGGCTTCTTGGCCAGCGCCTCGGCGATCGGCACGTCGACCTGCTCGCAGAGCGCCACCAGGCCCTGCGGCGCGACGGTCTCGGCCAGCGCGGCCAGCGCCTCCTCGGTGACCGGGGAGACCTCCGGGGCCTGCGCGGCCAGCTCGGCGTACCGGTCCAGGGCGGGGCCCGTGCCGAACAGCTCCAGCACGACTCCGGCGGCCAGCGCTTCGCGCACGGCCTGCGGGCCTTCGGCCAGGAAACGGCCGCTCTGGTCACGGTCCCGGCGACGCTGCAGGCGCCGGGCGGAGACGATTCTGGGGGTACGGGGTGTGAACATGCGCTCCGACCTAAAGGCAGGAGGCGCCTCCCGTATCACCGGGAGACGCCTCACAAACGTGCTACGCGATAGTTCAGGCAGCCTGCGCGGCAGCGCCGCCGGTGCCCTCGGCCGCGACGGCCGCACGCGCGATCTCGACGATGCCCGCGAACGCGGTGGCGTCGTTGACCGCCAGGTCAGCCAGGATCTTCCGGTCGACCTCGACGCCCGCCAGCTTCAGACCCTGGATCAGGCGGTTGTAGGTCATACCGTTGGCCCGGGAGGCCGCGTTGATACGCGTGATCCACAGCTGGCGGAAGTCGCCCTTGCGGTCACGACGGTCCCGGTACGAGTACTGCATCGAGTGCAGCACCTGCTCCTTGGCCTTGCGGTACAGCCGGGAACGCTGACCGCGGTAACCGCTCGCGGTCTCGAGCAGCGTGCGGCGCTTCTTCTGGGCGTTTACCGCCCGCTTGACGCGTGCCATTTCTAGTTACTCCTTAAGGGGAACGAGTCTGGCGCGCGTCAGCGGCCCAGAAGCTTATTCACTCGCTTGGTGTCGGCCTTGGCCACGGTGACCGTTCCGGTCATCCGGCGGGTAACCCGGGAAGACTTGTGCTCCAGCAGGTGACGCTTGCCGGCCTGCTCGGTGACGAGCTTTCCCTTGCCGGTGACCTTCACCCGCTTACCCATGCCGGTGTGGCTCTTCATCTTCGGCACTTGACGCCTCTTTCTGGTCTTTCCCCGCGACCGGGGGGACGCGGGGAAAAGCTGACTACTCTGCGGTGGTTTCGACGACCTCGGCGGCCGCCGGCTCCGTCTCGACGGCGTCGCCCTCGACATCGCCCTCGCGCGGCTCACGCGGCGGACGTGCGTTGGCGGCGATCGTGGCGGCCGCGGCGGCCTTGGTGGCCCGGTGCGGAGCCAGCACCATGATCATGTTTCGGCCGTCCTGCTTCGGACTGGCCTCGACGAAGCCCAGTTCCGAGATCTCCTCGCTGAGCCGGCGCAGGAGCCGGAAACCCAGCTCCGGGCGGCTCTGCTCACGACCGCGGAACATGATCGTCACCTTGACCTTGTCGCCCGCCTTGAGGAACCGCACCACGTGACCCTTCTTGGTCGCGTAGTCGTGCGGGTCGATCTTCGGCCGCAGCTTCATTTCCTTGATGACGGTCTGCTGCTGGTTGCGCCGAGCTTCGCGGGCCTTGAGTGCGCTCTCGTACTTGAACTTGCCGAAGTCCATGAGCTTGCACACCGGCGGCCGCGCCATCGGAGCAACCTCGACCAGGTCCAGGTCGACGTCCGCAGCCAGTTGGAGAGCGCGCTCGAGCGGCACGATGCCGACCTGCTCACCCTCCGGACCGACCAGGCGGACCTCACGAGCCCGGATCTGTTCGTTCACGCGTGGTTCGACGCTGATGGGGCCTCCTCAGAACGTTGTTCTCCGCCGTCACGAACCGGTCGTGCGGCGGTGCCAATGGCGGTCGGCCCCGAGTGTCCCGCCGAGGCGGGACGCCGGGAAAGCAGAAGGCCCCGCGTGCGGCTGACGGAAATCAGCGCATGCCGGGGCCCGCTCGACCGGTCATCGGCGTCCTGGAGGACGCGCACCCGGACAGGATCATTCCCGTCGGGTTGACCGGACCCGGCCATAGTCAATGACTCGGGTGGGAACCTGCGGGCTCCTCTTTCGCGCCCCCGCTCGGCTCTCGGCGAAGAGAGTAAGCGGGAGACGTGGTCGACTACCGTGAGTCTATCAGGCGGTTGTCGCGTCGGCGTGCAGGGCCCGCAGCGCGCGGACCCCGTCCACCGCGTAGTCCTTGTCGACCGCCTGCAGAGCGTGCACCGGCACCTGATCGTCGTTGAGCAGTTCGAGGTGCGCCCACGCCGAGTTCCGGTCGAACCGGACCGCGGCCACCACGTTCCACGGCAGGTCGTACCCGCCGATCACGTTGCGCACGTGTACGCCCTCGGCGTCCGCGGCCACCCGCGGCCGGCAGAACGCCAGCACACCCAGGCCGATCAGGATCCCGACGCCGATCATCGCGAGCTGGTCGCCGCGCTGGAACGTGGCCTGCGAGTTCTCGAAGCCGGCGTTACCGGTCAGCCCGAAGCTGAGCACGGTGAACAGGATGACCACCGCGGCGGCCATCGGGCCGGCCACCCAGCGGATCTTCTTCGGTCGGTAGATCACAGAGGTCATCACAGCCTGCAGTTCGCGATGTCGGTGACGAGGATGGCACGGGCGCCGAGTTCGTAGAGCTCGTCCATGATGCGGTGTACGTCGGCGCGCTGCACCATGGCCTGCACCGCGACCCAGCCCTCACGGTGCAGCGGGGACACGGTCGGTGACTCGATACCCGGGGTCAGGCCGGTGGCCTGCTCCAGCAGGTCGGCACGGACGTCGTACGCGAGCATCACGAAGCTGCGGGCGACGAGTACCCCCTGCAGCCGGCGCAGCAGCTGCGACGCCCCGGCCGGTGGCTCCGCGTCGCGGCCGATCAGGATCGCCGACGACTGCATGATCGGTTCGCCGAGCGTGACCAGGCCGGCCTGGCGCAGTGTCGCCCCGGTCTCCACCACGTCGGCGATCAGGTCGGCGACGCCCAGGCGGACCGCGTTCTCCACCGCGCCGTCCAGGCGTACCACGTCCGCCTTGAGGTCGTGCTCGGCCAGATAACTCCCGACCACCCCGGGGTACGCCGTGGCGATCCGCTTGCCACCGATCTCGTCCGCGCTGGTGAGCGTGCCCGCGGGCACCGCCCACCGGAACGTCGCCCGGCCGAAGTTCAGGTCGAGCAGCTCGGTGGCCGTGACCCGGGAGTCGACGAGCAGGTCCCGGCCGGTGATGCCGAGATCCAGATCACCCGAGCCGACGTACGTCGCGATGTCCTTCGGCCGCAGGTAGAAGAACTCGACGTTGTTGCCCTCGTCACGGCAGAGCAGATCCTTGGGGTCGGTCCGCTGGCGGTAACCGGCGTCCCGCAACATCTGTGAAGCCGGTGCGGACAGGGTCCCCTTGTTCGGAATGGCGATGCGCAGCATTGACGTGCTCCTTCGAATCTGACGGACGGATCGGGGTCACGTCAGAGATGTCGGTAGACGTCCTTGAGCTCGAGCCCGGTCGCGATCATCAGGACCTGGGCCTGGTAGAGCAGCTGAGAGATCTCCTCGGCGGCGCGTTCGGGGCCTTCGTGCTCGGCCGCCATCCACGACTCGGCCGCCTCTTCGACGACCTTCTTGCCGATGAAGTGGACACCGCGCTGCAGCGCCTCCACGGTGCCCGAACCGGGTGTCTGCTCGGCCGCTTTGCTTTGCAACTCGGCAAACAGTTCTTCGAACGTCTTCACGGGACACGATTCTTGCAGCTCATCACGTCTTGACCACGAACGGCCCCAGCCCGTGGGACAGTCTTCTAAGCTGCCCGGCATGGTCAGCCGATTCACCCCCGTGGCCGTCGGCGGCGCAGCGCTCCTGCTCGCCACCGTCACGGCATGTTCCCCCGTGGAAGAGGAGAGCGCCACCACCAGCGCCTCCGCATCGTCCTCCGCCGCCGCCTGCGCGCCCGGCACGCTCGCCACCCTGACGACGGGCAAGCTCACGATCGGCACCGACACGCCCGCCTACGAGCCATGGTTCAAGAACAACAAACCGGACAGCGGTGAGGGGTTCGAATCCGCCGTGGCCTACCAGATCGCCGAGCGCCTCGGATACGCGAAGACCGACGTGGTGTGGGCGTCGGTGACGTTCACCAACGCCATCGCGCCGGGACCCAAGCCGTTCGACATCGACATCAACCAGGTCTCGATCACCGATGAGCGCCGGAAAGCGGTCGACTTCTCCTCGCCGTACTACCTGGCCCGGCAGACCGTGATCACCGTCAAGGGCTCGAAGATCGAGAACGCGAAGTCGATCGCCGACCTGCAGAAGGCCAAGCTGGGCGCCCAGGTCGGCACCACGAGCTACCAGGCGATCACCGACCTGATCAAGCCGGCCACCGGCGCCTCGGTGTTCAACAACAACGACGACGCCAAGGCCGCCCTGGTCAACGGCACCGTCGACGGCATCGTGGTCGACCTGCCGACGGCGTTCTACATGACCGGCGCCGAGCTCGACAACGGCATCATCATCGGCCAGCTGCCCCAGGTCGGCGTCCCCGAGCAGTTCGGCGTCCTCCTCGACAAGGGCTCCTCGCTGACCGGATGTGTCAGCCAGGCCGTCGACCAGCTGCGCCAGGACGGCACCCTCGCGGTGCTCGAGAAGACCTGGCTGGCCGACAGCGCGGGAGCGCCCGAACTCTCGTGAAGCACAAACCCAGCACCCGGCAACTCGAGCGGATCGCCTACCGGCGACGGCAGGCGATCCGCTCGGTTCTGCTCGCGGCCGTGTCCACCGCGGTCGTCGGCACACTGCTCGCCGTCGGCGTCACCGGCGCACCCGGCTGGGACCGGGTCAAGCAGTCGTTCTTCGATCTCGACGTGGCACAGCGCCACCTCCCGGCGATCCTCGACGGCCTCTGGCTCAACCTGAAGCTGCTGGTCTTCTGCGCGGCGGCGGCGCTCTCCCTGGGCCTGCTGATCGCCGTGCTGCGGACACTGCGCGGGCCGGTGTTCTTCCCCGTCCGCGCCATCGCCACCGGATACACGTACTCGTTCCGCGGTCTGCCGCTGATCATCGTGATCTACCTGTACGCCTTCGGCATCCCCGGGCTGCGCCTGCAGGGCACCCCGGACGTGCTGGTCCTCGGCGGCGCCGCGATCGTCGTCACCTACGGCGCGTACCTCGCCGAGGTGTTCCGGGCCGGCATCGAGTCGGTGCATCCGAGCCAGATCGCCGCCGCCCGGTCCCTGGGCCTGAGCTACCGCCAGGCGATGCGGCACGTGGTCCTGCCCCAGGCGGTCCGCCGGGTCGCCCCGCCGCTGCTCAACGACACCGTGGCGTTGCAGAAGGACGTCGGCCTCATCTCGCTGGCCGGTCCCATCGACGCGATCCGGGCGGCCCAGATCGGTGTCGCCGAGGACGCCAACTTCACCCCGTACATCGTCGCCGGGGTGCTCTTCGTCCTGCTCGCCCTGCCCCTGATCGGCGTCACCGACTGGGTGACACTGCGGGCGGCCCGCCGCCAGAACGCGGGGTCCTGATGCTTCTCTCCTGCACCGACGTCCGGAAGGTGTTCGGCGACCACGTCATCCTCGACGGCCTCAGCCTGGACGTCGCCGAGCACGAGGTGATCGCGCTGATCGGCGCCTCCGGTTCGGGCAAGTCGACGCTGCTGCGCTGCGTCAACCTGCTCACCGACATCGACGACGGCGCGATCCTGCTGGACGGCACCGAGATCACCGACCCGCGGGCCGACCCGGACAAGGTACGCCAGAAGATCGGACTGGTCTTCCAGTCGTACAACCTGTTCCCGCACATGACGGTGCTGGACAACATCACGCTGGCGCCGATCCGGGTGCACAAGCGGCCGGCCGCCGAGGCGAAGGACCAGGCGATGACCTGGCTGGAGCGGGTCGGGCTGGCGGCCAAGGCGGGCGCGTACCCGGACCGGCTCTCCGGCGGCCAGCAGCAGCGGGTCGCGATCGTCCGGGCCCTGGTCAACAACCCGCGGCTGCTGCTGCTCGACGAGGTCACCTCGGCGCTCGACCCGGAGCTGGTCGGCGAGGTGCTGACCATGATCCGTGAGCTCAAGGGCGAGGGCATGACGATGGTGCTGGCCACCCACGAGATGGGGTTCGCCAAGCAGGTCGCCGACCGGGTGGCGTTCCTGGACGCGGGCCGGGTGCTCGAACAGGGACCGCCGGAGCAGGTGCTCGGCGATCCCCTGGAGGCGCGGACCCGTCAGTTCCTGGGCCGGATCATCGAGGCCGGCCGCCTCTAGAAACACCGGTGTGTTGATTTAGGGCGCGCAGCGCGCCACAAATCAACACACCCCCGCCCGCGTGTTGATTTCAGGCGCGCAGCACGCCACAAACCAACACACCCCGCCCGCTGTGTTGATTTCGGGCGCGCTGCGCGCCCTTAATCAACACAAGCGGTGTGGGGTCACGCCTTCTGCACCTCGCGGATGGCGAGCACCGCGTCGAGCACGGCCACCGTGCACTGCCAGCCCTTGTCCTCGATCGAGTCCTCCAGGCCCGCCCGGTCGCGGGCCTGGCCCAGGCTGTGCACGGTGAGCACGCCGTGGGCCACCGGTTTCTGCTCGTCGAGCGCCACCCGGATCAGGCCCTCGGTGACGGCGTCACACACGTACTCGAAATGCTGTGTCTCGCCCTTGATCACAACGCCGAGCGCAACCACCGCGTCGCACTTCTTGGCGAGCGCCTGCGCGACGATGGGCAGTTCCACCGAGCCGGCCACCCGCACGGTGAGCACGTTCGCGACGCCGCACGCCTTCGCGGCCTCCTCGGCCCGGCTGATCATGTGGTCGACGAGATCGTTGTGCCACCGGGACCCGACGATGCCGAGTTTCAGCCCGGATCCGTCGACGGTCTCCATGTGCGGGTCACCAAAGCCGGCCATATAAGTCCCCCTTCATCATTATCTTCCCGCCTCAACCGGCTGTTTTCCCCACAAAACCCCAAAACGCTCGTGGAGGTAGACGACCAGTTCGGCGATGCTGATCAGCACCAGGCCGTGCTCCGCCGCGAACCGCTCCAGGTCGGGCAGGCGCTGCATGGTGCCGTCGTCGTTGACCATCTCGCAGAGCACCCCCGCCGGCCGGCACCCGGCGAGCACCGCCAGGTCGATCGCCGCCTCGGTGTGCCCGGGCCGGCTCAGCACGCCGCCCTGCTTCGCCCGCAGCGGCACCACGTGCCCCGGACGCGACAGATCGTCCGGGCGGGTGTCCGCCGACGCCAGCAGGCGGATGGTGTGCGCCCGGTCGGCGGCCGAGATGCCGGTGCTCACCCCGGCGGCGGCGTCGACGGTCACCGCGTACGCCGTCCCCCGCTTGTCCTGGTTGGTGCGGAACATCGGGGGCAGGTCCAGCCGGTCCGCCTCGGCCTCCGGCAGCGGCACGCAGATGTAACCCGACGTGTACCGGACCATGAACGCCACCAGTTCCGGCGTGGCGTGCTCGGCCGCGAAGATCAGATCGCCCTCGTTCTCGCGGTCCTCGTCGTCGACCACGATCACCGCCTGACCGTTCCCGATCGCGGCAATCGCGCGTTCCACCCGCTCAGACATCCCGGCTCCCCAGCATCTTCTCGACGTACTTGGCGATCACGTCGACCTCGAGGTTGACCGGATCACCGGCCGATTTGGAACCCAGCACGGTGTGCTTCGACGTGGCCGGGATCAGACCCACCGAGAAGGTGTCGGCGGTGACCGCCATGACCGTCAGCGACACCCCGTCGACGGTGATCGAACCCTTCTCCACGACGTATCTGGCCAGCTCGGCGGGGAGCGAGAAGGTCACCACCTCCCACTTGTCGGCCGGCTCACGGCCGATCACGGTCGCCACCCCGTCGACGTGCCCCTGTACCAGGTGACCGCCGAGACGGCTGCCCAGCGCGGCGGCCCGCTCCAGGTTGACGGTGCCGCCGACGGCCAGCGCGGCCAGCGACGAACGCCGCAGCGTCTCGCCCATCACGTCCGCGGTGAACACGCCGTCCACGTTGTCGATCACGGTCAGACAGACGCCGTTGACGGCGATCGAGTCGCCGTCGCGGGCGTCCGACGTGACCAGCGGACCGCGGACGGCGATGACCGCCGAGTCCTCGCTGCCCTCGGTGAGACGGACGACCTCACCCAGTTCCTCGACGATGCCGGTGAACATTCAGATCTCCCCTTGTCGGAGCTCGTGGCGGAGCGTGGCGGTGAAGCGCAGGTCGCCGCCGATCTGCGCGATGTCGGTGAATTCCAGGACGGCCGCGTCGGCGATGGCACCGATCCCGGCGTCCTGCAGGGCGGCGCGGCCGGCCCCCAGCAGCTTCGGCGCGACATAACCGACCACCCGGTCGATCAGTCCGGCCTCCAGGAAGCCGCCCGCGAGCGTGGGGCCGCCCTCCAGGAGGACGTTGCGCACCCCGCGCGCATACAGCTCGGTGAGCATCACGCCCAGATCGACACGACCCTGCGGGCCGGCGCCGGTCGCCTCCGCGGTGACGATCCAGGTGGGTGCCGCGGCATCCCGCACGCGGGCTTTCTCCGGGGTACGCCTCCGTGAGTCCACCACCACGCGCAGAGGCTGTTTGATCGCCAGCGTGCCGTCCCGCAGATCCCGCACGGTCAGCTGCGGATCGTCGGCGAGCACGGTGCCGACCCCGGCGACGATCGCGTCCACCGTGCTGCGCAGCACATGCACGTCGGCGCGCGACGCGGGCGACGAGATCCACTGACTGGAACCGTCCGCGGCGGCCGAACGACCGTCGAGTGTGGCGGCGAACTTCCAGGTCACGTAGGGGCGGCCCCGGCGTACCGCGGTCAGCCAGGCGATGTTGCCGGCCTCCGCGGCGGCCCGGTGCAGACCGGACTCCACCTCGACACCGGCGGACCGCAGCGTGCTCGCGCCGCCCGCGGCCATCGGCGTCGGATCGTCGACGGCGACGACCACCCGGCGGACGCCCGCGGCGATCAGCGCGTGCGAACACGGGCCGGTGCGCCCGGTGTGGTCGCACGGCTCCAGCGTGACGACGCAGGTTCCGCCCCGGGCCCGCTCACCGGCCTGCGCCAGCGCCACGATCTCGGCGTGCGGGCCGCCGGCGTACACATGGAAGCCCTCACCGACCACCTCGCCGCCGGGATCGAGCAGCAGGCAGCCGACCACGGGGTTGGGACTGGTGGTGCCGAGACCCTTGGCGGCCAGCGCGACAGCGCGGCGCATCGCCTCGTCCTCGGTCATCGTGTTCCTCTCGCGCGGTTCGATCACGCGCGAGAGAGCAGGGGAGGGCCGGGAGATCGGACATGAGGGTACGCTTCGCGCACCCCCGGCCGGCGTGGCCCACGAGGGCACGCCGATCCGACTCCGCGCGCTGTCTCCCATCCGGACTGTCTGATCGTGCGGTCATGCCGCTCGATCAACCGTCGGCCCCGGAGTCTCACCAGGTCCACCGGTCCGTCATGGTCGACGTCCGGGTCGCGGGCTTACCAGTGCCGGAGCACCGGATCACCGCCGGTTCGGAATTTCACCGAGTCCCGCCAGCGCGTGGTGGGTCATCCCCGAGTGTTGCACGCCGTCACGGTTTTGCCACCCACCGGGCGAGCTACCTCACAGCGGGCTTGCCGGTGGACACTCACGAGCTCGGGGTAGACAGTGTCAATCGGAGCCTGGTAGACACTGTCTATGGACGTCGACCTGGGACTACGCGACCGACTGGTACGGGCCGGGGTCGAACTGCTTCGATCCGAGGGACCGACCGCCCTCACGCTGCGCGAGATCGCCCGGCGGGCCGGGGTCTCCCATGGCGCGCCACGGCGACACTTCCCCACCCACCTGTCGCTGCTGTCGGCCATCGCCGCGGCCGGATTCACCTCCCTGGCTCAGCGGTGTGATGCGGCGCTGTCCGGGCCGGAGGCGGACACCCGTCGCCGGCTCGCACTGCTGGCCGGGGTCTACCTGGACTTCGCGGCGTCCGAACGCGGCATGTTCGAGCTGATGTTCCGCCACGACCTGCTGGAGAGCGGGCACCTGGGATTGCGGGACACCAGCCTTCCGCTGTTCCGCCTGCTGACGACCCTGATCGCCGAGACCCGGGCCACCCCGGCGCCGGAGGTGACGGCGGCGGCACTCTGGTCGGCGCTGCACGGGCTGGCGCAGTTGCGGGCATGGGGCAGTCTTCGACTGGTCACCGGATCCGACGACATCGGCCCGACCCTGGACGCCATCCTGACCGCCCATCTCGGACCAGCCACCTGATCCCGCCCGCCTCCGGTGGCGGGACCACCACACCGGACCAGCCACCCGACCCCGCCCGCCTCCGGTGGCGGGACCACCACACCGGCCCAGTCCTCCTCGCACCCCGGCAGCGTCACCGCCCACCCCGGAGTACTCACGTGACCAGCAGCGCAAGCCGGCTCGCTCCCGGCGCCCCGCCCCTCTACGCCCTGACCGACCGCACACTCGGTGCCCTGCTCCGCACGGTCTGGCGTCCCACCGTGACCGGCCTCGAACACCTTCCGGCCGGCGGGGCGATCCTCTGCCCCAACCACCTGTCCGTCGGCGACCAACTGTTCCTCGCCATCTGCATACCGCGACACATCACGTTCTGGGCCAAGGCGGAGTATTTCCGCGCCACCGGCCTGCGGGGCGCCCTCACCCGGCGGGTCGTCACCGGGATGGGCGCGATCCCGGTCGAACGCGGCGGCGGACGGGCGGTGCTGTCGGCGTTCGACGCGGCGGTCCCGCTGCTGCGGGGTGGCAGCCTGGTGGCGGTCTTCCCGGAGGGCACCCGATCCCCGGACGGGCGGCTCTACCGGGGACGGACCGGAGCGGTCCGGCTGGCGGCACAGGCCGGCGTGCCGGTGGTCCCGGTCGGCATCACCGGTACGGGCGACGCCACGGCCCGCGACATCCTCGCCCCGAGCCGCCGGCCCGTCACGATCACTGTCGGTCCGGCGCTACCGGGGGCGGCTACCGCCGACGATCCGGTCACGGTACGTGCCGTCACTGACGAACTGCTGGCGGCCATCCAGTCGCTGACCCATCAGGAGTACGTTCCGACATATGCGCCGCCTCGCGCCCCCTGAGCCTCGGGGCCGCTTCCGGGTATCGCCCGCTCACCGCGCCCGTGCTGACATTCCGGCCGACGGGCGCGGCTGCGGCTGCGGCTGACAGGCGCGGCTGCGGCTGACAGGCGCGGTGACGTTCGGATGTGCGCGTTCGGGTCGGGTGGTTCGGCACAGAATCTGGAGTTTTACTGCCTAACGACGGCAAACGGGCGTTTCAGGCGTACAAGAAGAAGGAAGAGGGAGGGAGACGACCGCCCTCACCCGAACGGGGTCTCCTCCGCCTCGCTGCGCCTCCGGTCGATGGCGACGTAGGACCCGGGCTGGGATTTCGCCACCTTCTTCATCTCGGAGGCGACGCCGATCACCACCCGGGGATCGGCGAAACGGCGGCCGTCGGCGGTCGCCTGGGCGACGCCGATCGAGAGGGTGACCAGGGCGGCCTTCTGCTTGTTGCCGCGGCGGTCGGGCACCTCGATGTAGCCGCGCTGGGCGTCCCGCGGCTCGTAGAGACGGTCCGCCGCCAGCTCGTAGTCGGTGACCATCCGCTTGGTCAGCGGCAGCACCTGGTCGGGCTGGCAGATGAAGACGAAGTCGTCGCCGCCGATGTGGCCGAGGAAGATCGACGGTTTGCCGGTCTGCTGGGCGGCCCGTTGCAGGCTGCGGGCGAGGGCGATGATGAAGTCGTCGCCGCGGTCGAAGCCGTAGACGTCGTTGACGCTCTTGAAGCGGTCGATGTCGATGTAGCCGACCGAGAAGTCGGAGCCGTTCCGGATCCGGTCGCCGATCTCGCGGCGCACCCGGGCGTTGCCGGGCAGGCCGGTCAGCGGCGACACCTCACGGGTCTCCTTGTTGCGGCGCAGCGTGGTGGTGACCCGGGCCATCAGTTCGGCGGTGTCGAACGGTTTGACCAGGTAGTCGTCGGCGCCCGTGGTGAGGCCGTAGACCTTGTCCACGGTGAGACTCTTCGCCGTCAGCATGATCACCGGGGTGGTGGAGGTGAGCGGCTCCGCGCGCATCCGGCTGATCAACTCGACGCCGTCCATGCGCGGCATCATCCAGTCGATGATGGCCAGGTCGGGCCGTTGCGTCTCCATGATGTCGAGCGCCTCGACGCCGTCCCGGGCGCGGACCACCGCGAAGCCCAGCACCTTCAGGTTGAACTCCACGAAGGCGGCGATGTCCTGATCGTCGTCGACCACCAGGATGAGCGAGGGGCCCTCCTCGGGATCGAGCTCCGCATCGATGGTCTCGGGTCGCGACTCAGCCGTGCTCATCGCACCTTCCTGCTCGTCCGGTTCGTGCTCGTCCGGGGTATTGAGCCTAGATAATGGTCCCCCGGACGGCTGTCACGCCAGTCCCATCTTGGCGGCCGCGAGTCCCCGCAGCTTACGGATGGCCTCGGCGGGGTCGGTGGCGCCGTAGACCGCGGTGCCGGCCACGAACGCGTCGGCGCCCGCCTCGGCGGCCTGCTCGATGGTATTGGCCGCGATGCCGCCGTCCACCTCGATGCGGACCTCGAGCTCGTTGACGTCGACGCGGCGGCGCACGTCACGCACCTTCTGCAGCATCTCCGGGAGGAACGACTGACCGCCGAAACCCGCCTTGATCGTCATGATCAGGACGGTGTCCAGATAGGGCAGCAACTCCAGGTACGGCTCGACGGGGGTGTCCCGGTCGATCGCCAGACCGGCCTTGGCACCCGCCGCCCGCAGGTCCTTGGCCAGGGCCACCGGGTCGTCGCAGGCCTCCGCGTGGAAGGTCACGTTGTATGCCCCGGCCTCGGCGTAGCCCGGCGCCCACCGCTGCGGATCGTTGATCATCAGGTGGACGTCGAACGGGATCGTGGTCGCCTTGCGCAGACTCTGCACGATCGGCAGGCCCAGCGTCAGGTTGGGCACGAAGTGGTTGTCCATGACGTCGACGTGCACCCAGTCGGCAGAGCCCTCGATGGCGTGCACCTCCTCCGCGAGGCGGGAGAAGTCCGAGGCGAGGATGCTGGGCGCGATGATCGGCGACGGTTTCACGCCTGCAGTGTATGACCTGCTGGTCAAGCCGCCGCCCGCGGTCACGGCGACCGAGGCCCGGTGCGGCCGGCCGGGCACCCCGGTGGTGGCGGTCCGGGGCGAACCCGGGCAGGGCCGGATCAGCTCCTCGCCGGCGGCCGGCATGGTGGGGCGGGTCACCGCCAGGTCATCATGAAGGGGGCCGGTTCGCCCCGGCCCCCTCGTCCTGATCGCCGATCAGCTGGTGCGGCGCAGCACCGCCAGGAACATCGCGTCCGTGCCGTGCTTGTGCGGCCAGAGCTGCACCGTCGGGCCCGGGCCCAGGTGCGGCATGCCCGGCGGCAGCAGCGGGCGGGCGTCCACGAAGTCGACCTCGACGCCGCTGCGCCGGGCGCCCTCGCTGACCGTGACCTGCGTCTCCACCATGTGCGGGGAGCAGGTCACGTAGGCCACCACGCCACCTGGTCGTACCGCCCGCAGCGCCGCGACCAGCAGCTCACGCTGCAGTTTCGTCAGCGGCGGCAGGTCGGCGGGCTGGCGGCGCCAGCGCGACTCCGGACGGCGCCGCAACGAACCCAGACCGGTGCACGGGGCGTCCACCAGCACCCGGTCGAACCCCTCCTCGGGCAGGTCCGGGTCCCGGCCGACGGACCGGCCGTCCATCGGCAGCACGGTCACCGGCATGCCCTCGGTGGCCTGGTCGACCAGGCGGGCCCGGTGCTCGGCCACCTCGACCGCGGTCACCTCGGCGCCCCGGCCGGCCGCGATCGCACCGATCAGACCGGTCTTGCCGCCCGGCCCGGCGCACAGGTCGAGCCAGCGGTTGTCCTGCCCCTCCACCGGCGCGGCCAGCAGCGCGGCGGCGACCAGCTGGGAACCCTCGTCCTGGACGTGCGCCTGACCGTTCCGGATGGCCGCCAGGTTTCGCGGCGCACCACCGTTGAGGTAGACCGCGTACGGCGAGAACGCGCCCGGGACGCCGCCCGCCTCGTCGGCCAGCTCGATCGCGTCGGACCGGCCGGGACGCGCGCACAGGTGCACGGCCGGCGGCTGGTTGTCCTCGATCAGCAGCCGGGCGGTGTCCTCCAGGTCGCCACCGAGCGCCTCGGCGAACGACCGGACGATCCACTGCGGGTGATTGTGGATCACCGCGAGGTTCGCGATCGGGTCGGCCTGGTAGTCCGGGGCGATCCGTTCCAGCCACGCCTCATGGGTGGTCTCGGAGATCGTGCGCATCACCGCGTTGGCGAACCCGGCCGCGCCCGGCGCCACCGAGCGGACCAGGTCCACGGTCTGGTTGACGGCGGCGTGCACCGGCACCCGGGTGTGCAGCAGTTGGTACGCCCCGAGGCGCAGCGCGTCCCGGGCCGGCGGGTCGATCCGGGCGACGTCCCGCCCGGCCGCCTCGGCGATGATCAGGTCCAGCGTGCCGACGGCCCGCAGGGTCCCGTAGGTCAGCTCGGTCGCGAACGCCGCGTCCCGCCCGTGCAGACCCAGACCGTCCAGGATCTCGGAGAGGACCAGGTTCGCGTACGCGTCGTCGCGGTTCACCGCCGCGATCGCCTCGTACGCGGCCTGCCGTGCCGGATCGGACGGCGGCCGCCCGCTGCGGGGTGCCCGGCCGCTGCGGTCGTCGCGGGAGTGTCCCGGACCCGCGGGCCGGCTCGGCCGCCCGCCGTGCGGCCGTGAGGCCCTGTGCTCGGTCACGACGACTTCTCCCCAGTTTCGATGCGCACGCCGAACGGCGTCACGACGGTGTCTCCCCAGTTCGGCACGCTCACGACAGTCGCTCCCCGGCCTCGATGCGCATGCCGCGCGCCCAGTCCGTGGCCGACATCGGCTTCTTGCCGGCGGCCCGGACCTCGCCCAGGCTCACCGGCGTGGTGGCCGTGCCCACCAGCACCTGCTTGCGCTCCACCAGCAGCTCACCCGGCTGCAGGTGCGGCGCGTTGGCGATCGGGCGCACCGGCCCGAGCTTGAGACGCTCGTCGCGCAGGGTGGTCCACGCCCCGGGCGCCGGCGTGCAGGCCCGGATCCGGCGGTCCACCGCGAACGCCGGGTCGTCCCAGCGGATCCGGGCGTCCTCGACGGTCAGCTTCGGCGCGAAGGTGACGCCGTCGGCCGGCTGCGTGTGCGCCCGGGCGGTGCCCGCCTCGATCGCGTCGAGGACCGCGACGAGCAGTCCGGCCCCCTCGACGGCGAGACGCTCCAGCAGGTTGCCGGACGTGTCGGTGAACCGGATCTGGTCGGTCAGGGTGCCGTAGACCGGTCCGGTGTCCAGGCCCGCCTCCAGCTCGAAGACGCTGGCGCCGGTCACCTCGTCACCGTGCAGGACGGCGTGCTGGACCGGAGCCGCGCCACGCCACGCGGGCAGCAGCGAGAAGTGCAGGTTCACCCAGCCGTGCTTGGGGATCTCCAGCGCGGTGGGCGGGACGAGAGCGCCGTACGCCACCACCGGCACGCAGTCCGGCGCGAGCTCGCGCAGGCGTTCCTGGAAGGCGGGGTCCCGCGGTTTCTCCGGGGTGAGCACCTCGATGCCGCGCTCGTCGGCCCACGCCCCGGCGGGCGAGCGGACCAGGCGCCGGCCGCGGCCGGCGGGGGCGTCCGGGCGGGTGACGACGGCGAGCAGTTCGTGCCCGGAGGCGGCGATGGCGTCCAGGCTGGGAATGGCGACGGCCGGTGTGCCGGCGAAGATCAGGCGCATCGGGTCACCGCCCCACACCGAAGATGCCGCGCCCGTGCGGGCTCTCCTTGATAGTGGGCGGTCGGCCCGCGTCGTACCAGTCTGCGGAGCGGATCTGCTTCATCGCGTCCTTGCGTGCGGCGGCGTCCAGCCGGTCCAGGAAGAGCACCCCGTCGAGGTGATCGGTCTCGTGCTGCACACAGCGGGCCATCAGGCCGGTGCCGACCAACTGGATCGGGTCGCCGTGCTCGGTGAAGCCGTTGGCCACCACGTTCTGCCGGCGCTTGGTGTCGATGTAGATCCCGGGGATGGAGAGACAGCCCTCGGGACCGTCCTGCTCCTCCTCGTCGGGGAAGGAGAGCACCGGGTTGACGATGTGACCGACCACGTCGTCGACGTCGAACGTGAACACGCGCAGACCGACGCCGAGCTGGGGTGCGGCCAGGCCGGCACCGCCCTCGTCGAGCATCGTCTCGGTCAGGTCCTTGACCAGATTGCGCAGTTCCTTGTCGAAATCGACCACGGTGTCGGCCGGCGAGCGCAGCACCGGGTCGCCGAAGAGGCGGATGGACTGGACGGTCACGCGGAGAGACTCCTCAATCTGATGGGCAGCACCCGCCCAGTCTACGGACCGGCTCAGCTCAGAAGAGGTCGGCCGGATCGACCTGAACACGCACCGTCACAGCGGCCTTCCGGGCGCTGCGCATCGCGGCGGCCTCGTGCAGCGCGTGTGCCAGGCCGGCGGCCCGGGACCGGGACACCCGCAGCAGCATGCGCTCCTGGTCCTTGTCGGCCGGCACCGGGCCCAGCACCTCGACGTCGTCGTCCAGGCGGGCCTGGGCCAGCAGCTCGGCCACCGCCGTCGCGGGCCCGGTCACGCTGGCCATCCGGGCCGCCGGCGGGAAGCCCAGCTCGCGGCGTTCGGCCAGCTCGCGGGCGGCGAACCAGCCCGGATCCCAGCGCAGCAGCGCCTGGACCGGCACCAGCGAACCGTCCGCGACCACCACCACCCGCCCGCCCGCCGGGGCGGACCGGGCCAGCGCCGACGCGTTCAGCCAGCGGCGCATCGCCTCCTCGGCGGCCCGCAGGTCGGACCGGCTCAGCAGGGCCCAGGTGTCGAGCAGCAGCACCGCGCCGTAGCCGCCACCCTCGGCAACCGGCTCGGCACCGGGAGTGGCGACCACCACAGTCGCCTCGGCCGGCACCGTGTCCAAGATCTCGTCGCGGCCGGAGGTGCGCACCGGCACTCCCGGGAACGCCCGGCCGAGTTCCTCCGCCGTGCGCCGGGCGCCGGTCACCGAGGCGCGCAACCGTCGTTCGCCACAGGCCGGACAGGAGTACGCCGCGGCGGCCCGCCCGCACCAGTGGCAGGTCGGCACGTCCCGGGCGCCCTGCAGGCCGAGCGACCCGGAACAGTGCGGACAGCGGGCCGGCGTGCGGCACTCGGCGCACGCCACCGCGGGCAGGTATCCCCGGCGCGGCACCTGCACCAGCACCGGGGTGCCGGCCGCCAGCGCCTGCCGTGCGGTCTCCCAGCACAGACTGGGCAGCCGGGCGATCGCCGCCCCGGGGTCGCGGGCCAGCTGCGGGTCGTCGCCGGTCGGTGCGATCATCGGCGACCGGCGCCGCAGCGTCACCCGGTCGGCGACGATCTCCTTGGCCCACCCGGTCTCCAGCAGCAGCTGGCCCTCGCCGGTCCGGGCGAACCCGCCCACCAGCGCGGCGCACCCGGCCAGCTGGGCCCGGGTGAGCAGCACGTCACGGGCGTGCGGGTAGGGCGATCGGGGCTCGGCGTGCACGTCGTCGCCGTCGTCCCAGATCACCACCAGGCCGACGTCGGCGACCGGCGCGAACATGGCCGCCCGGGTGCCCGCCACGACCGGCACCCGGTGCCGGCTGGCGGCCAGGAACCGCCGGTAGCGCTCGGCGGGCCCGAGAGCCGCGTTCAGCGCGACGTGCCGGCCGGCACCGAGGACGGCGAGCAGCGCACGGTCCACCCGGTCCAGGTCCCGGGCGTCGGCGACGACGATCACCACGCCCCGCCCGCCCCGGACGGTGGCGGCGGCGGCCTCGGCGATCCGGGCCGGCCAGTCCTCCCCCGGCGTCGCGCTCCAGACCGCCCGGGCCGGGCGCCCCTCGTGCAGGGCTCGTAGATAGGCGGCGCCGGTCGGATAGCCGCTCCACCCGCTGTCCGACGGCTCCGGCATCTCCGGAACGTCGATGTCGGAAACCGGCTGCGCCTCGGCCCGGGCGTGCCGCGGTGGCACCGCCAGGCGCAACACGTCGGACAGGTTGCCGGCATAACGGTCGGCCACCGCCCGAGCCAGCCGGACGATCTCCGGGTCGAGCACCCGCTCGGCGGAGACCACCTTCTCCAGGAAGGCCAGCTTGCCCTCGTGCTCGGACCGCTCCACCCGCTCCAGCAGGAACCCGTTCACCAACTGGCCGGCGAACCGCACCTTGACCCGGACGCCGGGCTGCGCGGCCTCGTCGTCCCCCGAGGCGACCCGATAGTCGAAAAGCCGGTCGAGGTGGGCCAGCGACACGTCCACACACACCCGTGCGACGGGTAACCGATCCGCCGGTTCCCGTTCCGCCCGTGCACCCTTGCCCGCCATCGCCGACCATTCTGCCGGTATCCCCGACAACGCCGACAAGATCATCCACAGGACGGTGGCCCGGCCGCTCCGCAACCCTGTAATCCTGGACGCATGCTGGTCGAGGACACGTGATCGGGGTGACCCGGCGACTCACCCCGATCAAGGAGCTGCCCGAGGCCGCGCGCCCGCTGGCCGGGGCCGATCACGCGGTGACGTCGGCGCTGGCGTACACGGATCCGGATGAACTTCGAAAGATCGCCCTGTGGGCCGCCGACCTGGCGCTGACGCTCTCCGGCACCCGCAGCCTGCCCTGGGTGGACACCACGATGACCGCCCTGTACCGGGGCCACCCGGCGCCCACCGGCCAGGATCCGCGCGCCGGGCGGTTCCTCACCACACCGGAACAGTTCTGGGCGGCCCGGGTCCTGGAGGGCGCGGCGGACCCGGACCCGCTCACCGCCGCCTACCTCACCCTCGGGCACGCCGGCCACGCGCCCGGCGCGGACCTGGAATGGGTGATGGGCCTCGCACCCGGGCTCTTCCCCACCCTGGCGGCGTCGGTCAGTGGACCAGGCAGCTCACCGTCTCGGTCCGCAGGTTGATCTCGATGATGTCCGGGAAGCGCAGACCCTCCCAGAAACTCGCCGGGTCCGGATCCAGCTGATAGCGGCTGGCCATCCACACCGTGGGCGCCAGGCCGTGCGTCCCGATCACCAGCGTCCGCCCCTGCGCCGCGGCGGCCTCCGCGTGCCGCAGCACCGCCGCGTCGAACCGGGCGATCACCTCGTCCCGCGGCTCCCAGCCGTCGGGGCTCTGCCCGGCCGCATAGGCGCGGGCCGCCGCGTGGTACTCCTGCTCGTCGGCGAACCACACGTCCGGCCGGTGCACCTCGGCCAGCCCCGCGTCGGTGGCCACCCGCTGCGCCCCGGCGATCTCCTGCATCGTCTGGGCGGCCTTCGGCTCGGTGCTCGCCACGTAGTAGGCGGGATGACTGACGTGCAGCCTCAGCAACCGGGCCGCCACCCGGCTGTCCCACGCCAGCGACCAGCGGTCCGCCGGCACACCCGGATCGATCGCCGGCATCGCGTGCCGGACCAGGATCAGCCGTTCACCTTGGACAGCCGTCATCGCGACAGAGTAACCGCCCACACCACCGAAGACGCTCATGCGAACAATCACGCATCAGGAACGCTCCCGGATCACTGAAGATCAAGAAACCCCGATGGGCGACGAAAAGCCGGCGCCGCGCTTGCGCGTGACGCCGGCTGTGAAGCGAGGGTCAGGAAGCGGCGCTCTTCAGGTCCGCGGCCCGGTCGGTGCTCTCCCAGCGCAGGTCCGGCAGCTCCCGGCCGAAGTGACCGTAGGCCGCCGTCTGCTGGTAGATCGGGCGCAGCAGGTCCAGGTCCCGGATGATCGCGGCGGGCCGCAGGTCGAAGACCTCCTTGATGGCCTTCTCGATCCGCTCGACCGGCACGTTCTCGGTGCCGAAGGTCTCCACGAACAGCGACACCGGGTGCGCCTTGCCGATCGCGTAGGCGACCTGCGTCTCACACCGCTCGGCCAGGCCGGCCGCCACCACGTTCTTGGCGACCCAGCGCATCGCGTACGCCGCCGAACGGTCGACCTTGGACGGGTCCTTGCCGGAGAACGCGCCGCCACCGTGCCGGGCGTACCCGCCGTACGTGTCGACGATGATCTTGCGACCGGTCAGGCCGGCGTCGCCCATCGGGCCACCGATCTCGAAACGACCGGTCGGGTTCACCAGCAGGCGGTAGCCCTCGGTGTCCAGGCCGAGGCCCTCCAGCTCCGGCGCGATCACGTGCTCGCGGATGTCCGGGGTGAGCAGCGACTCCAGCGAGATGTCCGCGGCGTGCTGCGACGACACCACGACGGTGTCGAGGCGGACGGGACGCAGTCCGTCGTACTCGATGGTGACCTGGGTCTTGCCGTCCGGGCGCAGGTAGGGGATCGTGCCGTCCTTGCGGGCGGTGGACAGCCGGCGGGCCAGGCGGTGCGCGAGAGCGATCGGCAGCGGCATCAGCTCGGGCGTCTCCGAGCAGGCGAAGCCGAACATCATGCCCTGGTCGCCGGCGCCCTGCTGGTCCAGGATGTGCTCCGAGTCACCCTCACGCAGCTCGAGGGCGCTGTCGACGCCCTGCGCGATGTCCGGCGACTGCGAGCCGATCGAGACGCTGACGCCGCAGGAGAGGCCGTCGAAGCCCTTCTTGGACGAGTCGTACCCGATGCCCAGGATCGTGTCGCGCACGATCTTGGGGATGTCGGCGTAGGCCTGCGTGGTGACCTCACCCGCCACGTGCACCTGGCCGGTGGTGATCAGGGTCTCCACCGCGACGCGGCTGCGCGGGTCCTGCGCGAGCAGGGCGTCGAGAATCCCGTCGCTGATCTGGTCAGCGATCTTGTCCGGGTGGCCTTCCGTGACCGACTCGGAGGTGAACAGGCGGCGTGCCACGGTGCTCCTCAGATTTGTCGAATACAACGTAACGCGGAAGTGTAGTCAGCTCCGCGGGGCTGGACGGACCTGGGCATCCAGGCGTACCGCGACGTGGTCAAAAATCCTATCCGCCACATCATCTTTAGGGAGTTCGCCGAATTTCGACGTACTCCCGTCGTCGCCCAGCAGGGTGACGGTGTTGCGATCCTGACCGAATACCAGATCCGGACCCACCTCGTTAACGACGATCAGGTCCGCACGTTTCTTCACCAGCTTGGCACGCGCGTGCTCGAGGGCGTCCTGAGTCTCGGCAGCGAACGCCACCAGCACCTGCCCAGGACGCTTCGAAGCACCCAGTTCCGCCGCGATGTCCGGGTTGGTGACCAGGGCGATCGGCTCCGGCAGCCCACCCTCGGTCTTCTTGATCTTCTGCTCGGCGACGTAGGCCGGCCGGAAGTCGGCGGGAGCGGCGGCCATCACCACCACGTCCGCCGAGGCCGCCGCCCCGACCGTGGCCACCCGCAGCTCCTCGGTCGTGCCGACGCGCACCAGGTCGGCGCCGGCCGGGTCGGGAAGCGACACGTTCGCCGCGATCAACGTCACCCTCGCGCCGCGGGCGAGCGCCGCACGGGCCAGGGCGTACCCCTGCTTCCCGGACGAACGGTTCCCCAGGAAACGCACCGGATCGAGCGGTTCCCGGGTGCCACCGGCGGTCACCACGACATGCCGGCCCGCCAGATCAAGATCAAGACCGTTGCGGAGTACGCGCAGCGCGTACCCGAAGATGGCCTGCGGGTCCGGAAGCCGGCCCTTGCCGGTGTCCTTACCGGTGAGACGGCCGACCGCGGGCTCGATGACGTGCATGCCGCGCTCGCGCAGAATCGCCACGTTGGCCCGGGTGGCGGGGTTCTCCCACATCTCGGTATGCATCGCCGGCGCGAACACCACCGGGCAGGTCGCCGTCAGCAGCGTGTTGGTGAGCAGGTCGTCGGCGAGCCCGTGCGCCGCCCGAGCCAGCACGTCGGCCGTCGCCGGCGCCACCACGACCAGCTCCGCCTCACGGCCGATCCGCACGTGCGGCACCTCGTGCACGTCCTGGAACACCTCGGTGGCGACCGGCCGCCCGCTGAGCGCCGCCCAGGTCGGCTCCCCCACGAACCTCAGCGCCGACGCCGTGGGCACCACCCGGACGCCGTGCCCCGACTCGGTGAACAACCGCAGCAGCTCACACGCCTTGTAGGCGGCGATGCCCCCGCAGACTCCCAGCACGATCTCGCTCACGTCACCGCTCCACAGTCCGCGTCACCATCGAAGTATCCCGCCCTGCCCGACGCCCCGCCCACCGTCGTCCAACCGTCCGCCTGCACACACACGTCGGGTGCTAGCTGACCCAACCCAGCTAGCACCCGACGCAGCTCCCACCCGCGTGTAGCACCCGCAGCTCCCACCCGTGTGTTGATTTTTGGCGCGCTGCGCGCCCAAAAACAACACACCCCCGGCACCGTGATGACTTCCGGCGCGCAGCGCGCCCAAAAACAACACACCCCCGGCACCGTGATGACTTCCGGCGCGCAGCGCGCCCAAAAACAACACACCCCCGGCACCGTGATGACTTTCGGCGCGCAGCGCGCCCAAAAAAAACACACCGTGGGGGCAGGGGCGGACATGCGAAGTGCCTCCGTTCACGAAGCGTGAAACGGAGGCACTCGACAAGCTTCAGGCACGAACGGCCCCGTCGATCAGGGGTTGTCGGTGGCCTCGGCGGTCAGCAGGCCGGCGTTGATCTCGCGCATGGCGATCGAGAGCGGCTTCTCCTGCGGCGTCGTCTCGACGAGCGGGCCGACGTATTCCAGGAGGCCCTCACCGAGCTGGCTGTAGTAAGCGTTCACCTGGCGGGCGCGCTTGGCCGCGAAGATCACCAGCGAGTACTTCGACGAGGTCTTGTCGAGCAGCTCGTCGATCGGCGGATTGGTGATGCCTTCGGGGTTCGCGATGGTTCCCACTGTGTCTGGATCCTTAATGCTCGTGAGCCGACTGCGCTTGGGCAAGATCTAAGTCTGATGAACCGAGCAAGCCTACCAGCTCATCGGCGGCCCGTTCGACGAAGTCGTTCACGACGGTGACGTCGAACTCCGCCTCGGCGGCCAGTTCCTCGTCCGCGTGTGCCAGGCGGCGGGCGATCGTCTCCTCGTCGTCGGTGCCCCGGCCGATCAGTCGGCGCTTGAGCTCCTCGACGCTAGGTGGGGCCAGGAAGACCAGTTGGGCTCCCGGCATCGCCGCGCGGACCTGCCGCGCGCCCTGCAAGTCGATCTTCAGTAGGACGGGGCGGCCCTGATAGAGCCATCCCTCGACCTGTGCCCGGGGCGTCCCGTAGAGGTTGCCCGCGAACTCGGCCCATTCCAGCAACTGGTCACCGTCGATCAGGCGCTGGAACTCGGACCGGGTGACGAAGTGGTAGTGCTCTCCGTCGGTCTCGTAGTCCCGCATCTTGCGCGTCGTCACCGACACGGACAGCCTGATCCAAGGCGAGCGCGCCCGGATCAGCTCGATCACGCTGTCCTTTCCGACCCCGGAGGGGCCGGAAAGGACAGTGAGGCGGGCTGCCGGGCGCGCGTCGTCATCCATGCTCACGGCTCATTCCTACACGAGCCGGTGAGTCAGTTCGCAGCGAACTCCCCCAGGAGGGCCTTGCGCTGCTGGTCGCCGAGACCCCGGAGCCGGCGGCTCTCGGCGATCTTCAGCTTCTCCATGATCTGCGTCGCGCGGATCTTGCCGATGCCCGGCAGCGCCTGAAGCACGGCCGAGACCTTCAGCTTGCCGACGACCTCGTCGCCCTCCGCGCGCTCCAGCACGGCGGCGAGGGTGGTCTTGCCGGACTTGAGCTGTTCCTTCAGCTCAGCCCGAGCCTTGCGAACTTCCGCGGCCTTCTCCAGCGCAGCTTGGCGCTGTTCGGGGCTCAGTGACGGGAGCGGCACCAGTTCTCCTCAGGTCCCTTACGCGGCGGTAGCAATACCGGCGCTTTGTGAAACGTGGTGTGCCAGGGAACCAAAGGGGCATGTGGTTCCCGGCGCCGGGAAAACTAGCGGTCAACGGCGCATTCGGCAACGTGGGGGTACCCCTGCACGGCCCACCTCAGACGCTGGTAAGCAGGCTGTTTCATCCGAGAGCAGCGCGACAGTCGTCGAGAACGCGGCTCGTCGCGGCCCGAAGTTCGGTGATCGACGGGCCGGCGGAGAGAACTTCGCGTGAGTACGACGGCAACACGTTGTGCAGGCTCTCGCCGAAGACCGCGCGCAGGTCGGCAGGGGTCGCGCCCTGTGCGCCGAGTCCCGGCGCAAGCAACGGGCCGTTAACATTCGCGAGATCATGTCCGGTCTCCCCGATCGTCGCTCCGACGACGAGCCCGAGACTTCCGAGCGGCGTCGCACCCGCGTTGACCTGCGCAATCTCGTCGATCACCGTTTGCGCGACGGTCGCGCCGGACGGCGTGACGGCGTGCTGGACGGCCGGCCCCTCGGGGTTGGAGGTCAACGCCAGGACGAAGACTCCGGCCCCGTTGGCGGCCGCGAGATCGAAGGCCGGCCGCAGAGAACCGACTCCGAGATAAGGACTCACAGTAATCGCGTCAGAGCGCAGCGTGCTTGCCGGATCGAGATACGCGGAGGCGTACGCGGCCATCGTCGAGCCGATGTCGCCCCGCTTCACGTCGAGAAGGACAAGAGCTCCGGCTTCTCGGGACTGTCGGATAGTTGACTCAAGAACAGCGATGCCACGTGACCCAAATCTCTCAAAAAACGCGGACTGCGGCTTCAGAACAGCCACCCGATCGGCCAGCGCCTCGACCACCGTTAGGGCGAAGCGTTCCAGGCCGGCGATGTCGTCCGAGAGGCCCCAGCGCGCCAGCAGAGAAGCGTGCGGATCGATGCCCACACAGAGCGGTCCACGCTTCGCCACGGCCGCGTGGAGGCGTTCCCCGAAGGTCTCCATGGTTCTGTCCCCCCAATGGGTAGATGTCAGGCCGCCACCGCCACCGCGGCACGGATGCCGGCGGTGATCCGGGCGATGTCGTCGTCGGCCGCCACGTACGGCGGCATGGTGTAGATCAGGTTCCGGAACGGGCGCAGCCAGACGCCCTCGGCCACGGCCGCCGCGGTGGCCCGCGGAAGATCCACGTCGTGGTCCATCTGGATCACGCCGATCGCGCCCAGGACGCGGACGTCGGCGACCCCTCGCGCCCCGCGCAGCGGCTCCAGGCCGTCCCGCAACAAGCCTTCGATGCGGGGTACGTCCGAACGCCACCCCCCGTCCGCCAGGAGGCCGAGCGAGGCGTTCGCCACCGCACAGGCCAACGGGTTGCCCATGAAGGTCGGCCCGTGCGCCAGGCCGCCCCCCTCGCCCGCGGAGACCGCCTCGGCGACCTCGGTGGTGCACAGGGTGGCCGCCAGGGTCAGGTATCCCCCGGTGAGCGCCTTCCCGAGGCACATGATGTCCGGGCTGACACCGGCGTGCTCCGCCGCGAAGAGCTCCCCGGTCCGGCCGAACCCCGTGGCGATCTCGTCGAAGATCAGGAAGATGCCGTGGGCGGCGGTCGCCTCCCGCAGCACCCGCAGGTACTCCGGATCGTGGAAGCGCATCCCGCCGGCACCCTGCACCACCGGTTCGACGATCACCGCGGCCAGTTCGTCCGCGTGCTCCTCGATCATGGCGGTCAGGGCGGCGGCGTACTCCGGCTCGTACCCCGCAGGAGGCGGAGCCGCGAAGACCTGGACCGGAAGAACCCCGGTCCAGAGGGCATGCATGCCGCCCTCGGGGTCGCAGACACTCATCGGGTGGAAGGTGTCGCCGTGGTAGCCGCCGCGCCAGGTGGCGAGCCGCCGCCGGCCGGGCAGACCCCGCGCCCGCTGGGCCTGCAGCGCCATCTTGACCGCCACCTCCACGCCGACCGAGCCGGAGTCGCAGAGGAACACGTGCGCAAGTCCCGGCGGCGTGATCTCCACCAGGGTGCGGGCCAGCGTGATCGCCGGTTCGTGGGTGAGCCCGCCGAACATCACGTGGCTCATCCGTCCCGCCTGATCGGTCAGCGCCGCGTCCAGCACCGGGTGGCGGTACCCGTGGATCGCCGCCCACCAGGACGACATCCCGTCGACCACCTCCCGGCCGCCGGACAGCCGCAGGCGCACCCCCTCGGCGCTCTCCACCAGGTAGGGCTCGCTGCGCCCCGGCATCGGCCCGTACGGGTGCCAGACGTGGGCGCGGTCGAGCGCGAGCAGATCGCGCCCGGCGGTCATCGGTTCCGGGGAGCCCGGTGCGACCGGATCGGGCGGGCGCCGCGGGCGACCGCCCGGACCAGGTCCGGCCCGCGGTAGATGAACCCGCTGTAGAGCTGCACCAGCGAGGCTCCGGCGTCGAGCATCCGGGCCGCGTCGTCGACCGCCATGATCCCGCCGACCCCGATGATCGGCAGCTTGCCGCCGGTCTCGTCGTGCACGAACTTGACCACCTCGCGGGCCCGCTCGGTCAGCGGCTTGCCGGACAGGCCACCGGCCTCACCGGCCAGCTCCTGGTCCGTCTCGGCCAGCCCGTCACGGCCCAGCGTGGTGTTGGTGGCGATCAGGCCGGCCGCGCCGTGCGACAGGCAGACCTCCAGCAGCTCGGCGATGGCCGGCTCGGTCAGGTCCGGGGCGATCTTCACCAGCACCGGCACCGGGCCGGTCAGCGCCTTCAGCAGCCCCGCCAGCGCGTCCTTGTCCTGCAGGGTGCGCAGGCCGGGCGTGTTGGGCGAGGAGACGTTCACCGCGATGTAGTCGGCGTACGGGTGCAGCAGCCGGTAGGACGTCAGGTAGTCCTCGACGGCGTCCTCCAGCGGCGTCACCTTGGACTTGCCGAGCGAGACACCCAGCGGCACCGGCAGCGGCCCCACCTCGGCCAGCCGCTCGGCCAGTGCCGCCGCGCCCTCGTTGTTGAAGCCCATCCGGTTGATGATCGCTTCGCTCTCCCGGAGCCGGAACAGCCGCGGGCGCTCGTTGCCCGGCTGCGGCTTCGCGGTGACCGTGCCGACCTCGACAAACCCGAAGCCGAGCGCCGGCCAGGCCGAGAGCGCGATCCCGTTCTTGTCCATCCCGGCGGCCAGGCCGACCCGGTTCGGGAAGCGGACGCCGAAGACGTCCACCGGGGCGGAGAACGCGTACCGGCTGCGCATCGCGGCCAGCGCCGGCGCGGGCAGCGCGGCGAGGCGCTTCAGCGTCCACTCGTGGGCGTGCTCGGCGTCCCCGCCGCCCAGCCGGAACAGGACCGGCCGGGCGACGTTCGCGAAGAGATTCAAGGGAGTGGGCCTTTCCGTTGGTGCTAGTTGGTGCCCCGGAGGGTCGCGTGCAGCTCCTGCAACGGGCGGACACTCATGTCGCCGTTGCGGAGGGCCTCGATGCCCATCACCGCGGCGGACGCGCCGGGCACGGTGGTGACGCTCGGGACGTCCGCGGTGACGGCGGCGCTGCGGATCTCGTACCCGTCGAGACGGGCGCTGGCACCGGAGCCCTGCGGGGTGTTGATGATCAGCGAGATCTCGCCGGCCAGGATCAGCTCGACGGCGTTGCGCTGTCCCGGGTTCTCGTAGTGCTTCGGGACGATCTCGCACTCGATGCCGTACCGGCGCAGGACCTCGCCGGTGCCGGCCGTGGTGACGATGGTGAAGCCCAGATCGGCGAGCCGCTTCACCGGGAAGACCATCGCGCGCTTGTCCCGGTTGGCCACCGAGACGAAGACCTTGCCGCTGGTGGGCAGCGAGCCGTACGCCGCCGCCTGCGACTTGGCGAACGCCTGACCGAAGCCGGCGTCGATGCCCATCACCTCGCCGGTCGACTTCATCTCCGGGCTGAGCAGGTTGTCCACGCTCTTGCCGGCCGGGGTGCGGAACCGCTTGAACGGCAGCACCGCCTCCTTGACCGCGATCGGCGCGCCCTCGGGCACCACGCCGCCGTCACCGGTGGGCAGCAGGAGGCCCTCGGCGCGCAGGTCGGCGATGGTCGCCCCGAGCATGATCCGGGCGGCCGCCTTGGCGAGCGGGACGGCCGTGGCCTTGGAGACGAACGGGACCGTCCGCGAGGCGCGCGGGTTGGCCTCCAGCACGTAGAGCGTCTCGTCCTTGAGCGCGTACTGGACGTTCATCAGGCCGCGCACGCCGATGCCCCGGGCCAGCGCCTCGGTGTACCGGCGGACCTCGGCGATGTGGGATGCGGCCAGGGTGATCGGCGGCAGCGTGCAGGCCGAGTCGCCGGAGTGGATGCCGGCCTCCTCGATGTGTTCCATCACGCCGCCGAGGTAGACCTCGCCGTCGGCGTCGCAGAGCGCGTCCACGTCGATCTCGATGGCGTCGTCCAGGAACCGGTCGACGAGCACCGGGTGGTCCGGGGAGATCTCGGTGGCCCGGTCGATGTAGTCCCGCAGCGTCGGCTCGTCGTAGACGATCTCCATGCCGCGGCCGCCGAGCACGTACGACGGGCGGACCAGCACCGGGTAGCCGATGTTGTCGGCGATCGCCTTGGCCTCGGCGAACGAGACGGCGGTGCCGTGGTCCGGCGAGCGCAGGCCGTTCTCGTTCAGCAGGGCGCCGAACAGTCCGCGGTCCTCGGCCAGGTCGATCGACTCGGGCGAGGTGCCGACGATCGGCACACCCGCGGCCTTGAGCCGGTTCGCCAGGCCCAGCGGGGTCTGGCCGCCGAGCTGCACGATCACGCCGATCACGCCGGGGCCGCCGGCCGCCTTGCCGGAGCTGTCCTCGGCGTGGAACACCTCGAGGACGTCCTCGAAGGTGAGCGGTTCGAAGTAGAGCCGGTCCGCGGTGTCGTAGTCGGTGGAGACCGTCTCCGGGTTGCAGTTGATCATCACGGTCTCGTAGTCGGCGCCGCGGAGTGCCATCACCGCGTGCACGCACGAGTAGTCGAACTCGATGCCCTGCCCGATCCGGTTCGGCCCGGAGCCCAGGATGAGCACCTTCGGCCGGTCGCTCGGCGCCACCTCGGTCTCCTCGTCGTACGACGAGTAGTGGTACGGGGTGTCCGCCTGGAACTCGGCCGCGCAGGTGTCCACGGTCTTGTAGACCGGGCGGACCCCGAGGCGGTGGCGCAGCGCGCGGATGCCGTCCTCGCCGGCCAGCTCGGGCCGCAGCGTCGCGAGCTGGCGGTCGGACAGGCCGGACCGCTTCGCCCGGCGCAGCAGCTCCTCGTCCAGGACCGGCGCGGCCAGGATCTCGGCGCGCAGGTCGATCAGCGCCTGGATCTCGTCCAGGAACCACGGGTCGATCCGGCCGCTGGCCTCGTGCACCTGCTCGACGGTCGCGCCGAGCCGCAGCGCCGCCTCGACCGTGTAGAGCCGGCCGTCGTGCGGGGTCCGCAGCGCCTCGAGCGCCTCGTCGACGTCGGTGAAGGTCGGTGCGGTCCAGAAACCGGCGGCCTTGGTCTCCATCGAGCGCATCGCCTTGTTCAGCGCCTCGGCGAAGTTGCGGCCCAGGCTCATCGCCTCGCCGACCGACTTCATCGTGGTGGTGAGTTCCTTGTCCGCGCCGGGGAACTTCTCGAACGCGAACCGCGGGATCTTGACGACCACGTAGTCGAGGGCCGGCTCGAAGGCGGCCGGGGTCTTCAGCGTGATGTCGTTGGGGATCTCGTCCAGGGTGTAGCCGATGGCCAGCTTCGCGGCGATCTTCGCGATCGGGAAGCCGGTGGCCTTCGACGCCAGCGCCGAGGAGCGGGAGACCCGCGGGTTCATCTCGATCACGATCATCCGGCCGTCGTCCGGGTTGATCGCGAACTGGATGTTGCAGCCGCCGGTGTCCACGCCGACCTCGCGGAGCACCGCGATGCCCAGGTCACGCAGCTTTTGATACTCCCGGTCGGTGAGCGTCATGGCCGGGGCCACGGTCACGCTGTCACCGGTGTGCACGCCCATCGGGTCGATGTTCTCGATCGAGCAGACGACCACGACGTTGTCGTGCTTGTCGCGCATCAGCTCGAGCTCGTACTCCTTCCAGCCGAGCACGCTCTCCTCGATGAGCACCTCGGTCACCGGGGAGGCGGCGAGGCCGGAGCCGGCGATGCGCTCCAGGTCCTCGTCGGTGTGCGCCATGCCGGAGCCCAGGCCGCCCATGGTGAACGACGGGCGGACGACGACCGGCAGGCCGATCTCGGCGACGGTCGCGCGGACCTCGTCCATCGAGTGGCAGACCCGCGAGCGCGGCGTCTCACCGCCCGCGAGGGCCACGATGTCCTTGAAGAGCTGACGGTCCTCGCCCTTGCGGATCGCGTCGACGTTCGCGCCGATCAGCTCGACGCCGTACTTCTCCAGGACACCGTTCTCGTGCAGGGCGATCGCGGTGTTCAGCGCGGTCTGGCCACCCAGGGTCGGCAGGATCGCGTCCGGGCGTTCCTTGGCGATGACCAGCTCGACGAACTCCGGGGTGATCGGCTCGACGTAGGTGGCGTCGGCGAACTCCGGGTCGGTCATGATCGTGGCCGGGTTGGAGTTGACCAGCGACACCCGGATGCCCTCGGCCCGCAGGACCTGGCAGGCCTGGGTGCCGGAGTAGTCGAACTCGCAGGCCTGGCCGATGACGATCGGACCGGAACCGATCACCATGATGTGCTTGAGATCTTCACGCTTCGGCATGAGCGTCAGCCCTTCTTTTCCACGAGCTCGACGAACCTGTCGAACAGGTAGTCGGCGTCGTGCGGGCCGGCGGCGGCCTCGGGGTGGTACTGGACGGTGAAGGCGGGCACCTCGATGCCGCGCAGGCCCTCGACCACGTCGTCGTTGAGGCAGACGTGCGAGACCTCGACACCGCCGAAGTCGGTGTCGATCACGGTGTTCAGCGGCGCGTCGACCGCGAAACCGTGGTTGTGGCTGGTCACCTCGACCTTGCCGGTGGTCTTGTCGAGCACCGGCTGGTTGATGCCGCGGTGGCCGTACCCCAGCTTGTAGGTGCCGAAGCCGAGCGCGCGGCCGAGGATCTGGCTGCCGAAGCAGATGCCGAACAGCGGCACCTCACGGCGCATCACCTCACGGGCCAGCGCGACCGGGCCGTCGGCGGTCGCCGGGTCGCCCGGGCCGGGCGAGAAGAACACCGCGTCCGGGCTGACCGCGAGCAGGTCCTCGATCGACGAGGAGGCCGGGAAGATGTGCGTGGTGACGCCGCGGGCGGCGAGCCGGCGCGACACGTTGCGCTTGATGCCCAGGTCCAGCGCGGCGACCGTGTACCGGTGCTCGCCCTCGGCCTCGACGGTGTACCGCGACGCGGTGGTGACCTGTGCGGACAGGTCCGCGCCGAGCATCTCCGGCTGGTTTCGCACCTTCGCCAGCAGCGACTGCGGGTCCAGGTCGACCGACGAGACGCCGACCCGCTGAGCGCCGCGTTCGCGCAGGTGGCGGGTGAGCGCGCGGGTGTCGACACCACTGATCCCGACGATGCCCTCGGCGGCCAGACGCTCGCCCAGGTCGCCCCGCGAACGCCAGTTGGAGGGCCGGCGGGCCGGGTCGCGGACGACGTAGCCGGCGACCCAGATCCGGTCCGACTCGTCGTCCTCGTCGTTGACGCCGGTGTTGCCGATCTGCGGCGCGGTCTGCACCACGACCTGCTTGTGGAACGACGGGTCGGTCAGTGTCTCCTGGTATCCGGTCATGCCGGTGGTGAACACCGCCTCGCCGAACGTCTCCCCGACAGCGCCGTAGGCGGAACCGTGAAATGTGCGCCCGTCTTCGAGCACCAGAATCGCCTTGGTCACTTGACTGCCTTTCCGTCCAGAACCGTGGCCTCGCCCCGCAGGAAGGTCGCGACGATGCGACCCGGCAGCGTGGTGCCGGCGTACGGCGTGTTGCGGCTGCGGCTCGCCAGTCCGGCCGGGTCGACGACCCAGCTCACCGACGGGTCCACCAGCGTCAGGTTGGCCGGGGTGCCGGCCTTCGTCAGGTCACCGCCGTGCCCGTCCAGCCCGGCGATGCGGGCCGGCGCGACGGACATCCGGTCGGCGATCAGGTCCCAGTCCTCCCCGAACACACTGAGCACGATCGGCAGCGCGGTCTCCAGGCCCAGCATGCCGGGCCGGGCGTACGCCCACTCGCATTCCTTGTCCTGGACCGCGTGCGGCGCATGGTCGGTGGCCACCACGTCGATGACCCCGTCCCGCAGTGCCTGGCGGAGGGCTTCGACGTCCTTGCGCGTACGCAACGGCGGGTTGACCTTGAAGACCGGGTCGTAGCCGGCCGCGAGCTCGTCGGTGAGCAGGAGGTGGTGGGGGGTGACCTCGGCGGTCACGCGTACGCCACGCGCCTTGGCCTGGCGCAGCACCTCGACCGAACCGGCGGTGGACACGTGGCAGACGTGCAGGCGGCTGCCGACGTGCTCGGCCAACAGCACGTCCCGGGCGATGATCGCCTCCTCGGCGACCGCGGGCCAGCCGGTCAGGCCGAGGCGGGTGCTGACCTCGCCCTCGTGCATCTGCGCGCCCTCGGTGAGCCGGGGCTCCTCGGCGTGCTGGGCGATGACACCGTCGAACGCCTTCACGTATTCGAGCGCGCGGCGCATCAGTTTCGGGTCGGCGACGCAGAAGCCGTCGTCGGAGAAGATCCGCACGTTCGCCGCGGAGCTGGCCATCGCGCCGAGCTCGGCCATCTGCTTGCCGGCCAGCCCGACGGTGACCGCGCCGATCGGCTGCACGTCGACCAGTCCGGCCTCGCGGCCGAGTCGCCAGACCTGCTCGACCACGCCGGCGGTGTCGGCGACCGGCGAGGTGTTCGCCATCGCGCAGACCGCGGTGTATCCGCCGAGGGCGGCGGCCCGGGAGCCGGTCTCCACCGTCTCGGCGTCCTCGCGGCCGGGTTCGCGCAGGTGGGTGTGCACGTCGACCAGGCCGGGCAGCGCCACGAGACCGGTCGCGTCGATCACTTCGGCGCCTTCGACCGGTTTGTCGGAGATGACGCCTTCATGAATAAAAAGATCAGCCGGCGCGGCGCCGAGAATCGAGACGCCCTTGAGCAGGTACGCCATCACTTGCCTCCCAGGAGCAGGTAGAGGACGGCCATCCGGACGCTGACGCCGTTGGCGACCTGTTCGACGATCGTGGAACGGGGCGAGTCGGCCACCTCGGGCGCGATCTCCATCCCGCGGTTCATGGGCCCGGGGTGCATGACGATCGCGTGTTCCGGCATCTTGCGGAGCCGAGCGACGTCGAGGCCGTAGCGACGGCTGTACTCACGGGCCGACGGGAAGTACGAGTCCTGCATCCGCTCGGACTGCACGCGCAGCATCATCACCACGTCGCTGTCCGGAACGACCGCGTCCAGGTCGTAGCTGACCTGCGTCTTCTCCGACAGGGCGGCGGCCACGTCCAGGGGGATCAGCGTCGGCGGGCCGACCAGGGTGACCTGCGCGCCGAGCGTGGTGAGCAGCAGGACGTTCGAGCGGGCGACCCGGCTGTGCAGCACGTCCCCGACGATGGCGACCCGCAGGCCGTCGAGACGGCCCATCCGCGAGCGCATCGTGTACGCGTCGAGCAGCGCCTGCGTCGGGTGCTCGTGGGTGCCGTCGCCGGCGTTGACCACCGAGCCGTCCACCCATTCGGCCAGCCGGTGCGGGGCGCCACTGGCCGGGTGCCGGATCACCACGGCGTCGGCGCCCATGGCCTGCAGCGTCAGCGCGGTGTCCTTGAGGCTCTCACCTTTTGAGACACTCGACCCTTTAGCGGAGAAATTGATCACATCCGCGGAGAGGCGCTTGGCGGCCGCCTCGAACGAGATGCGGGTACGCGTGGAGTCCTCGTAGAAGAGGTTCACCACTGTCCGGCCGCGCAGGGCCGGGAGCTTCTTGACCTCGCGGCCACCGGTCAGCGATGCCATCTCACCGGCCGTGTCCAGGATCAACGTGGCGTCGGCGGCATCCAGATCGGCGGCCGAGCGCAGGTGCCGGATCACGAGAGGCCCCCGATCAGCCGGACCTCGTCGCTGCCGTCGACCTCGGTGAGGGTGACCTTGACGCTCTCGGCGAGTGCCGTCGGAATGTTCTTACCGACGTAGTCGGCCCGGATCGGCAGCTGCCGGTGTCCGCGATCGACCAGCACCGCGAGCTGCACCGAACTCGGCCGGCCGATGTCGTTGAGTGCGTCCAGGGCGGCCCGCACGGAGCGTCCGGAGAACAGCACGTCGTCGACCAGGATGACCCGCAGCCCGTCGATGCCCCCGGGCGGCAGCTCGGTCTTGCCGAGCGCGCGGGTGGCACGCATCCGCAGGTCGTCGCGGTACAGCGTGATGTCCAGCGATCCCACCGGCACGTCGACGCCCTCGAAGGCGTGAATCCGGGCGGCGAGCCGGTGCGCGAGCGGGACACCGCGGGTGGGGATGCCGAGAAGCACGGTGCCGGTGGCGCCGGAGGTCTTCTCGAGGATCTGATGAGCGATGCGATCGACGACCCTGTGCAGGTCGGACCCCTCTAAAATGATCTTGCTAGGCGCGTCTGCGCGTGGCTGTGCCACGGCGGACCTCCTTCCCCGCCTCACGGGACGGGTCGTTAAAGGACGTCTGGTCGGGCCCACCCCGGAAACGGGCGACCCGATGGCTGACGCTACGTTACCAGTGGACGCAGCGTTGATTATGGTGACGTGCCTGACTGGAGCAGTCCGGACAATTCCTCGCGACTAGGGATACAGCCGGTTACTTTGGTGCGGCCCGTGCGACTCATCGGTAACCAACACTTGACCGGCGGTCGCAAACTCCGTACCGTCACGCAGCGTAGCGATCCGTGAGGAAAGAACCCTCCGGGCCAGCACAGCACTGGGAGTGTCCGTATGCCGTCTGAGTACGCCAAGTCGCTGGGCGCTCGCCTGCGCTCCATCCGCCAGCAGCAGGGCCTGTCCCTGCAGGGCGTCGAAGAGAAGTCCAACGGCCGCTGGAAAGCAGTGGTCGTGGGCTCGTACGAGCGCGGCGACCGTGCCGTGACCGTCTCGCGCCTGGCCGAGCTGGCCGACTTCTACCGCGTCCCCGTCTCCGAGCTGCTGCCCGACGGCAGTGGCATCCGCCTGGAGGCGACCAACAAGATCGTCCTGGATCTCGAGAAGCTCTACGACACCACCGGCGAGGACCTCGCCTACGTGGCTCGTTACGCGCGAGCCATCCAGCAGCAGCGCGGTGACTACAACGGCCGGGTCCTCTCGATCCGCGCCGACGATCTGCGCGCGCTCGCCATCGTGTACGACATCTCGCCGTCCGGCCTCATCGAGCGCCTGACCGAGCAGGGCGTCCTGGTGGCCGACCCCCGGGCGTTCTTCGCCAGCTGAGCACCGTCACCCGAGCCCGCGTCGCGCTGCGACGCGGGCTTTCGTGTGTCCATCAGCCGGTAACCACTTCGATAAGTTACTGACCGGTTTTCTTTGATCGTGTGGACTTCCGACGCCGGACCACCACGAAACTCACAACAACGCGCAGGATCGGCAATCATCGTCGTCTTATCGGCCTCAGACGGCCGTGTGCCGCTTTTCGGCCCCCGACGGTAACCCCGGTCACCCTCCGCGCACCCGCTTCTCCAGGAGCCCTCCTGCGAGCGATCTTGGAAAAGGCCAGACATCAAGAACGGCCCGGACTCCAAGAGTCCGGGCCGTCGTGAAGCACTTGTCACCGCGTGGCGAACGCCGCGATCCGGTCCAGCAGACCGTTCAGGAAACGCGGACTGTCATCCGTCGACATCTCCTTCGCCAGCTCGACCGCCTCGGTGATCGCCACCGGGTCGTCGACCTCCGGCACGAACAACAGTTCGTAGACCGCGATCCGGGCGAGGTTCCGATCCACCGCCGGCATCCGGTCGATCGTCCAGCCCTCCGCGTAACTCGCGATCAGCTCATCGATCCGGTTCAGATGCTGAGCGACCCCCTCGATCAGGGTGATCGCATAAGCGAGATGCTCGGGGTGCGGCTTCGCAATCCGATCCAGGTAGGTGACCAGAACCTGACTCGGCGGCAGATCACGCAGGTCGGCCTCGAAGAGGACGTCGAGTGCTCGCTTACGCGCCTTGCGACGCGCGAGCCGTTCCTTCTTGGGACCTTCCGCCATCAGCTGCGGCCGAGGTAGCGGCCGTCGCGGGTGTCGACCTTGATCTTCTCGCCGGTGGTGATGAAGAGCGGGACCTGAACGGTCGCGCCGGTCTCGATGGTCGCCGGCTTGGTGCCGCCGGTCGAACGGTCACCCTGCAGACCCGGCTCGGTGTAGGTGACCTCGAGGAACACGCTGGTCGGCAGCTCGATGTAGAGCGGCACACCCTCGTGCGTGGCGACCGTGGCCTCCGCCTCGGGCAGCAGGTAGTTGGCGTTCTCCCCGACGGTGCCGCCGGAGACCGGAATCTGGTCGAACGTGTCCAGATCCATGAAGATGAAGTCTTCGCCGTCTTTGTACAGGTATTGCATCGTGCGCTTGTCCACGGTCGCCGTCTCGACCTTGGTGCCGGCGTTGAACGTCTTGTCGACGACCTTGCCGGACAGGACATGCTTCAGCGTCGTGCGCACGAAGGCCGGACCCTTACCGGGCTTGACGTGCTGGAACTCCACGACGGTCCACAGCTCTCCGTCGAGATTGAGAACCAGGCCGTTCTTCAGGTCGTTGGTGGAAGCCATGTCCTGCCTTGGTTTTGATGCGTATCGGTGACCGAACGAGTCTACCGGCGTGAACCCCTCCGGAGCGAACCGGGTCTACCTGGCGATGTGCTCCAGCGCCAACCGGTAACCGTCGAAGCCCAGGCCGGCGATCACGCCGGTGGCCACCGCGGAGATCACCGATCGATGCCGGAACTCCTCCCGGGCGTGCACGTTCGAGATGTGCACCTCCACCAGTTTGCCCCGCAACATCGCGCAGGCATCCCGAACCGCATAGTTGTAGTGCGTCCAGGCGCCCGGATTGAGCACCACGTCGGCGCCCTCGTCGGCCGCCTGGTAGAGCCACTCGAGCATCTCGTGCTCGGCGTTCGTCTGCCGCACCTCGACCGTGACACCCAGGTCGTCGGCGACGGTCTGGCACAGGTCGGCCAGGTCCTGGTACGTCGCCGAGCCGTACACCCCCGGCTCCCGCAGGCCCAGCCGGCCCAGGTTCGGCCCGTTCAGCACGTAGATCATCGCGCCACCGCCGTTTCCGGCACACTCGCCACACGGGTCATCGCGCCACCGCCGCGTACGCCCGCTTCAACAGCTCCTCGTCCGGCCCGGCCAGGATGCCCGGCTTCGCCAGGCCGTCCAGGACCACGAACCGCAAGGTCGCCGCCCGCGCCTTCTTGTCGACGCGCATCGCGGGCAGGAGATCGGTCCAGGCTTCTTCCGGGTACGCCGTGGGCAGCCCCAACGACTCCAGCACCGTCCGATGCCGGTCCGCCGTGGCGTCGTCCAGCCGTCCGGTGAGCCGGCCCAGCTCCGCGGCGAAGATCAACCCGACCGCGATCGCGTTGCCGTGCCGCCACGTGTACTTCTCGCGGCGCTCGATCGCGTGACCCAGCGTGTGCCCGTAGTTCAGGATCTCCCGCAGCCCGGACTCCTCGAGGTCGACACCGACCACGTCCGCCTTCACCTGGATCTTGCGGACGACCAGCTCACGCAGCACGTCCGACCGTGGGTCCAGGGCCTGCGCGGGATCCGCCTCGATCAGCTCCAGGATCCGCGGGTCGGCGATGAACCCGCCCTTGGCCACCTCGGCCATTCCCGCCGCGATGTCCTGAGCCGGCAGCGTGTCCAGGGCGTCCAGGTCGCAGATCACCCCGGCCGGCGGGTGGAACGCACCGACCAGGTTCTTGCCCGCGCCGATGTTCACCGCGGTCTTGCCGCCGACCGCGGCGTCGACCATGCCCGCCACCGACGTCGACACCGGCACCCAGCGCACCCCGCGCAGCCAGGCCGCCGCAACGTAACCGGCCAGGTCGGTGGTGGCCCCACCGCCGACACCGACCACCACATCGGTACGCGTGAAACCGGCCTCGCCCAGCGCATCCCAGCAGCGGGCCGCCACCTCGACGGTCTTGCCCGCCTCGGCGTCCGGCACCTCGATCGGCACCACCGTCGCCACCCCGGCCGCGTCGGCGACGGCTCGCGCCCGATCCCGCAGCGTCGGCGGATGGATCACCGCCACCCGGGCCGCGCCGTCGATCATCTCGGGCAGTTCGCCCGCCAGCCCACGCCCGACGACCACCTCGTAAGGCCGGTCGCCCGTCACCGGAATCCGCGTCACCACGGCCGTACCCTATCCGCGCCTTTCCGTCCCCGGTGTCCCACCCGCCGCGGGTTCCACCTCGTGGATCGCTTGAAAAGGGTCCGTCAGGCCGTGAGGAGGCCCGGCGGCCGTCCCCACACGGATGCGACCGACTCCTCGTCCTGCGGCAATCAGGAGCGGAGCAGGGCTGCCACCTCGGGAGCGATCTCCTCGGGAGCCCGGCCGTCGGTCGGGATCACGTGGGTCGCCACCTCCAGGTACAGCGGGCGCCTCTGCTCCAGCAGGTGCTTGAGTGTCGCCCGCGGGTTCAGGGCCAGCAACGGACGGCCCGCTCCCAGCCCCACCCGCTTGAGCGCGTCCGTCAGCTCCACCGACAGGTAGACGACCGTCTGGTCGGCGAGGAGTTTGCGCGTACCCTCGTCGAGGATCGCTCCGCCGCCCAGCGCGAGCACGCCCTCGAAGGTCTCCAGGCAGCTTGCCACGGTGGTCCGCTCGCGGGCGCGGAACGCCGCCTCGCCGTCCTCGACGAAGATCTCCGGGATGGGCTTGCCCACCTCGGCCTCGATGATCAGGTCGGTGTCGGCGAAGGGGACGCCGAGGATCTGGGCCACCGACTGGCCGACGGTCGTCTTGCCGGCGCCCATCACGCCGACCAGGACGGCGACCGGGGCCATCAGCGGAAGACCAGGTTCGACAGGTAGGAGTCGAGGTTGCGGCGGATCTCGGCGACCGAGTCGCCGCCGAACTTCTCGGTGGCGGCTTCGGCGAGGACCAGGGCGACCATCGCCTCGGCGACGACGGCGCCGGCCGGGACCGCGCAGACGTCGGAACGCTGGTTGATCGCGGTGGTGGCCTCACCGGTGGTGATGTCGACGGTCTGCAGTGCCCGGTTCAGCGAGGAGATCGGCTTGAGGGCGGCGCGGACGCGCAGCGGCTCGCCGTTGGTGATGCCGCCTTCCAGGCCGCCGGCCCGGTCGGTGATGCGCTTGACGCCGTCGGGGCCGGGGACGATCTCGTCGTGGGCGACCGAGCCGCGCGAGCGGGCCTGGGTGAAGCCGTCGCCGATCTCGACGCCCTTGACCGACTGGATGGACATCAGGGCGGTCGCCAGGCGGGCGTCGAGCTTGCGGTCCCACTGGACGTGCGAGCCGAGGCCGGGCGGGACCTGGTAGGCGAGGACCTCGACGATGCCGCCGAGGGTGTCGGCGTCCTTCTTCGCGGCGTCGACCTCGGCGACCATGCGGGCGCTGGCCTCCGGGTCGAGGCAGCGCAGCGGGTCGGCGTCGATGCGGTCGAAGTCGTCGGGCGTGGGGACCAGGCCGGTCTTGGCGGCCACCGAACCGAGTTCGATGACGTGCGAGACGATCTCGATGCCGAGTGCCTGGCGGATCAGCTGTTTGGCGACGACGCCGACGGCGACGCGGGCCGCGGTCTCCCGGGCACTGGCGCGCTCCAGGATCGGGCGGGCGTCGGTGTGGCCGTATTTCTGCATGCCGGCCAGATCGGCGTGACCGGGGCGGGGCCGGGTCAGCGGGGCGTTGCGCGACTGGGCGGCGAGGAGTTCCGGGTCGACCGGGTCGGCGGCCATCACCGTCTGCCACTTGGGCCATTCGGTGTTGCCGACGCGGATGGCGACCGGGCTGCCGAGGGTGCGGCCGTGCCGGACGCCACCGATGATCTCGATTTCGTCCTGCTCGAACTTCATCCGGGCGCCACGACCGTAGCCGAGACGACGGCGCACGAGATCACGGGTGATGTCCTCGCTCGTCACCTCGATCCCGGCGGGAACGCCTTCCATCAGCGCGACGAGCGCCGGTCCGTGAGATTCACCTGCGGTTAGCCAGCGCAACACGCGCCCAGTCTCCCACGCCCCGCCGGCCTCCCGGCATACGGTCACCCTCGTCCCGCCCAGCGGACCATTCATCGGGTACGAGCTACCGGCGTCCCGGAGCTACCAGCGCGGCCTCTCACCGCGGTGCGAGGCCGTGACGCGGCTCCGGCAGCGTGGTGACTTCAGCAGCGGCACGCCGGAAGTCACCACGCCCGGGGTTCCTCAGTCGATGAACTGGGTGCGCTTGCGGACGGCCTCGTCGAGGGCGGTCCGCATCGCCTCCTGCGGCGCCGAGCGTACCCCGGTGAACTGCTCGAACTGGCTGAGCGCCTGGGCGATCAACAGGTCGAGCCCGGACACGACCGACACGCCCGACTTCATCGCCGACGCCGCCAGTGCGGTCGGCCACGGGTCGTAGAGCGCGTCGAACAGCACCGACCCCGGCCGCCACTTGATCTTGTCGGCGAGTTCGTCGGAGGCACCCTTGGGCACGGTGGCCACGACCGCGTCGGCGTCGAAGGCCGGCACGGCGTCGGCCCAGTTCACGCCCTCGAAGCCGAGGTTCAGCGTGGCGGCGACCTTGGCCAGTTCCAGGCGGGCGTCGGGCCGCCGGGTCACCACGGTCACGCTCTCCGCGCCGAGGTCGGCCGCGGCCGCGATGGCTGCCCGGGCGGTGCCGCCGCCGCCCAGAATGGTGATCTTCGGGGGTTCCTCGGTGGACGCCTTGGCGGCGTGCCGGCCGACGCTGATGCCCAGGCCGGCCTCCCGCAGCACGTGCACCATGCCCGGGATGTCGGTGTTGTCGGCGTGCCATGTCCCGTCGGGCTGGCGGACCAGCGTGTTGGCGACACCGGCGGCGACCGCGGCGGGCGTCGCCTGGGTGGCCACTCGCAGGGCCACTTCCTTGAGCGGCATGGTGAGCGACAAACCGGCCCATTCCGGTCCGAGACCCGCCACCAGGTCGGGAAGCTCGGACTCGGCGCACTCGATCGCCTCGTACGTCCATCCGGAGAGCCCGCTCGCGGCGAACCCGGCTTGGTGGATCACCGGGGACAGCGAGTGGGCGATCGGCTTACCGCACACCGCGGCCTTACGGCCGGAAGTCGGATTCTCGTCTTGGCTCTGCACGCGCTCACTCTACGGAATGGGAAATCGGGACCAACCGACTGTCACTCGTTGCAGAGAGGTACGCCGTTGGCACAGGCCTTGACGACATTCCGGTTGTGTTCCTCGTTGGTGACCGCGAATGCGGACCGTCCGCTCTTGTCGATGGCGACGAAGAACAACCAGGGTCCCGGGGTCGGCTTGAGCGCTCCCTGCAGCGCCGCCCGGCCAGGGTTGTTGATCGGCCCGACCGGCAGCCCGACCTTGTTCTCGGTGTTGTACGGGTTCTTCGGGTCGGTCATCTCGGCGGTGGTGAGCTTGCCGGAGTGCTTGCCGTCCTTGCCGTTCAGTTGCAGCCAGTAGTTCGTCGTCACGTCGAACTGGAGCGGGATCTTCTCCTTGTACGCCCGGTTGTACGCGACCCGGGAGATCTTGGGCAGGTCGCCCGCGATGCCGGCCTCGGCCTGGGACAGCGACGCCGTGATCAGCGCCTCGTACGGCGAGATCGAAAGGTTCTTCTGCGCATCATCCGCGAATCCGAGCTCACCGGTCACGGTGAGGAAGTGCTCGATCATGGTGCTCAGGATCTGCGGAGCGGTCGCCTTGGGGTCGAACTCGTAGGTGTCCGGGAAGAGGAAACCCTCGAGGCTCTTGGCCACCGGCCTGCCGTCGGTCCGTTTGAACCACCAGTCCGGGACGCCCAGGCCCTCCGGGTCCTTCGCCGCCTCCTGGAAGTCGGCCACCGGGATTCCGGTCGTCTTGGCCAGCATGGCGTAGACCTGTTTGGCGGTCCAGCCCTCCGGGATCGTCACGCCCTTGCTCACCCGGGCCGCCGGGTCGAGCATCAGGGACAGGGCCGCCGCGCCGGACATCTGGCTGCGCAGGTTGAAGGTGCCGGACTGGATGTTCTTGCTCTTCGGCTCGGCCTCGGCCGCGTCCAGGAACGCCTTGGTGCTCTTGATGACGTCCGCCTCGACCAGCACGTTGCCGATCTCGGTGAGCGACGCGCTCTTGGGGATGGACACCTCGACCACGCCGGTGCCGGGACCGCTGTAGTCCGCGGCGACGAAGAAGCTCTTGACCTTGGTGTATCCGAAGTAGACGCCGCCACCCAGCGACGCGAGCAGCAGGAAGGTCATCACGAACGCCACAGCGGTGCGGCCGCGCCCCTTGTCGTTCCGGCGCGCCCGCCCGGCTCTTCCCTGCTCGGCATCCTCTTCGAACGCCACATCCAGTTCGTCGATCATGTCGTTCGCCTCCGCTGTACGCCGGCCGGCTCCGAAGACCCCTCTGGGATGCCCCGATAACCGCGGTCGACACCCTCCCGTCAGCCAGGACGTTCTCCTGGCACTGACGGGCACCATACCCACATCGATGCCCCACCGCCCACCCCTGCCACCGGTTGCTTACACGGCGGTAACCGACAGTGGGGGCGTTCGGCGCGGAGCACTGTGCCTAACGCAGCGCCTCCGGACACGAAACGCGGCGGCCGCCGGGAGAAAAATCTCCCGGCGGCCGCCGTTTCGTCGCTTTCATCCACCAGTCGGCAGACGCTCTCCACCACCGGTCAGCAGATGGGGATGCCGTTCTTGCAGGCGATCTTGATGTTCGCCTCGTGTTCGGCGAACGTCTTCCCGTACGCCGTCTTGCCCTTGTCGTCGATCGTCACGAAGAAGAAGTAGGGGCTCTTCTTCGGGTTCATCGCGCCACGCAGAGCCACGTCACCGGGGTTGCTGATCGGGGTGATCGACATGCCGGGGACGTTGTACCGGTACGGGTTGTTCTCGCCGTGCATCTCGGAGATGGTCAGCTTCTCCGAGGACTTGCCCTCCTTGCCGTTCAGCCGCAGCCAGTAGTTGACCGTGCTGTCGAGCTGCAGGCAGTTGCAGGGGAAGTCACCGGTGTAGACCCGGTTGTACAGCACCCGGGCGATCGGGCCCATGTCCTCGGCGAGAAGGCCCTCCACCTGCGCGATGGACGCTGCGACCAGCGCCTCGTACGGCGAGATGTTGAGCTTCTCCTGCACCGTGTCGACGAACTTGATCTTTTCCATCTCGTTCAGGAAGTTCTTGATGAAGATCTTGAGGATGCTCTCGGCCGTGGCGTCCTTGGGAATCTCGTACGTCGCCGGGTAGAGGAAGCCCTCGATCGACGTCTTGTCGACCTTGATGCCGTCCTTGCGCTTGAACCACTCGGCCGGCATGCCCAGCCCGGCGGGGTCCTTGGCGGCCTTCACGAAATCCGCCCGGTCGATCCCGGTCGCCTCCGCCAGCTTGTCGAACACCTGCATGGACGTCCACCCCTCGGGGATGGTCACCGTGCTGACGTTCTTGTTCTTCAGGTCGAGCAGCATCAGGAGAGCGTCGCTCGCCTTCATCTGCTTCTTGAGCTTGTACTCCCCGACCTGGATCTTCTGGCTGTCGGCGTTGTCCTTGGCCGCGCTCACGAACGCCTTCGCGCTCTCCACCACGCCCGCCTCGTACAGCGTGTTCGCGATGGCCGTGGCGCTGTCGCCCTCCTTGACCTCGACGATCGCCTCACCCGAACCGGGCCCGGCGTAATCGGCGCCGCCGAAGAAGCCCTTCACCTTGTCGTAGCCGTACCAGGCGCCACCACCGAGAGCACCGAAGAGCACCAGAACCATGAAGAAAGCCAGAAAGGTCCTGCTGCCCCCCTGCTTCTTACGATGTCGCCATCGCCCGGGGTCCTCGTTGTCCTCGAATTTGAGGTCCTGCTGCTCGTCGATCAATTAGCTCTGCCTCCGCTGCGCGTTGAGCCAACTCTGCAGAATCTCGACAGCCGCCGCCTGATCCACCACGGCACGCTGTCGCCGGCCCTTGACGCCCCGCTCGGACAACCTGCGGCTGGCGACGACGGTGGACATGCGCTCGTCGGTCAACACGACCGGCAACGGGGCGACCAGCTCACTGAGCCGGTCAGCATACGCACGGACGTGGCCGGCCGCCACGCCCTCGCGCCCGTTGAGCGCCACCGGAAGACCGACCACGAACTCGACCGCCTCGTGCTCGGCCGCCAGCCGGATCAGTTCCGTCATGTCCGTCGGCGTGCCGTCCGCGGCGGTCTCCCGGTCACGGGGCACGGTCATCACCGGACTGGCCAGGATGCCGTCGGGATCGCACTTGGCGACCCCGACACGCACCTGGCCCACGTCCACGCCGAGGCGAACGCCCCGAACGAAGGTCTGCGTCACGCCTTCATCCTGCACAGCTGCAACACGCGCCTCCAAGTCCGATCAAGCTTTGGTGCGAAGAGTAGCCACCGATCGGCCGGAGCCGCTATCAGCTCGCTTCGATGATCGCCTTCTCGATCGCGCCCAAGAGCTTAGCGGCATCCCCGGCGGGCACGCCGCCACCCTGAGCAAGGTCCGCATTGCCCCCGCCACGACCCGAGAGAGCCGCCTTGACCAGGTCGGACGCCGCCAGGCCACGCTCACGCGCCGCACTGTTGATCGCCACGATGAGTGACGCCTTGCCATTGGCACGCGCCGTCACCGCCACCACAGCAGGGCGTGATCCATCGATCTTGCCGCGGATCTCCTGCGCCAGGGTCCGGACGTCGTTGCCGCCGGCACCCTCCGGCGCCTCGGTCCCGACATACGCCACGCCGCCCAGATCCTTCGCCTGCTCGGCGAGCGTCGCCGCGCCGCCCAGCACCATCTGCGCCCGGAGCTTCTCCAGCTCCTTCTCCGCGTCGCGCAGCGCCGTGACGGTCTGCTCGACCCGGTCCGGTACCTGATCCACCGGAACCTTCAGCAGCTCCGCCAGACGCGACACCAGGTCACGTTCCCGGGCCAGGTAGCGGAACGCCTCGATGCCGGTGACCGCCTCGACACGACGCTGCCCGGCACCCACCGACGACTCGCCGGTGATCGCCAACGTGCCGATCTGCGCCGACCGGTCGACGTGGGTGCCACCGCACAGCTCACGGGAGAACGGGCCACCGATCTCGACCACGCGGACCGTGTCGTCGTACGTCTCGCCGAACAGCGCGATCGCACCCAGCTCCTTGGCCTCGCCCAGCGTCATCAGCTTCGCGCTGACCGGCAGGTCGGAACGGATCGCCCGGTTGGAGACCTCCTCGATCTCGCTGCGGGTCACCGGCGACAGACCGCCACGCCACGCGAAGTCCAGACGCAGATAACCCGGCCGGTTGTACGAACCCGACTGCAGCGCGGTGGGGCCGAGCACCTCACGCAGCGCCGCGTGGATCACGTGCGTGCCGGAGTGCGCCTGACGCGCACCGACCCGCCACTCGTGGTCGACCTGGGCGTGCACGCCGTCGTCGACCGCCAGCTCACCCTCGAGCACCCGCACCTTGTGCGCGACCAGGCCCTTGACCGGACGCTGCACGTCGATCACCTCGGCCTTCGCGCCCGGCGCGACGATCGTGCCCGCGTCCGGCGCCTGACCACCCGACTCCGCGTAGAACGGGGTCTTGTCCAGGAACACCGTGACGATCTCACCGGACGCAGCCGTGGTGACCGGACCCTGCTCGCCGAGGATGCCCAGCACCCGCGAATCGGTCTCCAGCGTCTGGTACGCCAGCCAGTCGGTCGGCCCGTGCGCGTCCAGCACCGTCCGGAACACCGACAGGTCCGCGTGGCCGGTCTTGCGCGCCTTCGCGTCCGCCTTGGCCCGCGACCGCTGGTCGGCCATCAGCGCCCGGAAACCGTCCTCGTCGACCTTCAGGCCCTGCTCGGCCGCGATCTCCAGGGTCAGGTCGATCGGGAAGCCGTACGTGTCGTGCAGCTGGAACGCCTTGTCGCCGGCCAGCTTCGCGCCGCCCGCCTTCTTGGTGTCACTGATCGCGGTGTCCAGGATCGTGGTGCCCGCCTTCAGCGTCGAGCGGAAGGTGTCCTCCTCCGCATACGCCTGGTCGGAGATCCGCGCGAAGTCGGTCGCCAGCTCCGGGTACGACGGGGACATGCAGTCCCGCGCGATCGGCAGCAGGATCGGCAGCGCCGGGTCCTGCCAGCCGAGCAACCGGATCGCCCGGATCGCCCGGCGCATGATCCGGCGCAACACGTAGCCGCGTCCCTCGTTGGACGGGGTGACGCCGTCGCCGATCAGCATCAGCGCGGTCCGCACGTGGTCGGCGATCACCCGCAGGCGTACGTCGTCGGGGTGCGACTCGCCGGCCACCTGACCCGAGTTCGCGCCGTACTTCTTGCCGGTGAGCTCCGCCGCGCGGGCCAGCACCGGGTGCACCTCGTCGATCTCGTAGAGGTTGTCGACACCCTGCAGGATCGACGCGATGCGCTCCAGGCCCATGCCGGTGTCGATGTTCTGCTTCGGCAGGTCACCGACGATGGTGAAGTCTTCCTTGCTGCGCACGTCGGTGATCTCGTACTGCATGAAGACCAGGTTCCAGAACTCCATGAACCGGTCCTCGTCGACCTCCGGGCCGCCGTCCTTGCCGTAGGCCGGACCACGGTCGTAGAAGAGCTCCGAGCACGGGCCGGCCGGGCCGGGGATGCCCATCGACCAGTAGTTGTCCTTCTTGCCGCGGCGCACGATCCGCTCGAGCGGCACGCCCTGCGCCTTCCACAGCTCGAACGCCTCGTCGTCGTCGTGGTAGACGGTCGGCCAGATCCGCTCCGGGTCGAGACCGTAGCCGCCCTCGTCGACCGACTTCGTCGACAGCTCCCAGGCGAGCTTGATCGCGCCTTCCTTGAAGTAGTCCCCGAACGAGAAGTTGCCGTTCATCTGGAAGAACGTGCCGTGCCGGCTGGTCTTGCCGACCTCGTCGATGTCCGGCGTCCGGATGCACTTCTGCACGCTCGCCGCCCGCGCGTACGGCGGGGTGCGCTGTCCCAGGAAGAACGGCACGAACTGCACCATGCCGGCGTTGATGAACAGCAGGTTCGGGTCTTCGATGGCGGGCAGCGGGGCACTCGGGACCACCGTGTGCCCGTTCGCCTCGAAATGCGCCAGGAAGCGCCGCTTGATCTCCGCCGTCTTCATCGATGTCCCTCCTGCGAGCCGTATCCCGCGTCCTCGCGGAGATCGGCGAATTTGTCCTCATACAGCTCCCCCGCGGCGAACGCCTGGTGGATCTGCTGTTCCCGCTCGGCCATGCCTTCGCGGACGTCTTCCACGAAGCTACGCACCGACTCGACGAGGCCGCCAGCGGATTCCGACAGCGACGTGGCGATGCCGGTCGGAGTGAACTCCTCGGCCTTGCGGGTCAGCTTGTGCACGATGAGGGCACCGACGGCCAGACCGGCGCCGAGCCAGAGCAGACGCTTCATGACTATCTCCCTAGCGGCTAGCGGGCGGCCTTGCGGCGCTGCTTGATGGCGGCGCGAACCTCGCGCTCGTCTTCGGCGGACCGGCGGGCGGCCGACGCCTTACGCAGGCCGTACCCGAACGAGGCCACCTTGACCAGCGGGTTGGCGGCGGCGGCGGACACCACGGTCACCAGGTTGGCGACGTTGGCCGTCACGTTCTGGGCGTGCTCGGTCATCGTGTCGACCTTGGCGAGCTGCACGTTGACGCCGTCCAAAGAGACCTGAACCTGACCGAGCGCGGTGTTCACATTCTCCACCGTGGTGTTCACGTTGCCGAGCAGCGGCCCGGTGCGGTCCACCGTGTCGTTGATCGCACGGGTCGCGGCGTCGATCGTGCGGCCCAGCTTCAGGATCGGGACAGCGAGCACGAGGACGAGCATCAGGAAGGCGCCCGCCGCGATCAGACCTGCGATTTCTCCGGCATGCATGTGGCGCGTCTCCTCTGGTGGTGGTCACGGGTTCGGCGGGACATCGTGGGAGACCCTACCGTCCGTGACCACCGGTCGCCTCACGACGCCTCGGGTGTCGGCTCCAAGAGGGGATCGTCCAGGTCGACCACCGGCTCCGGGGTCTCCCCGACCGGCCCGGGAGTGGTCTCGGTCTGGCCGCGGGTGTCGCCGATCGCGTTCTGCACCTTGATGCTGACCGTCGATCCGACGCACGACGCCGGATCGGCCGCCGCCTCGGCCTGCGCCTGCGCCTCCTCGTCGGTGGTCGAAGGGATGGCGTCCGCCGCGATCTGGTCGACGGCGCAGCCCGGCAGGCTCACGAACAGGTCCAGGTTGAGCTCGTCACGTTTCCAGCAGCTGTAGGTGCCGTCCTCGGCGCGGATCGGCGTCTCCGGGCACTCGGCGACCTTCCACTGCGTCCACCCGGCCTTCTTGAGCGCCGTCGTCCACGCCTCCGAGGTCTCCTGGAACGGCTTCTCGGACGCGGTCACCCGTTCGCGGAACCGGCACTCCATGAAACACCAGTCGTTGCCGTTGCGCCGGTCCTCGGTCTCCGCGGCGGCCCACGACGGCACGTTCAGCTCATCGAGTGACGCGAAGACCGGGTCGCTGCTCATCGCCCGGATCCCGAAGAACATCGGCAGCACCAACAGGACGACCACGGCCACCGAGGACAACGTGATCACCCGCAGGCGCCGCTGGGTGCGCAGCTTGCGGCGCAGTTCGGCACCGGCACCACGCAGACCACCGGCGGCCTCGGCGTCCTCCTCGTCCCCGGCACCGGACGTCCCGGCCGGAAGGGCGAGCGCGGTCCGGGCGGCGGGCAGGGCCGGACGGCCACCCACGCGAGCTGCCGCGACGGCCTCACCGCCGGCACTCGCGCCGGGTGCGTCGTCATCCTCATGCCGGGGTACGCCCGGAGCACCGTCCCGTGCACCGGCCGGAGCCCGGGAGCCGTCACCCGGTCCGGCAGGGCTCCCGCCGGGAACCCGTGCGGCACCCGCGGCGTCGTCCGGTCCCGGCACAGCCCGTCCGGGCACGACCGCACCGGCACGGGCCGCCTTGACGACCGCGCCGCCACGGGCGGGTCCACCAGCCGGGCCGGAACCGGGCACAGACGCGCCACCTCGGGCAGGTCCATCCGGTCCGGAACCGGGCACGGAGGCGCCACCGCGGGCGGTCCCATCCGGTCCGGAGCCCGGCACGGACGCGCCGCCTCGGGCGGGTCCACCGTCCGGGCCGCCCGCCGCGCGTCCGGGCACGACAGCCCCACCACGCGCCGGACCGCTGTCCGGGCCGGAACCGGGCACCGAAGCGCCACCACGGGCGACTCCACCGTCCGGGCCGTCGTCGGCGCCCATCCGGCCGTGCACGATCGCGCCGCCACGCGCCGGTCCACCGTCCGGGCCGCCCGCCGCACGTCCGGGCACGACAGCCCCACCACGCGCCGAACCGTCCTCAGCGCCCGCTCCGGGCCGACCGGGAACCGCGGCACCACCGCGCACGGGGGCAGCGCCACCACGCGCGGAACCGTCCTCAGCGCCCGCTCCGGGCCGACCGGGAACCGCGGCACCGCCACGGGCCGGACCGTCGTCACCGTTCGCTCCGGGCCGTCCCGGGACCACGGCGCCACCACGTGCGGCCGCACCCGGTCGTCCACTCTCCGAGGCAGGCCGGCCGGGCACCGCGGCGCCGCCACGGGCCGGGCCGTCCCCAGCACCGGCACCGGCACCGGGCACGGCGGTGTCCGGGCGCGCCGGGGCCACCGCCGCGGACCTGGCCGTGCCGGTGTCCGGGCGCGCGGGCTTCCCCCCGGCTGCTCCGGAAGTGCCGGCGTCCGGTCGTCCCGGTGCCACCACGGCGGCGGCTCCGGCCGTACCGGCCGGGTCCGGCGGGTCGTCGTCCGATGAGCCGCCTTCGTGCCAGCCTTCGTCGGAATCGCCGGCGTCGTCACGGGCCCGGCGCCGGCCCCCGGGCGGTCCGGACGGCATGCTGCGGTCCGGGCCGATCTGACTCTGGCCGCCCTGCTGCAGACCCGGCGGGAGACCGCCCTGGTGCAGCGCGCCCGGGTTGACACCCGGATTCGGTCCGCCCTGGTAGGGCCCGTTCTGCTGTGGGCCGTTCTGCGGCCCCGGCCCCCGGCGGGGCGCACCGGGACGCTGGATCACGCCGGAGGTGCTGTCCGCCATCGCGCCGGCCCGTCCGGGCAGCGCCGGGGTACGGGCACCCTCACGACCGGGCACGACCGGCGGGACCGCGGCCGCGGCACGCACCGGGCGGCCGTCGCCGGGCCCGATCCGCCGCGGACCGGTCACCCCGGAACCACTGGCCGGGTCGACGACACCGCTGTTCGGCTCGTCGGCCTCCTCCGCGGCACGGCGGGCAGCCCGGGTACGCGGCTCACCGGGCCGGACCAGGTCGTGCGCCCCGGTGTGCGACCCCGGGCGGACGATGCCGTGCGCGCCGGTGTGCGAACCGGGACGGACCAGACCGTAGGAACCGGTGTCGGACCGCGGCGCCCCGTCGTCCGGAGCACCGTGCCGGCCGGACCGCTGCTCGCCGGGACCCTGGCCCCAGCCGGCATCGCTGTCGGGCCCGGCATGACCACCCCGGGCGATCCGGCCGTGGCGTCCGGTCGACTCCTCGCCGGCCTGCGGGTAGCCGCCGGCCGAACCCTGCTGCTCATCGTCGTCGGGCCGCGCGCGGCGACCACGGCGGGACCGCTCTTCCGGGGCGCCGTACTGGCCACGGGGGCCGCCGGGCAACGGGCCCGACTGGTTGACCTCGTCGTACCCGGGCATCGGCCCGGACTGGCCCGCGTCGAACCCGCCGGTCCGGTGCGCCGACTCGTAGCCCGCGCCGGCCGGGTCGTAGCCCGGGCCCGCCGGGTCGTAGCCGCCCGGGTTGGCCCGTCCCCGCGGGATCGGACCGGAACGCTCGGACTCGTCGTAACCGGCCGGGTTCACCTGCCCCCGCGGAATCGGGCCCGAACGCTCGGACTCGTCGTAACCGGCCGGATTCGCACGGCCACGCGGAATCGGGCCGGACTGTCCGGACGGGTCGTAGCCCGCCGGGTTGGCCCGCCCCCGCGGGATCGGACCCGACTGGCTGCCCGGGTCGTAACCACCACGGCCACCCGAGACCGGGTTCACCTGGCCGGACGCGTCGTAACCACCGCGACCACCGGAAACCGGGTTCACCTGACCCGACGGGTCATAGCCACCACGGCCACCCGAAACCGGGTTCACCTGACCACGGCCGCCGGAAACCGGGTTCGGCTGGCCGGACGGGTCGTAGCCCGCCGGATTGGCGCGCCCACGCGGGATCGGACCCGACTGGTTGACTTCGTCGTAGCCGGCCGGGATCGCACGGCCACGCGGAATCGGACCCGACTGGTTGGACTCGTCGTAACCGGCCGGGTTGGCACGTCCACGGGCCCCGGGGATCGGGCCGGACTGGTTGACTTCGTCGTAGCCGGGAATCGGGCCGGACTGGTTCACCGCGTCGAACCCGCCGGGCGGCGGGGCCACCGAGGCGCGGCCGGGCGCACCGTCCGGGCGGAACCGGTCCCGGGCCGGGCCGGCCGGAGACGTCGGACGGATACCCGGGGAGACCGGGCGGACGCTGGAACGGGCGACCGGGATCTCCGGCGCATTGCCGGATAGCGGGACGATCGGGCCTGCGGGCTGCCCACCACCGGCACCCGGACCACCGAACCCGGGACCACCGGCACCGGGACCACCGGCGCCAGGCCCACCGAACGCGGGGCCACCGGCAGCGCCGGGACCACCAAAACCGGGGCCACCAGCGTTGGGCCCACCGAAGCCAGGAGCCGTGCCGGACGGCGCGCCGAAGCCGGGTACGTCCTGGTCGGCGTCGATCTGCCGACGGCTGTGGCCGGGCTCGACCGGTTCGGGACGGCCACGCTGCGGCGGACCACTGCGGCGGGCGCCGGGCGGCAACTGCGCCGAAGCCGGGCCGGCCGACATCTGCCCAGGCTGCCCCGGACCCATCGAACCGGGCTGTCCCGGACCCATCGGCCCAGGCTGTCCCGGACCCATCTGACCGAGTTGTCCCGGCGGCATCTGACCGGGCTGACCCGGCTGCATCGCAGGCTGGCCGGGACCCGTCTGGCCCTGCCCCGGACCCATCTGACCCGGACCCATCTGACCAGGCGGCATCTGACCAGGCGGCATCTGACCGGGGTGACCCGGGCCCATCTGACCGGGCCGCATCGGGCCAGTCATCTGACCAGCGTGTCCGGGCTGACCGGGCGGCATCTGGCCGGGCTGGAAGGGGGCACGGCCCTGTCCGGGCACCTGAGCGGCACCCGTGCCGGGCGGAGCCTGACCGGGGATCTGGCCGGCGGGAACCGGACGCGGACCGCCGGGAACCTGCTCCGGCGGCACCTGTCCGGGCTGGGCCGCGCCACGCGCGCCGACCGCACCGGGGTTGACCGGAACAGATCGGTGCCCCGGACCCATCTGACCGGGACCGCCCGCGCCGGGACCCATCTGCCCTGGAGCCATCTGCCCTGGAGCCATCTGCCCTGGAGCCATCTGCCCTGGAGCCATCTGGCCGCCGGGACCCGCCTGACCGGGCGCCACCTGACCGGGGCCGCCGACACCGGGGCCCATCTGACCGGGGCCGCCCTGGCCCGCACGCGGGCCCATCTGTCCCATACCGGGCTGCCCAGGACCACCCCTGCCGGGCTGACCGGGACCACCCATGCCGGGCTGACCGGGAACTCCCATACCGGGCTGACCGGGACCCTGCTGGCCCGGCTGACCGCCGAAGGATCCGGAACCCTGCTGGCCGAAACCCTGCTGACCCGCCGCCCCGTCAGGACCGGCACCGAAACGGCCGGGCCGCTGACCGAGACCGCCGGGAGCACCCGGGCCGCCAGGTCCACCCGGACCACCGAAGCCACCAGGAGCGCCCATGCCGCCGGGTCCACTCGTGCCCCCGGGTCCGCCCATGCCGCCGGGAGCGCCCATGGCGGGGCCACCGGAGACCGGACCGGGACCGGTCGGGGCGCCCGACACCGGGCCGGGGCGATGCCCCTGCTCGTCGGTGTCAGGACCGGCACCGCGGGACGGGTCGCCGTCCTCGTCGTCGCCGGGCATGAAGAAGTCGTCGTCCGGGGCGTCGTCCGGGCCGGGGGCGACCCGGCCGGACTTGCTGGTCCGGGCCATCTCGCCGGGCGAGGCGCCCGGGCCGATCGCGACCCGGTCCTGCTTCGCCGTGCGCAGGTCGTCGAGCCAGCCGGTCTCCTCCTGCGGGATCACCTCGGGGACCATCGGCTGTTCGGGACGTCCGCGGCCGAAGCGGAGGCGACCTCTGCCGGTCTTCTCCGCCTTCTGGCCGGCGTCCTCGTCGGGCTGATCGGGACCCCGCGATTTCACGGCTGTTCCTCCCCGGCAGTGTCGCCGCTGTCGTCTGTCGTGCCGGCGTTCGCCGCACTCGTTGCCGTTGATGACACACCGTCTGCTACGGTCTCGGGACCGTCCGCTGTCGCGTCCGGAGCGGATCCCGCCACGGACTGTGCTGCGTCCACGGCCTGGTCACCACTCGAGCCCGCCGCGGACCGTGACGCATCCACGACTTGCTCACCACCCGAGCCCGCCGCGGACTGTGCTGCGTCCACGGCCTGCTCACCACTCGAGCCCGCCACGGACTGTGACGCATCCACGGCTCGTTCACCACCCACCGCGTGGTCGGCTCCGTCCGCCGAAGCGGTCGTCGCCGTGGTCGCCACGGTGGTGGCGGTCGCACGCGGAGCCGGGCCGAGACCTCGCACAATCCGGCGAAGACGCGGGACCCTCTCTCCCACCGCGCGTTCCGCGCCGTGGTCGGTCGGCCGATAGTAGTCGGTGCCGACGAGATCGTCCGGCGCGTACTGCTGGCGCACGACGCCACGCTGGTCGTCGTGCGGATAACGGTATCCCCGCCCGTGGCCCAGGCCTTTCGAGCCGGAGTAGTGCGCGTCCCGCAGATGGGCCGGCACCGCCCCGCCGCGGCCTTTGCGGACGTCGGTGATGGCCTCGCCGATGGCGGTGGTGACGGTGTTGGATTTCGGCGCGGTGGCCATGTGCACCACGGCCTGCGCCAGGTTGAGCTGTGCCTCGGGCATGCCGATGAGCTGCACGGCCTGGGCGGCCGCGGTGGCCACCAGCAGCGCCTGCGGGTCGGCCATGCCGACGTCCTCACTGGCGAAGATCACGATGCGCCGGGCGATGAACCGCGGGTCCTCGCCGGCGACCAGCATCCGGGCCAGCCAGTGCAGCGCGGCGTCCGGGTCGCTGCCCCGCATGCTCTTGATGAATGCGCTGGTCACGTCGTAGTGGGCGTCGCCGTCCCGGTCGTAGCGTACGGCCGCCACGTCGACGGCGCGTTCCGCGGTGGCGAGATCGATCTCACGCGCGCCCTGTGCCTGGGCGGATCCGGCCGCGGCTTCGAGCGCGGTCAGCGCCTTGCGGACGTCACCGGACGCCAGGCGTACCAGATGGTCCTCTGCTTCGGCGGTGAGCGTGACCGCGCCGCCCAGACCGCGCCCGTCGGTGACCGCGCGCCGGATGAGACCGCGGACGTCGTCCTCCTCGAGCGCCTGCAGGGTCAGCAGCACGCAGCGGGAGAGCAGGGGCGAGATCACCGAGAAGTACGGGTTCTCGGTCGTCGCCGCGAGCAGCGTGACCGTGCGGTCCTCGACCGCGGCGAGCAGCGAGTCCTGCTGGGTCTTGCTGAAGCGGTGCACCTCGTCGATGAAGAGCACGGTGGGCGGGCCGCCGTAACGGCGCTCGCGGCGCGCGGTGTCGATCACCGCACGGACGTCCTTGACGCCCGCGGTGAGCGCGGACATCGCGACGAACTTGCGGTCCGTGGCGTTCGCCACCAGGTGGGCGATCGTGGTCTTGCCGGTGCCCGGCGGGCCCCACAGGATGACCGACATCGGACTCGAGCCGGTGACCAGCTGGCGCAGCGGGGCGCCCGGGGCGAGCAGGTGCTCCTGACCGATGAGCTCGTCGAGGCCGACCGGGCGCATCCGCACCGGCAGCGGCGCGTCAGCGGCGGGTGCCCCGAAACCGGACGCCTCGGCGCCGGTGGGTGCGACCCGATCGCCGGGTGACGCCAGTGAGAAGAGCCCGTCCGTTTCCATCGCATCCGACAGTACCGGGGGTTCGGAGCAGTGCCGAAATCGCGATCGTCCGCGGGCCGGGGACGTGCTACGACGCGACCGGCCCGTCCCGGTGCCCGGTTCGTGGATCGCGGGGGAACAGGTCCCCGCGCGATCCACGAACCGGACCGGAACAGGCCGGATGCGGCGGATGAACGGCAGCGGTCAGCCTCGGCCGGGACGACGGCCGTAGAAGCGACGGCCGGAGCCGGTGCCGCCGGAGGAGGCCCGCGGCCCGCTGCCGATGCCCGCCAGGTAGAGCGAGAGCAGCAGCAGGCCGAGAGAGGCCATGGTCGGGAAGTTGAAGAGATCGGGGGCGCCGAAGTTGGTGTCGAGCAGGTCGGCGAGAAGCCAGATGCCGAAGACTACGGCGGCGGCGATGGCGAGCATCGGAATCCTCCGGGGGGGGTCAGAGAGCCTGTGACTCGGAGGTACCCGAGTGGGAGGGCTCCCGAAACGCGGTTCTTTCCCGGACGAGATAGAGGGGCGCCGCTGCTGCCAGAACGATCGCACCGGTCATGATCGCCGCCGGGGTGCCGGCCCGGGCCGCGACGGCGGTGAGGACGATCGATCCGATCGCGAAGCCGGGCTGTCCCAGCATCGAGTTCAGCGAGAGCAGACTCGCCCGGTACTCCCCCTCGGCCTGCCGGTGCAGCAGTGCCGCGTGCACCGGGTTCGCCGCGCCGTGTACCGCATAGGTGAGCAGGAACGCGGCGATCAGGCCGGCCGGGCCGCCGGCCAGACCCATGCCGAGGATGGTCGCGCCCTGCACCAGGCGCAGCGTGAAGCCGGTCCAGGGCGCACCGATCCGCCGGGTGAGCAGCGGGACCACGGCAGCGCCAGCGGCCGAGGCGGCCCAGGCCACCGAACTGACCGGGCCCATCAGGGCGGCCGCGGCGTCCGGGTCGGCGGTGACCTCGCTGAGCCGCAGCGGCATCAGCTTCTCGAAAGTGACCATGCCCACGCTCCAGAGCAGCTCCACGCCGATCAGGGCGAGCACCACCCGGGACCGGCGGACCAGCCCGAGCGCGCCGCCGATCGCCGTGGGCACGCCCCGGATCGAGGCGACCAGGGCGGCCGCCCCGCGCGCCGGGCGTTCCTCGGTCATCAGCAGCGCCACCGCCACCGTGGCCGCCACGCTCAGCACCAGGGCGACCAGCACCGGCAGGGTCAGCGCGCTCACCGGCCCGAGGGGCCCGAGCCAGATCAGGCCGCCGCTGATCAGGGCCGCGCCGGAGATGGACAGGCCGACCACCACGCCGCTGCGGCTGAGCGCCGTCTCCAGGTCGGCCGCCGGGTCGGCGGCCAGCGCCCGGTCCACGAACCAGGCCTCCAGCGGCCCGCTGTCCAGCGCCCGGTAGACGCCCTGCAGGAAGTAGGCGGCGCCGAAGAGCAGGGCCGAGGAGGCCGACGCGATCAGCGCCAGCGAGACGACGTTGACGGCACCGGCGAGCAGCAGCACCGGGCGGCGGCCGAGCGCGTCGGTGAGGCCGCCGGTGGGGAGTTCGAGGAAGAGGACGGTGAAACCCTGGATCGCGGCGAGGGAACCGATCTGGGCGATGCTGAGGCCCCGCTCGAGGGGGAGCAGGACGAGGACCGGGATGGTGAGACCGACCGGGAACCATCGCATCCCGATCAGGACCAGGAAACGGAGCCGGGCCTGCGCGAGCGTCATCTGTCGTCCTCCTCCGTGGGGGTGACGGCGTCGTGCCGGCGGGGCAGCGCGGCCAGGTAGAGCGAGACCGGGCGGGCGCCGGGCTGCGGATCGGTGCGCCCGGCCAGACCGTGCCGCATGACCACCTCCTCGATCTCGGCCATCAGGGTGCGCAGCTGCTCGGGGGTGAGCTCCATGAAGTAGTCGCTGAGCTCGCCGGAGTCGCGCCACTCGGCGGGCTCGTCGGCGACGCCACGACGCCACTCGCCGGCCAGCTCGACGAACCGGTTGACCTGGAACGCCTCCATCCACTCGACGGCCGCGGTGGCATCCGGATCACCGGCGAAGTTGCTGCGCCGCCAGCTCGACATGTCGTGCTCGGCCCGCCAGAAACGGCGCCGGCCGGTGCCCGGGCGCTCCTCCTCGACGACCAGGCCCACCTCGGCGAGCCGGCGCAGGTGGTAGCTGGTCGCGCCGGTGTTGGTGCCGAGCAGCTCGGCGAGCCGGGTGGCGGTGGCCGGGCCCTCGGCGCGCAGCCGGCCGAGCAACTGCACGCGGAGCGGATGGGCGAGGACGCGGATCTGCCGGCCGCTGAGGTGGACCTGGGTGACATCTTCCGTCATGAGTGCACAATAACTGTGCAAAGAATTTATGCACAAGTTATTTGCATGCTTGATTCATCGATGGGCTTGAACTGAAGTCGGGTTCAGGTCGCAGAGTCGAAAGATGACCGACCACACCCTGGACGAGGCACTGCACCGGCTACGCGACACCGGGCCGGAACGCGACGGCTGGCTCTCCAACCACGGGCCGATGGCCGCCGAAGCGCTGATCCGACACGGTCACGGTGAGAGCGTGCACCGATGGCTGGACGACTACCGGCCCCGGCTGGAGCAGGTGCCGCGGGGCATCGCCGCGATCCGGCCGCAGGAGTGGCGTGACCCGCTCGGCGACCCGGTGCGGACCGGGGACTGGCTGACGTTCTTCGCCCGGGAGACGACGCTGGCGCCGTGGCGGGACATACTGGTCACATGGTGGCCGCGACTGCTGCCGGGCATCGCCGCGGGCGCCACCCACGGGGTGATCCGGGTCGGGCATGCGGTGCGGGCACTGCTCGAGGAGGAGACCCCGGAACGGGTCGGCGAACTGGGCCGGGGCCTGGCCTACTGGGCGGCCCGGTGGCAGCCGCTCGCACCGGCCGGGAAAGGGCCGTACCGGGCGTCGGATCCGCGGACCGCACTGGACGCGGTGCCCCGGGTGCCGGATCAGCGGTTCGGGGTGCGGAACCGGCTCTCCCAACTGGCCACGATGCCGGACTGGGCGGAGACGGCCGGGGCGGTGCCGGCGGTGACCTCGCCCGCGGCTTCGGACCGACTGCGGGCGATCGTCGCGGCCGCGGTGCGGCGTCATCTCCATTTCGGGTACGGGAGCCCGATCATGCTCGTGCACGCGGCGACGGCACCGGCCGCCGTGGCACGGGTACTGCCGGCGTTGCCACCGTCGATGGCGGGCGCGAGCGTGGCGGCGGCATGGGCGGCCACGGCGGCGATCACGGCCGCCTACAGTCCGGCCGAACCCGACCCGCGGGCGGCGGCGATCCGCTCGGCACCCTCGGACGGAACGTCGACGTCCTCCGGAATCGCCACCGCATCGCCCGAACCGGCCGCCCTGCTCGAGCGGTCGGGTTCGTCGGCGCGGCCGCCGGCGCGATCGTCAGCGTGGCCGTCAGCGCGGCCGCCGACACGATCGTCAGCGCGATCGTCGGCGCGGTCGGCTGCTGACGCGTTCGCGCGGGCCGCCGGGAGCGGGGACGCCCACGCGATCAAATTCGCGGATGCCGCGGTGGAGACGTGGAGCGTCGCCGGTGATCCGGGACTGCTCGCGGCCGCTGAACGCGCCACGGAACTGATCATGGAGCAGTGAGAGGAGAAGCACCTGGGGCAGGCCGGGACGCGTAGTCGCTGAGGGAGGTGTGGCTCGTACCCCATGAGAAGCGTCAGCTGAGGCAGTCGCCCGCACCACCGGGGGTTGTCAGTCGGCGAGCTTGAAGAGGAGCGCGGTCTCCCATTTGTGCATGTCCGGCTGCTCCGCCGGGTTCGTCAGCATCATCTCCAGGCGGCCGCCCCAGACCTCGCCGGTCGGGGTCGGGGTGACGTCCCAGGACAGGCCGTTGCGGGGCGCCCAGTCGAGCAGCCGCGCGGTGACGGCCATCAACTCGCCGGGGTGGCCGATGTGGGTGATCGTCGCGTAACGGCCGCCCGGCAGCACGTCCACGAAATCGGGCGGCTCCACCGGGATCGCGTTGGCGAGCGGAATGCCGGCTTCGACGACCATCTCCGCCGCCATGTCGATCACGCGGTAGCGGAAGAACGGTGGGCCGGCGATCGGGACGCCCTGCCGGGCCAGGCCCGCGAACATGCCGGGCAACTGGTCCGCCAGGCGGGCGAACTCGGTCATGGCGATCGATTCGCGGCGGCCGAGATAGTGCTGCGGCTCGCGAAGAACGATGGTCGGCTCCACGCTGCCAGTCTCACAGCAACGGCGGCCGGGTGCATCCCGGCCGCCGTTGAACGTTCCGCCCTCGCTCGTCAGGCGCTCGACGTTCGCCCGTCAGAGCGAGGCCGAGCTGTTCGGGCTGTTCGAGCTGTTCTCGATCAGTTGGAGTGCTGCACCGGGGCCGCCTGGCCGTCCGTTCCCGGCGCGCCCGCCGCGGACTTCGGCTTGGCGTCGATGCCGGCCTCCAGACGCTGCTGCCGGGTGATCGGCGTCGGCGCGGTGGTCAGCGGGTCGAAACCGCCCCGGGTCTTCGGGAAGGCGATGACCTCACGGATCGACTCGTTGCCGCTGAGCAGCATGCAGGTCCGGTCCCAGCCGATCGCGATGCCGGCGTGCGGCGGCGGGCCGTACTTGAAGGCCTCCAGCAGGAAGCCGAACTTGTCCTCGGCCTCCTCCGGCGAGATGCCGAGCAGCGAGAACACGCGGCTCTGCACGTCGGCGCGGTGGATACGCACCGAACCGCCGCCGATCTCGTTGCCGTTGCAGACGATGTCGTACGCGTACGCGAGGGCCTTGTCCGGCGCCTCCTCGAAACGCGGCTCCCACTCCTCGTTCGGCGACGTGAACGGGTGGTGGACCGCGGTCCAGCCGCCGTCGTCGGTCTTCTCGAACATCGGCGCGTCGACGACCCAGCAGAACGCCCAGGCCGACTCGTCGATCAGCTTGGCCCGCTTGGCGATCTCGATGCGGGCCGCGCCGAGCAGTTCCTGCGCCTCCCGCCGCTCGGTGGCCGCGGCGAAGAAGACCGCGTCGCCGGGCTTCGCGCCCACGGCGTCGGCCAGGCCGGCCAGGTGCTCGGCGGACAGGTTCTTGGCCACCGGGCCCTTCGCCTCGCCGGTCTCCGCGTCGAGGACCACGTAGGCCAGACCGCGGGCGCCCCGGGCCTTCGCCCAGTCCTGCCAGCCGTCCAGCTCCTTGCGGGTCTGCGTGGCGCCACCCGGCATGACGACCGCACCGACGTAACCGCCGGCGTCGATCGCACCCGCGAACACCCGGAACGACGTGCCACGCAGGTAGTCGGTCAGCTCGACCAGCTCGACGCCGTACCGCAGGTCGGGCTTGTCGGAACCGTACCGGTTCATCGCGTCGGTCCACGTGATCCGCGGAATCGGCAGCTGAACCTGGTAGTCGGCCAGCTCGCCCCACAGCTTGCTGACGAGCTCCTCGCCGAGCGCGATGATGTCGTCCTGCGTCACGAACGACATCTCGATGTCGAGCTGGGTGAACTCCGGCTGCCGGTCGGCGCGGAAGTCCTCGTCTCGGTAGCAACGGGCGATCTGGTAATACCGCTCCATGCCGGCCACCATCAGCAGCTGCTTGAACAGCTGCGGGGACTGGGGAAGCGCATACCACGTGCCGGGCTGCAGGCGGACCGGCACCAGGAAGTCGCGGGCGCCCTCCGGCGTCGACCGGGTCAGAGTCGGCGTCTCGATCTCGTTGAAGTCGCGGGCGTGCAGCACCTCCCGCGCGATCTGGTTGGCGCGGCTGCGCAGGCGCAGAGCGTTCGCCGGACCGGAACGGCGCAGGTCCAGGTATCGGTACTTGAGGCGCAGATCGTCGGCGGCGGTGATCGTGTCGTCGATCGGCAGCGGCAGCGGAGCGGCCTCGGAGAGCACGGTCAGCTCGGACGCGACGACCTCGATCGCGCCGGTGGCCAGCTCCGGGTTCTCGTTGCCGTCCGGGCGGGCGTTGACCTCGCCGACGACCTTCACGCAGAACTCGTTGCGCAGCGCGTGCGCATCCTCCTCGCGGAAGACGACCTGCACCACGCCGGAGGCGTCCCGCAGATCGACGAAGATGACACCGCCGTGGTCGCGCCGACGCGCGACCCACCCGGCGAGCGTCACCGTCGTGCCGGCGTCGCTCGCGCGCAGAGTGCCGGCGTCATGGGTACGGATCACGGAAACGTCTCCTAACAGAGTTCGCGGGGCGCACCCGACATTCTGTCAGGCACGCCCCGCGCCGCGCGCCACGGGCCGGTCACTGCTCTGCTAATCAGCGACCCGCCAGGAGGTGACACGCAGGCCGGCGGTGCCGGTACCGCCGACGTCGACGATCTCCACGAGCGCGAGAGTGGGCGGATCGGCGGAGGTCAGCACGCAGAGCGCGGAGCCCTTCACCACCTCGAGGTCGGCGCCGGGCCCGAGCGGCCGGGTCCGGATCGCCCGCCGGCAACCGGCGGGATCGGTGCCCCGGGCGACGCGCTGCGTGACGGCGACGGCACCGGTTCCCGCACCGAGCCGGGCCGGCCGGTCGCACGGGTCGGCGTAGGTGAGGTCGGCTTTCGCCCGCTCGACGTTGACCCGGGGTTCGTCGAGGTCCACCGGCAGTTCGGCGTCGCAGCCGACCCGGAGGGCGAGGGCTTCCGCGGGGTACGCGGGACGGTCCACTTCGACCTTCGTCTTGCCGGCGGTCGGGCTGGCCGCCGCCGACATGGATGCCAGAGATGCTTGCGGCGCGGATGGCGTCGTCGCCGGTGCTCCAGGCGCGGACGTCGCCGCCGACGATCCAGGGGCGGACGTCGCCGCCGGAGCTCCGGGCGCGGACGTCGTCCCCGCCGCTCCGGAGACGGACGTCGTCTCCGCCCTCGTGCCCGTCGCCGCGCCCTTGGCGGCCCGCCAGGACACATATCCGGTAGCCGCCGTCGCCACCGAGAAGATCAACGCCAGTGAACTGAGCACGACCGCGACGACCAGCCCGAGGGACCACTTGCGCTTCACCGGTCTGCCGCCGGCCAGGGGTTCGGTCGGTCCGTCATTCGCCGGGGTACGCCTACCGTCACTCCCGTCCCTCCCCGCTCTTGCGGTGCGCCCGCCCGTACCCGCGCCGGCGCCCCGGGCGGGCGAATAGGCCTTGTACCCGGGCGGCCGGCCACCGCCGAGCGGGGTGACCGGTTTCCCACTGAGCCGCCCCGCGTTGCTGGGATAGATCGCACTCCCACCCACCCCCGTCCGTCCCGGCTGCGGCGTTGCTTCCGACCCCGGCGCGGGTCCCGGCGCGGGTCTCGGTGATGGTGCCGACGCCGGTCTCGGCGATGACGCCGGCGCCGGTCTCGGCGATGGTCTCGACCGCATCGGGGTGCCCCGGTCCGGCGGCAGGATCTCCGGCTCCCCGACCGCCCGGGGTTGCGGCGCCGGTCGCATCGGCACCCGTTCCGCGGCAGGCCGGCCACCCGCATCACCGGTGGTTCCGGTTATTCGTCCCGGCCCGGGCGGCTCACCCGGCGAACGGTCGGTCGGCTCATGGGCTGCACGAAAAACGGGCATCGCAGACTCCCGCAGCACAGGGGGCAAAACACTCGATCAGCTCTCAAGCACCATAAACAGTCCAGATCATGACCAGCCATCCCCCAGCTCAGCGACCGCCCACCCCACCAGCCGCACCACCGTGACGCCTCCCACCCGGCTCACCCACCGGCGTCCGAGGGCGGGCGGGTGCCGGCTCCCCACAGATGCGCGGCGCTCAGTGCGCCGACCGCGCTTCCGGCCGGCGCCACCAGCAGCGCCGCCGTGCACCAGTCGCGATGTGTCAGAGCGGTGGCACGGCAGGCGTACACGTCGGGGAAGAGCCGGACCCACCGCCCGCCGCGCAGCGCGCCCCGGGAGATCAGACCCGCGGTGACCGCGTCCGAGCCCCGGAACGGGCCGGTGGGGAGACCTGTGGGGAGACCCGCGGGGAGGCCGGTGGGCAGATCGGGCTGAGGCATGCCGCCACGGTGTCGCTATGCCGAGGCCGCCGCCGAGGAGACTGTGGACGACGCGGCATTGTGGAACCAGCCGTCGTGCAGGACCGGAACGGCGGTCGTGGCGTCGAGCTGGGCGGCGATGGTCACGTCGGCGGTGAAGCCCTTCGTGGTCAGTTCGCGGCCCGAGGCGGATGCGGCGAGTGCGGTGCCGAGCGTGTCGGCGACGGCACGGTACGCCGCGACGGCGACACCGGCCTCCGGGGAGAGGCCGTCCGGGGGCAGGGCGTTGAGGAAGGCCCCGGCGCCCCACAGGTCTTCGATGGCCGGGCGCAGGGAGCCGTCGGGCCAGCGTTCGCCGGCGGCGACGACCGCGATCGGGCGTCCCGCGGCCTGGGCCCGCACCCAGGCGGCGGCCGCGGTGGCGTTGCGCAGGCTGACGCCGACGACCGTGGCGCCCGATTCGGCGAGCAGGGCGGAGACCGTCGAGCCGTTCGGGGACGGCAGGACGAGCCGGTGCACGGTGCGGCGGGACGCGACCTGGGGGATCGTCGGCGGGGACAGGCTGATGTCGTCCGGGCCGGCCTGGCTGCGGCCGACGGCCAGGTCCGCGTCGTGGGCGGCGGCGGTGGTGGCCGCGGTGGCGTCGCGCCAGCGGTACGGCAGGACGGCGATGTCGTGTTCCGCCGCCACGGTCAGTGCCGTGGTGAACGAGAGCACGTCGATCACCGCGACGTAGGCGGCGCCGGATGCGACGGCGGCGGCCCCGGTCGGCCCCCACTCGAATCGTGTCAGGTGTTCGGTCTGCCGGAAGCAGGCATCCGTCATCGGAACTCCCTCGGCACCGGGTAGAAGATCGGCTGGTCCGGGAGCCGGGCCGGCCAGCGCCCGGAATCCGCTCTCCCGGACCAGGTCGAGTTCCTCCGGGCCGGTCGGCCGCCAGAGCGTCATCGTCGTGGTCATCGGACGAGTCTGGCGGAGCGGACGACCACGATCAAAGGCGTTTCAGAAGTACGTGTCGAGCACGTCCACCACCCGATGATCGTTGTCGACGACCGGGATGTGCCGCCATTTGTCGAACGCCGTACACGGGTGGGAGATCCCGAACCGGATCAGGTCGCCCGGCGTCACCGAAGCGTCCGGGTCGGCCAGGTAGGTGTGGTGGTCGTTGAGTTTCACCACCTGCAGTCCGCCGGCCGGGAAGGTCGTGTCGCCCCGCCGGATCTCGATCGGCACGGGGAGCCCTTCGTCGATGGGTGCGTCCCGTTTGCCCATGCCGGCGATGGCCAGGCCCGGTTCGGGGGTGGACTGCACCTGCGCCCAGATCTCCAGGGCCGGGGCGAGTCCGCCGTCGATCCGGTTGAACGGGGTGTGTTCCCGGTAGAACCCGTCGTCGTGGGTGATCGATGCGCCGCTGCGAAGTATCAGCTGACAGTCGTCGAGAGCGGCGAACCGTTCGACGACCCGGTCGAACCACGCGCTGCCGCCCGCCGACACGATGGGCCGGTCCGGCAGGAGTCCGGCGGCCCGCAGCTGCCGCACCCCGTCGACCATCGTCGCGACGAACCGGTCCACGTCGTCCACCGTGGAGAGTTGACCTTCGTAGCCGGTCACGCCGGCGAGGGTGAGCCCGGGCGCCGCGGCGACCGCCTGCCCCACCTCGGACAGCGCGGGCAGTGACCGGATTCCGGTACGCCCGTTCGCATGCCCCAGCTCGACCAGGATCCGTAGTGGCCCGCCGGTCGCCGCGGCCGCCGCCACCCCTTCGAGCGAGTCGACCTGGAAGTAGACCTCCCAGCCGGCCGCCGACGCCGTGGCCAGCCAGCCGAGGGCTGTCGGGTCCAGGATCTGATTGGCGATCAGCACCCGCGGGATGCCCAGTTTGTGCAGTACCAGTGCCTGGTTGGGGGTGGCCACCGTCAGGCCCCACGCGCCCGCCGCCATCTGCGCGTCCAGCAGCCCGGGCGCCATCGTCGTCTTGGCGTGCGGCGCGAAGTCAAGTCCGTGCCGGGCGCAGTACGCCGCCATGGTCGCGATGTTCGCCCGCACCGCGTCCCCGCGGACCACCATCAGCGGCCAGGTGAAGTCGCCGTCGAAGATGCCCGGTTGCCGCGACGGGTCCCAGGTCCCGTCCGGGAGCCAGAAACCCTTGCTGCGCCAGTCGATCGTCACGCGGATCCTCCTATAGAAAGAGTGGATGCTTTCCACGACCATCGATGAGCTCATGACGGAGTGGGACCTGGAACCGGCCGGGGACCTGCCGTTGAGTATCAACTGGGTGGGCCGGGTGCGTCGGGCGGACGGTTCCGGCGCGGTGCTGAAGCTGGCCGTTCCGGGTGCCGGTCACCTCGGGAACGAGGCGGCCGCGTTGGAGTTCTTCGACGGCCGGAGTGCGGTGCGGGTGCTGGCCCGCGACCGTGAGCGCGATGCGCTGCTGTTGGAGGAGGCCCGCCCGGGCACTCAGTTGCGCGTTCTGGTGCCGGAGAGGGACGAGGACGCCACGGCCACGCTGATCACGGTGATGCGCGGGCTGCACCGCCCGGCCCCGGACGGCATCGCGCTGCCCGAGCTGGCCGACCGGGCCGCGAAGTTCACCGTGTGCCCGCCGCGACTGCCCCGCCACCTGGTGGAGCGGGCCGGCCGGCTGTGGACGCAGTTGTGCGCGTCGGCGACCGAACGCGTCGTCCTGCACGGCGACCTGCACCACGACAACGTGCTGGCCGCGGAGTCCGGCTGGCTGGCGATCGACCCGCACGGCGTGGTCGGCGATCCCGGTTACGAGGTGGGCGCGATGCTCTACAACCCGTTCGGGTCGCTCGCCGACGACACCGTGCTGGACCTGGTGCCGGCCCGGATCGAGCAGCTCGCCGACGGTCTGGGCATGCCGGCCGAGCGGGTCGCCGCCTGGGGGTTCGTGCAGGCGGTGCTCTCCGAGATCTGGACCCTCGAGGACGGCGGCGTGGTGACCGGCCGCCCACTGCTGCTGGCGGAGCGGCTGCTGCCGCACCTTCCCTGAGGGCCCGGCGGTCATCGCAGCTCGGCGGTCATCTCACGCAGTTCAGCGAGACGATCTTCGAGGGTACGGGGATGGCCGGGCGCCCCGTCGCGGCCGTCCGCGGGCCGGGGTCCGCTGAGGGGCCGGTAGTTGACCCCGAGCTTGTCGAGGCGTCCGAGGTGTTCGGTGAGTCGTGCGGAGAATTCGGCGAAGTCGCGGTCGGCCGGTCCCCACACCACTTCGGCGAACGCGCACAGCCGCGGGAACGCCATGTATTCGACGCGCCGCAGCGACTCCATGTGCTCGGTCCAGAGGTTGGCCTGGGCGCCGCGCACGAGTGGCGACGACGGCGGCTCGTAGGAGTAGACGTCCTCGAGCGTCAGCAGGGTGCCGACCGGCGTGGGTTCGCCGGGGTCGTCGGACTGCCGGTAGTCCAGGTAGAGCTTGACGTCGGGACAGCACACCACCTGGTGGCCCGCGGCGATGGCGACCTCGGCGGGCTCCTCACCGCGCCAGGCGGCGATCACGGCGCCCTCCGGTGCTCCGCCGGCCAGGATCTCGTCCCAGCCGTAGATCCGGCGTCCCCGCCCGGCCAGGTGTTCGGCCATCCGCGCGGTGAAGGCGGTCTGCAGTTCCCGGCCGCCGGGCCACTCGTCGGTGGGGCACTCGTCGCCGCCGATGCCGATCAGCTCGGACGGAAAGACGTCGCAGACGTGGTCCAGGACCTGGCGGCAGAAGTCCAGCGTCTCCTGGGAGAGGTTGAGAACGTGCGGCGAGATGCCCCAGCTGGTGCGGACCGGGCCGTCGAAGCCGTTGCCCAGTTCCGGGTACGCCGCGATCGCCGCCTGCATGTGGCCGGGCATCTCCACCTCGGGCACCACGGTCACGTGCCGTTCCGCCGCGTACGCGACGATCTCCCGCAGTTCGGCGGTGGTGTAGAAGCCGCCGTGCGGGGTCCCGTCGTGGATCCCGTGCTGCCGGGAGCCGAGCATCGACTCGGTGCGCCAGGCCCCGACCGACGTGAGGCGCGGCCATCCCGGCACCTCGATCCGCCAGCCCTGGTCGTCGGTCAGGTGCAGGTGCAGCACGTTGAGCTTGTGGAAGGCCATCAGGTCGACGAACCGCAGCACGTCGGCCACCGGCATGAAGTGCCGGGCCACGTCGAGGAGCACGCCCCGCCAGCCGAAGCGGGGCTGGTCGGAGATCCGGCCGCACGGCACGTCCGGTCCGAGCTGGTCCAGCGTCTGCCGGCCGTAGAAGATGCCGGCCTCGCTGCCGCCGCGGATGAAGATGCCGGACTCGGTGCAGTAGAGCACGTACCCCTCGGGTGGGAGCGACGTGTCGATGCTGGTCTCGATCGGTCCGGGGGCGGCTGTACCGGGCAGCGCCCGTACATTCAAAGGTTTAGGTATCAATCTTTTACCGCTCCTCCCAGGCCGGCCACCAGGCGGCGGCGCACGATCAGGAAGAAGATCATGACAGGCAGCGTCATCAGGGTGGACGCGGCCATGATCGCACCCCAGTCGTTCTCGTCGGGCTTGAAGAAGACGAGCAACGCCATCGGCAGGGTCTGGTTGTCGGCCGCGCTGATGATGAACGTCCGGGCGAACAGGAAGTCGTTCCACGCGTGGATGAAGGAGAACACGCTGACCGCGGCGAGACCGGGTGCCACCAGCGGGAACAGGATCCGCCACAGCACGGTGAAACGGCCCGCGCCGTCGAGTTGCGCGGCCTCGTCGAGTTCGTCGGGGATCGCCTGGACGAAACCGCGCAGCATCCAGATCGCGAACGGCAGCGTGAACGCGGTGTGCACCAGCATCAGCGAGCCGAGCGTGTTCAGGCCGATCCCGGGCACGACCGTGCCGACGTCGCGGACCAGGAAGAACAGCGGGATGGTCAGCGCCTCGATCGGCACCATCTGCGCGATCAGGAAGGTCACCAGCAGGGTGGTGCGGAACCGGAACCGGAACCGGGTCAGCGCGACCGCGGCCAGGAACGCGATCAGCCCGGAGATCAGCACCACGACCAGGGCCACCAGGAGGCTGTTGAGCAGGTACCGCCCGAAGTCGTTGACCGCCAGGACACGGCGGAACGCATCCAGCGAGGGCGCGAGCGTCCACGGCTTCTGGTCCAGCGACTGGATCTCGCCGGCCGGTTTCACCGCGGACAGCACCATCCAGTAGATCGGGAAGACGGTGATCAGCGCGATCAGCACCGCCACCGCGTCGAGCATCCGGCGTCCGGCTCTCATAGGGTCTCTCCCGAGCGGCGCAGGGTCCGCAGATAGAGCAGCGTGACGGCGAGCAGGATCAGCATCATCACCACGCCGATGGCAGCACCCCGGCCGTACTCGCTGGAGGCGAAGGCCTGCTGGTACGCGTACACGTTGAGGGTCATGTTCTGGCCGGCCAGGCCGCCGCCGCGGGTCATCACGTAGATCTGGGTGAAGACCTTGAAGTCCCAGATGATCGACTGGATCACCACGATGGCCAGCACCGGCCGCAGGATCGGCACCATGATCTGCCAGAACGCGCGCCACGCGTTCGCGCCGTCCAGGGCGGCCGCCTCCAGCACGGACTTCGGGATGGCCTCGATGCCGGCGTAGAGCGTGACCATGACGAACGGGAACGACGCCCACACCACCACCGCCCCGACCAGGGCGAACGCGGTGTACCTGTCGTACATCCAGTTGAAGCCCTCGATGCCGAGCAGCTGGTTGACGTAACCCAGGTCGGTGTCGAAGAGGAACATCCAGGTGGTCGACCCGGAGACCGCGGGCACCGCCCAGGCGGCCATCGCGGCCAGCGACAGCAGCAGTCGCGGGATCCGGCTGATCCGGGTCAGCAGGACGGCCAGGCCGGCGCCGACCGCGAGGGTGGCGAGCACGCACGCCGCGGCGAACAGCACCGTGGCCAGCAGCACGTCCCAGAACCGCGGATCGGTGAACAGCCGGGTGTAGTTGTCCGCGCCGACGAACCGGGTCGGCTGCCCACCGCTGACCTGCGCCTGGGTGAAGTCGAGCACCGAGAGCAGGCCGAGCTGGTACATCGGGTAGAGGAACAGACCTCCGAGCACCACCGCGGCCGGCAGCAGCAGCCACAGTGGTGCCCGTGTGCGGACGCGAGTCACTTGGTGAGGGCCTCGTCGATCAGCTTGGCGGCCTCACCGGTGGCCTCGTCCACGCTCGCCTTGCCCGTCGCCACCTTCTCGATCATGGTGGGCAGCACCGCGGAGGCGTCGACCTTGCCCCAGCCCGGGTTCAGCGGGACGAACTTCGTACCGGCGGTGATGGTGTCGAGGAACGGCTTGACGAAGGCGTCCTTGGCGGCGACCTCGTCACTGGCCGACTTGAGGGTCGGCAGGTTGCCCATCGCGTCGTACATCTTCGCCTGGTACTTCTTGCCGGCCAGCAGGGTGAGGAAATCGGCGGCGAGGGCCGGGCGCTGGGCGTTCTTCATGACGCCGAGGTTGTTCCCACCGGCGAACGCGGGGGCCACCGAGCCGGCGGTGACACCGGGCAGCGGGACGACGGCGTACTTGCCCTTGGCCACGCCGGCGTCGACGGCGGCCCGGTTGAAGTTGCCGAGGATGCCCATCCCGGCCTTGCCACTGGCGAACAGGTCGACGGTCTTGCCGCCGGTCAGGTCGGCGCAGTTCTGCGGCGGGCAGTTGTCCTCGGCGATCAGGTCGGTGTAGCTCTTCAGACCGGTCTTCGACGCCGCCGAGTCGATCTCGGTCAACTCACCGCCGTTGGCCCAGACGAAGGGCATCGCGCCGTACGTGTACTTGCCGCCGACTGCGATGCCGTACATGTCCGGTTTTTTCGATCGAATAGTGCGGGCCGTGGTGGTCAGCTCGGCCAGTGTGGTGGGAGCAGTCAATCCCAGTGAGGTGAACACGTCGGTGCGGTAGTAGAGGGCGCGGACGCCGACGTACCACGGGACGCCGAGCAGGGTGCCCTCGTAGGTGGCGCTCGCCTTGGCGTCGGCGCTGAGGTCGGCGCCCTCGGACCAGCCGGAGACGACGGTCCCCAGGTCGGCCAGGCCACCGGCGGCGGCGTACTCGGGCAGGTCGGTGTTGCCGTACTCGACCACGTCCGGGGCGCTGGCCGGGTCGTTGAAGGCGCCCTTGAACCGCTCGCTGCGGGTCTCCACCGCGATGTACTGGACGTCGACGCTCGTGTCCGGGTGCGCGGCGGTGAACTCGGCGACCGCCTCCTTGACGACCGCCTCCTTGGGCGCGCGGTTCGGCTCGTCGAAGAGCCACACCTTGAGGGCGCCGGTGCGGGGGCCGCCGTCGGTGGCGGTCGCGGCGGGGGTGGAGGTGGAGGGGGCGCAGGCAGTCATCGTGAGGGCGAGGGCGGAGGCCACCGCGAGGCGTAGTCTCATCAACACTCCAGACGAACCAGGTTCGTTAATAGTTCGTTTCAGTGCGCAACAGCCTGCGGGTCTCATCGCTGGTCGTCAACCCTCTGTTTCCGCTTTTAACCGTGGAAACACGATGGTGACTTGACCGCGCCCGGCAGGTTGCAGCACGCTACGACGACTATTACGAACTACTTGAGAACCCCGGGGGCGAGATGATCGGACTGGTCGTGCACGCCGCACACCGGCAGCGGTTCGCCGACGCCGCGAGCACGCTCACCGGCGTCACCCTCGCCTGGGCGGTCTACGAGCACGAGGACGAGATCCGCGACCGGGTCGCCGGACTGCTCCGCGGCCACCGCCTCGACGGGCTGCTCCTCGGGCTCGTCCCGTACGCCCGGGCCCGCGACCTGATCCCCGCCGACCTGCCGGTGACCGTCACCCGTTCCGCCGCCCTCGACCTGGCCCTGGCCTGGGCCCGCGCCCGCGGCAACGGCTGGCCGGCCACCCCGGTCAGCATCGACACCTTCGCCGGCGAGACGATCGACGAGGTCGCCACCGCGCTCGACCTGGACCGCACCGCCATCGCCGCGCTGCCGTTCGAACCGGGCCAGCCGGTCGCCGACGTCGCCGCCTTCCACCGCGAGCAACTGGCCCGCACCGGCGCGTCCTACGTGATCAGCGTCCGGATGGGCGTCGCCGCCGCCCTCGACGGGCAGACCGCCGTGCTGCACGCCCTCGCCACCCCCGGCACGATCCGCGCCGACCTGAACGAGCTGGCACTGCGCGTCCACACCAAACGCGCCGACGGGCAGCGCTTCGCCGCCGGGCTCTTCCGCACCGAGAAGATGAACGGCCTGCGCCAGCTGCTGCTCAACACCCCCGAGTTCGCCGACGCCTGGATCGACCAGCACGGCGCCCGCGGCGTGCTGGTGTTCGCCCCGGTCTCGCTCTTCGAGACGGTCACCCACCAATGGGTCGGCCTGCCCGTGCTCGCCGAGGCCCGCGACACCCTCGGCGTACGGACCGTGGCCGGCTTCGGCATCGGCGCGTCCGCCCGGCTCAGCGTCACCCTCGCCGAACGGGCCGCCGCCCGCGCCGAACAGGACACCGACCCGGGCGCCTACCTGTTCACCGGCGACGGCATGACGATCGGCCCGATGGGGGCGACCGCCGCGCCGCTGACCTACACCTACCGCGAACACGGCGACATCGAGGACCTGGCCGCCCGGGCCGGGCTCAGCGCGGCCACCCTGTCCCGCCTGGCCGCGATCGAACGCGGACTCGACGGCCGGCCGCTCTCCCCCAGCGAACTGGCCCGCGCCCTGGGCATCACCGACCCCAGCGGCCGCCGGCTGATCCGCAAACTCACCACCGCCGGACTGGTCAGCGAGTCCGGCAGCGCCCAGGAACACCGCAAGGGCCGGCCCACCCGCCTCTACCGGCTGTCGATCACGGCCGATTCCCAGGACCGCCGATGACCTGGGATCTTCTTCTCACCGGCGGTGATCCGCACGACATCGCGGTGCACAACGGGCGCATCGCCGCAGTAGGGTCCGACCTGCCCCGCGACGCCCGCCAGGTGCTCGACGTCTCCGGACGCCTGATCACTCCCGGACTGATCGATCTGCACACCCACGTCGGCCCGGGCTACTGGGGGATCGACCCGGACCCCGTCGCGTGGTACTCCGGCGTCACCACCTGGGTGGACGCCGGTTCGGCGGGCGCGTACACGGCAGCCGGACTGCGCCGCGTGGTGGCGGCGGCGACGGTCCGGGTGCGCGCCCTGCTGAACATCTCCGCCGTCGGCCTGGCCGGGCGCACCGGCGAGAGCCGCGACCTGGCCAACTGCGACGTGCCCCTGGCCGTCGACACGATCCAGGCGAACCGCGACCTCTTCCACGGGATCAAGGTGCGGATCGACCGGGAGACCGTCGGCGACAACGGGGTCGAGCCGCTACGCCGCGGACTGGCCGCCGCCGCCGCCTGCGACGTGCCCGTCATGGTGCACATCGGCACCGCGCCGCCGTCCCTCGACGAGGTGCTCGACCTGCTCCGGCCCGGCGACATCGTCACCCACTGCGCCAGCGGGATCGCCGCACCGCTCGGCCGCGCGGTCCGCGAGGCGGCCGCCCGCGGCGTACTCCTCGACCTGGGACACGGCTCCGGCGGCTTCGCCTTCGACGTGCTGGAACGCCAACTGGACGCGGGCCTTCACCCGTACACGATCTCCACCGATCTGCACGCCCGCAGCCTGCACGGACCGGTCTTCGACCTGCCCACCACAATGGCCAAACTGCTCGCCTGCGGCGTCGCCCTCCCCGACGTGCTCGCCGCCGCGACCACCCATCCGGCCCGCGCGCTGGGCCTGCCCGGCGGTTCCCTCACGGTGGGCGACCCCGCCGACTTCGCGATCTTCCGGGTACGCGCGGAGCCCACTCCACTGGCCGACGCCCACCGCCAGATCCGTGTCTCCCCGGTCCGCCTGGTCAACGAGGCGACCTACGTGGACGGACGTCCCCTGCCTCCGCGGCTGCCCGCCCCGCCCGCGCCGTGGATCCCGCTCACCGACACCCAGCGTGCCGCCCTGGACCGCCGGGCCCGCGACATCCGTGCCCTGCTCTCCACGCCGCTCGTCGACGTGGACGGCCTGGCCGAACAGTTCCCCCGCAACTCCCTCCACCACTCCCTTCGCAACGACCAGGAGTCTTGACATGCCGAAACGCGCCATCACCACCGACACCGCGGCCCCGGCCGGCGGCCCGTACTCGCACGCCGTCGTCGCCGGCGACACGATCTACCTGGCCGGCGCCATCCCGGCCCTGCCCGACGGCACCCGCGTCACCGGCACCTTCGCCGAGCAGGCGCACGCCGCCTTCAAGAACCTCGCCGCGGTCGCCGAGGCGGCCGGATCCAGCCTGGACGACGCCGTGAAGATCGGCGTCTACCTGCGCGACTTCGCCGACTTCCCGGAGATGAACAAGATCTACGCCGAGTACATCAAGGGCACCGACCTGCCGGTCCGCACCACGATCCCGGTAGCCCTGGTCGGCTTCGACATCGAGATCGACGCGGTCCTCTACACCGGCCCCTGACCGGCCCGCCGCTCCGCCGGCCACGGTCCTCCCCGGCACCCACAACGGCCCAACGTCGCCCAGCCACGTTTCGTTGTCAGGGTGCGAAGCCCATCCGCGTGGCGAGTTCGGGTGTGATGGACACCCGAAGTCACCACGCCCACCACGGGCGTGGTGATTACGGGCGCGCTGCACACCCCAAGTCACCACACCCATGGCGGGCGTGGTGTTTTCGGGCGGGATGGGCGGCTGAAGTCACCACGCGGACCCCGATGACGAAGCGTGACCAGCCGTCCACCACGGCTACCCAGACGACGAAACTCAGCCGTCAGTAACGGCTCGGGGCGTCCAGCCGTCGTTGGCGGTCGACGCCAGCACCAAAACCGACCGTCACCGACGGCTGGACGCCCCCGAGCCGTTGTCGACGGCTGAGTTTGATCTCCGAAACAGCCGTGGCCGACGGCTCACCCAATCCGGCCGTCGACCACGGCTCACCCACCAAGCAAAAACAGCCGTCAACGACAGCCGTGGCCCCCGACCGTCGTTGACGGCTGAAAACTGCCTCTGGAACAGCCATAGGGGACGGCTCGTGCCCGGGGTGCGGGGTGCGGGGTGCGGGGTGCGGGGTGCGGGGTGCGGGGTGCGGGGTGCGGGGTGCGGGCTGCGGGCTGCGGGCTGCGGGGGCGG
>NZ_BSSY01000021.1:0-168000 GCF_030269225.1 Actinoplanes sp. NBRC 101535 | reverse complement strand
GGCGGTCGGTGATGCGGGCGTGGACGCGGGCGACCGTGAGCCGGGCTTTCGCCCGGTTGGCGGAGCCCTTGTCCTTGCGGGCCAGTTCCCGCTGCGCGCGGGCCAGCCGGAGCCGGTCGGCGCGTTCGTGGCGGGGGTTGGCGACCTTCTCCCCGGTTGACAGGGTCACCAGGTGGTCGAGTCCGGCGTCGATGCCGACAGCCGCCGTGGTGACCGGTCCCGGCGCGATGGTGTCCTCGCAGAGCAAGGACACGAACCAGCGCCCGGCACTGTCCCAGGACACCGTCACCGTGGACGGCGACTGTCCCTCGGGCAGCGGCCGGGACCACACGATGTCCAGCGGCGCGGCCATCTTCGCCAGGGTCAGCTGCGGGTAGACGCCGAGTTCGCCTTGACGGCGAATCGGCTACCCCTGACCTGCTCCGCAGGAGTCCGTTTCCTCTCCGGCCTGAAGGCCGGAGTATCCACGGAGGCATCTGATGACCGGTTCATGCGGGCAAGGTGGGGAACTCGTCGATGACGACCGGGAGCGGCCCGTTGCGGGCGAAGTACGGTTGCTGAAACCGTACTTACGTCAGAGTGCCGGGTGCGGTGAACCAGCGGGTGACGACCGCGGTGTGCAGGCTGAAGCCCAGCTCGGTGGGGGCATACAGGATCTCGCGGCCCAGCGTCTCCGCGTCGTCCGGCTCCGGCGGCAGCGCCCCCGCACTGGGGAGCGCCGGCAGCAGCGCGAAGACCAGCAGGGTGCCGTCCGGGGCGCTCACCGTGTCGTACAGGCGGACCGCGGCGGGGTCCGCCTCCAGGCCGGTCTCCTCGGCGAGTTCGCGGACCGCGGCGGCCTGCCACGTCTCGCCGATGTCGATGAAGCCACCCGGCAGGGCGAGGCGGTCCCGGGCCGGGGGGATGCCGCGGCGGATCGCCAGCAGGCCGTGGCCGACCGGCTGGATGGCGACCGCGACCGGGCTCGGATTGCGGTATGTCGTCTCGCCGCAGGCGGTGCAGCGGCGCGGCCAGCTCTGGCCCGGGGTGAACCGGGCCCCGCAGTACGCGCAGTGCGCGTGCCGGTCCTGCATCTCAGGCGCGCAGCGGTGCGTTGCAGGCGGCGACCAGTGCCTGCCGGCAGGCCGCGGTCAGCGGGCGCAGGGCGGCGTCGCGGGCCTGGGCCTCGTGACCGTTGACGGCGCCGCCCGGCGCGTTCGTCCCGGCCAGGGTCAGTACCTGGTCGAGGACGCTGGCGCGGGCGAACAGCCGGCGGGACCGCGGGTCGAAGCCGGGCGGCAGGGTTTCGGCGCTCTCCGGGCGGCGCAGCGCCTGCAGGGCGCCGGCCAGCTCGGGTTTCCACTGGGCGATGTCCAGCCTGGTCAGTTGGGTGGTGGCCTCGCCGAGGGCGGCGGTCAGCTCCGCTTCGGCCTCGGCGGCTCCGATCTGGAAGACCGGGCGGTGTTCGGGGGCCGGGAAGACCCGCCAGAGCACGGTCTCGAACTCCATGCCGGAGCCGGAGGTGTGCCGCCGTACCTCGGGGACCACGCCGAAACCGGGGGTCATCACGGCTTCGCCGGCCAGCAGGGCGGCGCCGGTCAGGTCGCCGGGGCCGGGCAGGCCGCGGGGGTCGCCGGGGGCCGGGAGCACCAGGCGGATCTCGTCCGGGTGCATCTTGGCGAAGATCGGCAGGCCCTGGCCGAGCGGGACGTCGGTCCAGGTGCCGGGGGCGTCGGCGACGAGGTGTTCCTCGTCCGCGGCGATCACGTCGGCCAGCTCGTCGAAGGGGACGAACCCGGCTCGCCAGGCGCGGACCCAGGCGACGAAACGCGTGGACCGGCGGGCGGTGCGGATGGCCGCATCGGCTGCGGGTGACATGTGGGCAAGGGTACGTGCCGGTACGGAAGCTTGTCTCGGCTCGGAGCGTCACCGTCGGTGTGTTCGTGATCGCGCGTTACCGTGCGGGACATGTATGGGGAGGATGTGCTGTCGGGTGACCGCCGGCGACGGAAGACCGTTCCGGAGGTGGACGCCGAGCCGGATCTGGTGGTCGAGGACGCCGACTCGGGTTTCTGCGGTGCGGTGATCGGGTTCGAGTTGGGTGCGGTGGTGCTGGAGGACCGGCACGGCAAGCGGCGCAACTTTCCGCTGACCCCGGCGGCGTTCCTGCTCGACGGCAAGGCGGTCACGCTGCGCCGTCCGGCCGCGCAGGCCGCCCCGCCGCAGCGCCGGGTCACCGCCTCCGGGTCGGTCGCGGTCGCCGGGGTCCGCGCGCAGGTGGCGAAGGCGAGCCGGATCTGGGTGGAGGGTATCCACGACGCCGCCCTGGTGGAGCGGATCTGGGGCGACGACCTGCGGATCGAGGGTGTCGTGGTGGAGCCGCTGGACGGCATCGACGACCTCGCCGCGGCGGTCGCCGGGTTCCGGCCGGGGCCGGCCCGCAAACTGGGCGTGCTGGTGGACCACCTGGTCACCGGGTCGAAGGAGAGCCGGATCGTGGCCGCGGTGACCGACCCGTACGTGATGGTGACCGGTCATCCGTATGTGGACGTGTGGCAGGCCGTCAAGCCGGAGCGGGTGGGTCTGAGCAAGTGGCCGGTGATCCCGCCGGGCCGCCCGTGGAAGGAGGGTGTGTGCGCCGCGGTCGGGGTGCGGGAGCCGGCCGACATGTGGCGCCGCATCCTGGGGTCGGTGAACAGTTACCGGGATGTCGAGACCCCGCTGGTCAACGCGATGGAGCGGCTGATCGATTTCGTCACGGTCCTGGACGACTGATCACGCGTCCGATGCGGGCGGCGGCCTCGGCGAGCCGGTCGGGGGAGTGCGCGGCGTAGCCCAGCACCAGGCCGGGCGGTCCGGGGCGCCGGCGGTGCCAGGAGAGCGGGTGCACCAGCACGCCCGCCGCGGCGATCCGCGCGGCCAGCACGGTGTCGTCGACGTCGCCGGGCGGCTGGACCAGCAGGTGCAGACCGGCGGCCACCCCGGCGAACCGGGCCTGCGGCAGGTGCGTGCGCAGTCCGGCGAGCAGCGCGTCCCGGCGCCGGCGCTGCCGGGTACGGACCGCGCGCAGGTGCCGGTCGTGTGCCCCGGAGGCGAGCAGTTCGGCGAGGACCAGCTGCGGCAGGGCGGGGTTGCCCAGGTCGCTGGCGTGTTTGGCGGCGAGCAGGGCACCGCGCAGGCGGGGCGGCGGGATCAGCCAGCCCATCCGCATCCCGGGTGCGAGCGTCTTGGAGACACTGCCGAGGTACGCGACGCGCTCCGGCGCCGACCCCTGCAGGGCCGCGACCGGCGCCCGGTCGTAGCGGTGTTCCGCATCGTAGTCGTCCTCGATGATCAGTCCCGGCCAGTCGAGCAGCGCCCGGCGGCGGGCCGGGCTCAGCACCACCCCGGTCGGGAACTGGTGTGCCGGGGTGACCACCACGGTGCGCAGGCCGGTTCCGGCCAGCTCGTCCACGCGTAAGCCCTCGTCGTCGACCGGCACGCCGACCGGCCGCATTCCCCAGAAGGCCAGCTGGTCGCCGGTTCCCCGGGATCCCGGGTCCTCCACCGCAACCGCTTCTTCGCTGTTCAGAATCCGCGCGAGCAGGGCGAGGCCTTGCGCTACGCCGGCGCAGATCACCACGTCGTCCGCGGCGGCCCGCACTCCCCGGGTACGCGCCAGCCACCGCACCACCTCGCCGCGCAGCCGTGGGGCGCCGCCGGGGTCGCCGTACCCCAGGTCGGCGGTGGTGATCCGGTCCAGGACGGCCCGTTCGGCGCGCAGCCAGGCGGCGCGCGGGAACGCGGAGAGGTCGGGCACGCCGGGGGACAGGTCGATCTCGATGCCGTCCGGGGTGGACGCCGGCAGCCGTAGGCCGCCCAGTGCGCGTCGCCGGTCGCCGGCCGGGAACTCCGGTGCCGAACCCGCCGCCGGGCCGGCCGGGGGACCGGTGACCACGGTTCCGGAGCCGGTGCGGGCGGTGGCCAGTCCTTCGTCGATCAGCCGTTGGTAGGCCTGGACCACCACGCCTCGGGCGATGCCGAGTTCCGCGGCGAGCAGCCGGGTGGCGGGCAGCCGTGATCCGGCGGCGAGCCGCCCGCCGGCGATCGCGGTGCGCAGGCCGTCGGCGAGCCAGCCGGTCAGCCCGCGGGCCGGGGCGTCCCCGGCGCGGAGTTGCAGAAAGTCCGAGCCGGTTGCGCGGGGTTGCAGAAAGTCCGAGCCGGTTGCGCGGGGTTGCAGAAAGTCCGAGCCGGTTGCGCGGGGTTGCAGAAAGTCCGAGCCGGTTGCGCGGGGTTGCAGAAAGTCCGAGCCGGACGGGCGGGGTTGCGGGGAGTCCGAGCCGGACAAGTGGTCCTCCTTCTCGGCCGGGAATTGGTCCTCGAAGTGGACCACATCCGGGCCGCAGCATCGAGGGGTGAGAGTTCTCCCCTTCGCCTCCGGCGCTCTCGGCATGGTCTTCGTCGGTGGCAGCGTCGCCGTCTCCGGCCGTCTCGCCGCCGCGCCCCTGTTCACCGTGCAGGCCCTGCGTTATCTGGTGGCCTGCGTCCTGCTGCTGCTCTGGGCCCGCGCCCGCGGCCTGACCGTGCACCGGCCGCGCGGCGCCGAATGGCTGTGGCTGGCCGGGGTGGCCGCCACCGGCCTGCTGCTGTTCAACGTGGCCCTGGTGTACGGCTCCCGGCACGCCGAGCCGGCCGTCCTGGGGGTGGCGGTCGCCTGCGTACCGATGGTCCTGGCGATCGCCGGCCCGTGGCGACGGGACAAGGTCCGGATCCTGGTCGCCGCGGCGGTGGTGACCCTGGGCGCCGCCCTGGTCCAGGGGCTGGGCCGGACCGACGCGATCGGGCTCGGCTGGGCGTTCGTCACGTTCGCCTGCGAGGCGGCGTTCACCCTGCTGGCCGTGCCGGTGCTGGGCCGGCACGGCCCGATCGGGGTGTCGGTGCACACCACCTGGATGGCGGTGCTGATGTTCGCGGCGGGGGGACTGGCCGTCGAGGGGCCGGGCGCGGTCACCCGGTTGACCGCCGGGGACCTGCTCGCCACCGGGTACCTGGCGGTGCTGGTGACCGCGGTGGCGTTCCTGCTCTGGTACACCTGCGTGGCCCGGCTCGGGGCGGGCCGGACCGGTCTGCTCACCGGCGTCGCCCCGGCCGCGGCGGCGCTGACCGGGGTGGTGCTCGGCGGTCCGGTGCCGGGCCCGGCGGTGTGGTGCGGCATCACCACGGTGGCTGCCGGCCTGGCCCTGGGGCTGACCACGGGAGCCGGCCGGCGCGGGGTGCCCGGGGACGGTGCTCAGGGCGTACCCCAGGAACGGGAAGTGGAAAGTCAGGCCAGGTGAGCGGGGTCGCGGCTGAACACGAAGGTGGCGATGTCCAGACGGTCCACCGTGCCGTCCGGGGCGCGCAGCACGGTGAGGATCTCCCCCTCGTTGCCGCCCTCGACACCACGCCAGCGGTCCGGGGCCTCCCGGGTGAACAGTGTCGGCTGGGCGGTACCGGTCATCAGCAGGCCGTCGCCGTCCGGGACGACCTGGAACTCCCGGCCCATCCACCACCAGCGCCCGCACAGCTCGGCCCGGTCGCCGGACGGCGGCGGCGTGGCCCGCCAGGGCGTGATCTCGGCCGGCTCGCCGTCCAGGACGGCGGTGAGCGCCCGCAGCGAGACCTCCCGGATCGACAGGTCTCCCAGGCCGTAGGCGTTGGCGAAGGCGACCACCCCGAACCGGCTGCGGCGGTGCACCACCAGGTGGGCGACGTAGCCCGGCATCGACCCGCCGTGTCCTGCGTAGACCCGCTCGCCGACCCGGAACAGCTGCGGTCCCAGGCCGTGGCCGCCGGTCCAGGACTCCAGGTCGTGGATGGCGACCGGCGCGCACATCTCGTCGACGGTCTCGCGGGCCAGCACCTGCGGCGCCGGATCGGTCAGGAACCCGGCCCAGCGGGCCATGTCGGTGACCGTCGACCAGAGCTGGCCGGCCGGCGCCATCGCCCCGGTGCCGGTGCGCGGCTCCTCGTGCAGCGTGCCGCCGAGCGCGTGCACCACGTAGCCGCGGGCGAACGGTTCGATCGGCTGGAGGCTGGTGCGGCGCATGCCGAGCGGTTCGAGCAGCCGCTGGGTGGCCAGGTCCGCCCAGCTCTGGCCGGTGACCCGTTCGAGGACCGCACCGAGCAGGCCGTACGCCAGATTGGAGTACCGGTACCGCCGGTAGGGCGGCCCGGCGAGTTTGTCCGGTGTCAGCCCGGCGAGCAGTTGTTCGACCGAACCGCCCTCGGCCCGCTCCCACCATGCCCCGTCCGGTTCGCGGGTCAGGCCGGAGACGTGCCCGAGCAGGTGCCGCAGGGTCACGCCGCCGACCGGGACGCCCGGCAGGTGCCGCTCGAGCGGGTCGTCGAGGGTGAGCCGTCCCTGGTCGCGCAGCTGCATCACCAGCGTCGCGGTGAACGTCTTGGTGATCGAGCCGAGCCGGTACTGGGTCTTCGGGTCCGGGTGCGGCTGCTCGCCCGCCCCGGCGAAGTGCCGCACCGCGCGGTCGCGGACCACGGCGAGGACGAGCGACGGCACCTGCCCGGCGGACTGGGCGCGGGCGGCGATCTCATCGATGCGGCGGCCGGTCTCGGGTAGCAACGACACGGGGGTCCCTCTCCTTCGGCGAACTGACGGGTACAGCCTTGCGGCCCCTCCCTCAACGTGCGCGGACGTGCCACGATCGGGGGGTGGAAGCCGTACTCTGGATCGTCCTGGCCGTCGCTCTCGCGATCGGTGAGGCCTTCACCGCGACCATTCTCGTCATCTTCTTCGCGGCGGGTGCGGCGGCCGCCGCCCTGGCCGCCGGGCTCGGTGCCCCGGTGCTGGCTCAGGTCATCGTCTTCGCGGTGGTCTCCGGCCTGTCGGTGGCCGCGCTGCGCCCGATCATCGTGCGGCATGCCCGGCCGGCTATCGAGACCGGGGACACCCCGTTCGGGGTGGAGGCGATCGAGGGTTCCCGCGGCACGGTGCTGGAGGAGGTGACTGTGGACCACGGCATGGTGAAGATCGACGGTGAGCTGTGGCAGGCCCGGTCCGCCGACAGTGCCGAGACGTTCCCCGAGGGGGCCCGCGTCCGGATCGTCAAGCTCCGCGGCGCGACCGTCCTGGTGTGGCACGACGACGTTCCCGACGTCTGAGATATCGACAACGAAGAGAGGCGTCATGGAAGCCATCATTCTTGTCCTGGTCATCGCCATCGCGGTGCTGGCGGTGACCACCATGGTCCGGTCGGTCCGGATCGTCCCGCAGCAGCGGATGGACGTCGTCGAACGCCTCGGGAAGTACAAACGGACCCTCTCTCCGGGGCTGAACCTGCTGGTTCCGTTCGTCGACGCGGTCCGCACCAAGGTCGACATGCGCGAGCAGGTGGTCTCCTTCCCGCCGCAGCCCGTGATCACCTCGGACAACCTGGTCGTCTCGATCGACACGGTGCTCTACTTCAAGGTCGTCGACCCGGTCCGGGCCACCTACGAGATCTCCAACTTCCTGCAGGCGATCGAGCAGCTGACCGTCACCACGCTGCGCAACGTCATCGGTTCACTCGACCTGGAACGCGCCCTGACCAGCCGCGAGGAGATCAACAAGCATCTGTCCAGCGTGCTCGACGAGACCACCGGCCGGTGGGGAATCAAGGTCACCCGGGTGGAGATCAAGGCGATCGAGCCGCCGCCCAGCATCCGCGACTCGATGGAGAAGCAGATGCGCGCCGAACGGGAGCGGCGTGCCACCATCCTCAACGCCGAGGGACACAAGCAGGCCGCGATCCTCACCGCCGAGGGCGAGAAGCAGTCCCAGGTGCTGCGCGCCGACGGTGACCGGCAGGCCCGCATCCTGCAGGCCGAGGGCCAGGCCAAGGCGATCCGGACCGTCTTCGACGCCATCCACCAGGCCAACCCGTCGCAGAAGGTGCTGGCCTACCAATACCTGCAGGCCCTGCCGCAGATCGCCAACGGCACCGCCAACAAGGTGTGGATCGTGCCGACCGAGCTGACCAAGGCCCTCGAGGGGATGGGCGGCGCGCTCGGCGGCCTGGCCGGCATGGTCGGTGACGTGCCGGCCGCCGGTGTCGACGCGGGCGCGGTCGAGCGGGAGGCCGCCGCGGCTGCCGAGGCGGCCTCTGCCGAGGCGCAGAAGGTGAACGCGGAGGTGAGGGCGGCCGAGGCCGAGGCGACCGGGCAGGCCACGCCGGGTGCGCTGACCGCGTCCGACGGCGTGCCGCCGGCCGCCGCGCTGGGCAGTGCCGACTACCAGCACGGTGGTGAGGTGGAAAAAGCCTGATAATCGCTGGTTTCAGATCCGACTTTTCCGGTTATTTCTGGGATTGGCGGTACCCGGTCTCCGGGCTTTGGCATGCTTCCCCACAGGATTCCGACCGGTGCCCCCGGCCGCTCGGCTTGTTGCCCCTGTGAGCGAGGCGGAGCCATGAGCATCAGCGAGCATCAGACGGCCAGTGGCCGCCCCCTCCGGGTCGCTCCGGCGTGGGTCGGCGCCCCGACCCCGGCCACCGGCCTGTCGCCGGACGGGCATCTTCTTCCGGTACGCGACGCCGTCTGGATCTGGTCGGTCCGCAGATACGCCCGGCTGGCCCTGTGGGCGCTCCCGATCGCGTCGGTGCTCTACGGCTGGCTGACCCTCGGCGTGCCGGAGCAGCCCGGCCCACTCGCCGTCGGCCTGATCGCCGCGTGGCTCGCCACCGTCTCGCTGATCGCGCTGGCCGGCCTGCTCGCCGGCTCACGGACCCGCCGGTGCGCCCTGACCGGCCTGCTGATCACGCTGGCCGGGGCGATCCTGCTGCTCCCGCTCGCCGCCCTGCCCGCCGACGAGGTGCCCGCGATGGCCCCGCTGGCCGCCGGGCACCTGCCGGACCTGGTCCGCGGGGCCGGCCTGCTCGCCGCCACCGGCCTGCTGCTGCTGGGCTGGGCGGTGTTCCGCTCCAAGCTGGTCAACCCGGCCGACGGCGTCCTGCTGATGCTCGCCGCGGTCGCGATCGGCGCCGGCACGTACGGCCTGCGCCCGCTGCCGACGGTCGGCGCCCTCCTGCTGCTGGCGGCGGGCATGGGCCTGGCCTGGACCGGCGGCCGCCTGATGCCGCGCACCTAACGGGTCAGTTCCCAGAAGGCGATCGCCGCGGCGGTGGCCACGTTGAGGGAGTCGACGCCGTTCCTCATCGGGATCGCCACCCGGACGTGGCTGGAGCGCATCGCGTGTTCGGTCAGGCCCGGCCCTTCGGCGCCCAGCAGCAGCGCCGGACGTTCCCGTTGCTCCCTGCCGAGGTCCTGCAACGCCACCGAGTCGGCCGCCGGGGTCATCGCGAGCAGGGTGAACCCGGCGTCCCGGATCGCCGTCAGGGTGCCCGGCCAGTCCTCCGACTTCACGTACGGGATCGCGAACACCTCACCCATGCTGACCCGCACCGCCCGGCGGTAGAGCGGGTCGGCGCAGTTCGGCGACAGCACCACGGCGTCGATGCCCATCGCGGCCGCGCTGCGGAACAGCGCACCCAGGTTGGTGTGCGTGTTCAGGCCCTCCAGCACGGCCAGGCTGCGCGCCCCGGCCAGCAGGTCGGTCAGGCTCGGCAGGTCGCGACGGTGGAACGAGGCGAGGATCCCGCGATGCACGTGGAAACCGGTGATCGACTCCAGGACGGGCGGCGGCGCGGTGTAGAGCGGCGCGTCGTCCGGCAGGCCGGTGAGCTGATCGGCCCGCTTCTCGTCGACCATCGCGGACCGCATCCGGTACCCGGCCCGCAGGGCCCGCTGGATGACCAGCTCACCCTCGGCGATGAACAGCCCGTTCGGCGGCTCCCACTTGGTGCGGAGTTCGACGTCGGTCAGGGCACGGTAGTCGGCGATCCGGGGATCGTCGGGGCTGGTGATGCTGAACGCTGGCACGCATGCATTCTGACGGGACCCGTCCGGGCGGTCGCGGGTGACCCGATGTGTGAACTTTACGAACCGTCCGCACCGGATGCCCGCAAAGTTACCGTTCCGGTGGGCGGCCGGTGAGGGAAGATGGAAGCGTACGGTTTTCCGCTCGCGAGCGTCCGGGGGTGCCCGTGTCGTCAGGTCCGGCCTCAGACCCGCACCTGCTCGGGCTGCTGCGCGCCATCCGCCTGCGGCACAACGCGCCGGACGCCGCCGACGCGGGCGAGACCGACACCGCCGCGGCCCTCTCCGACCTGCCGGACGACGACGGCGAGGAGCACACCCCGGCCGGCCCGGTGTACGGCCGGCCCGTGCCGCGCCGCCCGGTGGCGGTCGCCGACGAGCCGCCCGCCGAGACCCACGACGCCGGCGACCCCGATCCGGGCGACGTCGTGACCCGATCCGCGGGGAACGCCACCTCCGGCCGGGGCGATCAGTCAGGATCACCTCAGGGCCATCAACGCGGACGAAGGGGCGGCATGCAACCAGGTGGCGCGGGGCCGGGTGGCCGTTCCTCGGGCGGGCGCCGGCGCTCCGCCGAGCGGGGCGGCCCCGACCTGCTCTGGCGCGGCGACCCGGGCGCCACCCTGGGGCGCTCCGGTCTGGACCCGCGCGGCGGCCACCGGTCGCCCGGCCCGGTTCCCGGCCTGCCCACCAACCGGGTCAACCCGATCAGCGGGGTCAACCCGTCCAGCACGTCGGTGCCGGTCACCAGCATCCCGGCCACGCCCGGCATCCGCCCGCTGGGGCCGGCGGGCACCGAGCTGCCCTCCGCCCAGCAGGGCGTCACCAGCGGGGGCGGCGGTGCCGGTCCCTACCCGGGGCGGCCCGGGGCCAACCCGGCGCGGACCGGGCCCGGTCCGGCCACCGACGGCATGGACCCGGCCGACGACGCCGCGCTGCGCGACACCCAGCGGCTCCTCGCCACCAGCCTGACCTTCGCCGGCGGCACCGAGGACGTGGCCGACCGCCTCTGGAAGGCGCTGCACCGCGCCCAGCCCGACCTGCTCGCGGTGATCCCCGGCACCCCGGCCCGCCAGCGCAACTACCTGACCCGGGCACTCACCTGGCTGGTGCACAACCTCGACTCGCCGCCCGCGCTGGTGGCCGGGTGCGGGCGCCTCGGCGGGGTGCTCGCCGACTGCGGCGTCCGGTGGAGTCAGCTGCAGCTGGTCGGGGCGGCCATCGCCGAGGCGATGCGGGCCGGGATGCCGCCGGGGGCCTGGCGGCAGGACTTCGACCTGGCCTGGCGGTGGACCTGGCAGCACACGTACGAGTGGATCGTGCACGGTGGCGAGCTCAGCCAGCAGGAGCCGACCGTCTGGACGGCCGAGGTGATCGAGCACGACCGCCGGCGGCACGACCTGGCGGTGCTGCGGCTGCGGCCCTACCTGCCGTTGCCGTACCGGCCCGGGCAGTACGCGCGGATCGAGCTGGACGAGGTGCCCGGCGTGTGGCGGCCGTACTCACTGGCCGGCGACCCGACCCGGGACGACCTGCTGGAACTGCACGTGCGGGCGAAGACCGAGACCGGGGTCAGCGGCACGCTCGTACACCGGATCGGGGTCGGCCGCCGGGTCCGGCTGAGCCGCGCCGAGGGGCACATGCGGCTGCCGGACGAGCCCGGACGCGCGGTCCTGATGATCGCCGGGGACACCGGTGTGGCCCCGATGAAAGCGATGCTCGCCGAGCTGGCGGCCCGCGGCGACACCCGCCCGGCCGCGCTGTACTGGCAGGTCCGGCACATGAACGAGCTCTACGACCTGGACGACCTGACCGCGCTCGCGCTGCGCGCACCGGCCGCGACGGTGGTGCCGGTGATCGCGGAGGGCAACGCCGGGCCGTACGCCACCGGCGACGTGATCGACGCGGTGCTGGCCGGCGACGACTGGCGCGACCGGGAGGTGTTCGTGGCCGGCCCGCCGCTCATGCTCGCCCGGGTCGCGACCGCGTTGCGGGACCGGGGCGTCCCGGCGGAACACATCCACCACGACGCCCCGGAGTGATCATTCGGCGTCTCACTCGTCGAGTGGAACCGCGTACCCGGGGACCGACGGCCAGCGGACGGTCAGCACCACGGTCTCCTCGGCGGCGTACCACGAGTGGTCGACGCCCCGCGGCCACACCACGTAGTCGCCCTGCTTGTCCAGGACCACGGTGCGCCCCGGGAACTCCATGTGGAAACAGCCGCTGATCAGCACCAGCAGGGCGGTCCGGTCCTCACCCCGCACCCACTGCGCCCGCCGGTCGCCCTTCGGGTGCCGGCCCCACTTGATCTCGACATCGGTGCTGTGCCGCGGGTCGCCCTCCGGCTTGAAATGCCCCAGCAGCCAGCCGCGATCGGCCATCGCGTCCGGGTCGGCGTTGCCCACGTAGATCTCGTTCGTCACGGTCGCCGACGTTACCCGCGCGCCCTGCGGGCGCATTTCCGGACCGCGGTGAGCAGGGCCGCGTTCTCGCTCGCGCTTCCTTCGGGGTACGCGCGGAGCCGTCTGGTGTACGCGTGGACGACACCCGCCGAGCAGGGCCGAACGTGTAGGCGGTACTCCCCGGGGCCGTCACCGAGATCGGAAGAGGTCGAGTGGCGTTCCGGCGATCCCGGCCGTCGGCGATCCCGGCCGTCGGCGGTTCCGGCCGTCAGTCATCCCGGCCGTCGGGCACGGTCCGTTTGCGAGTCGACAGCGACCGTGGGCGACGGCTGGGGGTTCTGAGCCGTCGTGTGGGGTTCCGGAACCGAGATCGAACAGCCGCGGGCGACGGCCGCGAAGGTCCAGCCGTCGGCCACGGTTCCGCGGTCGACGCCGAGGATCACGGCGGGAGTGAGCGCTGTGTCCCCAGCCCCGGAGGTGCCTCTTCCGGGAAGGTGGGAGGAGTGGCTCGTACCCCATGAAAATGCTGATCAGGGTGCCGCGCGGCACCCTGACCGGGCGGCTGTCAGGGCCGCGTCGCCTCGTCGAGGAGTTTGCGGTAGGTGGCCGGGATGTGGTTCGGGCCGCCGGGGGTGAAGACGTTGCTGTGCGAGGCGTCGGCCCAGGCGCTCGCCGGGACCGCCGCGCGCAGGGCGACCAGGACCGGGGCGTCGTCGGTCAGCAGCGAGAGCGCGACCAGGCACTCCTCGGCCTCGCCGACGCACTCGAACGGCTTGTGCGCGTCCACACCGAGCAGTTCGAGGAAGCCGGGGACCTGCGCCGGGTCGGCGAACAGGTCGGTGCCGAAGATGTGCGCGAGGCGCTCGCGGGTCATGTGCGGGGCCATCGCCAGGAAGACGAACCGGCACTTCGGGCAGTCGCCGCACCAGCGGGCCGTCGGGTCGTGCAGCTTGAACGCCTTGTTACAACTGGTTACGACGTCGTCATACGCTGTGTGATCGGCGAACAGCTGCGCGATGTGCAGTTCGGAGAGCGGGCGCAGCAGGGAGAAGTACGCGTCGGTGAGCCCCGCGTAGGCGGCGACGGCGTCCCGGAGCATGCCCTCGGCGACCTCGCCCTTGGACCACTGGTGGTTGACCTCGTGACCGTTCCAGATCAGGTTCGGGTCGGAGGCGGAACGCTCGTTGGACATCACCACCGGGCCGAGGCCGTGCCAGACCGCGGTGGCGATCGCGATCAGCGAGTTGATCGCGGTGACCGGGATGTGGCCGTTCAGGGCGCCGGCCTTGTTCAGCGCGAAGAGACGCGGGTCCAGCTTGCGGCGGGCGGCGATCGCGGTCAGGCCGGAGGCGGCGTTCACGTTCTCGATCACCGGGTTGGGGTTGACCGAGAACGGCACCGGGTCGAGGCCCGCGGCGCGCAGGATCTCCAGCGTGACGATGGAGTCCTTGCCGCCGCCGACCGCGGAGAGCGGGCGCCCGGTGGTCTCCCGCGGTGTCGCGGCGCCGATCTCGCCGGGGGTCTCCACGGTCAGTTCGAGGACGTGCGGGAGCTGGTTGCGGTAGGCGTACTCGGCCAGTCCGTGCGTGTAGACGGCGGTGAAGAACGCCTGGACCTGCGCCGGGACGGGTTTCGGGGCGATCACCCGGGCCGGGGCGCCGACCTTGTAGTAGCTGACGCCGGCGACGACGTGCAGCAGGTCGAGAACGCTGTCCAGCAAATCCGACTTTTCCGAATTCTCAGGAACAGGCAGCGTGATCGTCTCGGTGAAGTGCAGCGGCTCCGGCCCCTCCAGCACGTAGTCGAACGTCGCCACCCCGGTCGCGGGATCGAACGAGCGGGACGGAAAGCGCATGACGTCGAACTGCACCCGGGGACTCCTGTCATCTGGCCGACGGGCAATATTAGTGCGGTCCGGCCACAACGGCCCGGGCGAGGGGAAAACGAGCCGGGAACGGCGGGGGGAGGCGACGTGCGTCTGGCAGACCTGCGCGGCCGTTCGGTGGCGGTCTGGGGCACCGGCCGGGAGGGCCGCGCCGCGGTCACCGCGATCGCGAAGCACGAGCCGAGCCGGCTGATCGCCGTCGACGACAGTGCGAACTACCTGTCCGTGGAGTGGACCGGCCCGCTCGCCGAGCTGGCACCGCTGGCCGGCGGTGAGCACGCCTTCGCCGCCCTGGTCAGCGCGGACGTGGTGGTCCGCTCGCCGGGAGTGCCGTCGACCCACCCGTTCATGGTCGAGCTGCGTTCCCGCGGCGTGACCGTCACCGGCGGCAGCGCGCTGTGGATGGCCGAGAACGCCCCGAAGACCGTGGGCGTCACCGGCAGCAAGGGCAAGAGCACCACGTCCAGCCTGATCAGCCATCTGCTGGCCGCGGTGGGCCGGCCGAACGCGTACGGCGGCAACATCGGCATCCCGCTGCTCGACATGCCGCCCGCTGAGCTCTACGTGCTGGAGCTCTCCAGCTACCAGTGCGCCGACCTGACCCGCTCGCCGCGGGTGGCAGTGGTCACCTCGCTCTTCCCCGAGCACCTGGACGCGCACGGCGGCGAGCGGGAGTACTACCGCGACAAGCTCAACATCCTGCGCCACAGTCCGGAACTGATCGTGGTCAACGGCGCCGACGAGCGGCTGCGCGCGGAACTCCGCGGGGTGTCCGACGCGGGCCGGTTCCCGCCGGTGCCGGCGGCCGCCGACGACTCCCGGTTCCGGGTCGAGGACGACCTGGTGTTCTGCAGCGACGACGTGCTGTTCCCGCGTTCCGCGCTCACGCTGAAGGGCCGGCACAACGAGCGGAACCTGTGCGTGGCCCTGGCCGTCCTGGACGGGATGGGCGTGGACGTGGTGGGGGAGCGGGCCACCCTGGAGGCGGCGGTCCGGGAGTTCGCGGGCCTGCCGCACCGGCTGACCGAGATCCCGGACGCGTCCGGACTGGTGTTCGTCGACGACACGCTGTCGACGAGCCCCTACTCGGCGATCCATGCCATCGAGGCGTACGAGGGCCGGCCGCTGACCGTGCTCGTGGGCGGCACCGACCGCGGCCTCGACTACACACCGTTGCGAGACTTCCTCGCCACCCGTGAACTCACCGTGATCGGCATGCCGGACAGCGGCGAGCGCATCCTGTCCGTCCTGTCCGACCTGCCCGGCATCCGCACTCAGCAGGCCGAGGACCTCGCCGACGCGGTCCGCCTCTCCCGCGAACTCACCCCCGCCGACGGCGTGGTGCTGCTGTCGCCGGCGGCCCCGAGCTACGGCCGCTTCCGCAACTTCGAACACCGCTCCGAGGCGTTCCAGCAGGCGATCCGGGAGACCGCCGACTAGGGGAGCGCGAAGCGTTCGCAGATTCCGCAGGGCAGGCGAGTCGAGATCAGGGTGCCGCGAGGCACCCTGATCAGTTTTTTCATGGGGTACGCGCGACACCTCCCACCCGCCGCGAAAGAGGCGACGGCGGGCGGGAGACCCAGCGCAGACGCCCCTTCCCTGAACCCGCCGCCCCACCCGCCCCACCCGCCCCGCGTCGCACCTCGCCGTGCCGCCCCGCCCCGCCCCGCGTCGCCGTGTCGTCCCGCCCCGCGTCGCCGTGTCGCCCCGCCCCGCCCCGCCCCGCCCCGCGTCGCGTCCCGCCCCGCGTCGCGTCCCGCCCCGCGTCGCGTCCCGCCCCGCGTCGCGCCCCGCCCCGCGTCGCGTCCCGCCCCGCGTCGCGCCCCGCCGGGCCGTGCTGCGTCGTGTTGTGCCGCCGGGCCGTGTCGCGCCGTGCTGTGCCGCTGTGCTGTCCCGTGCCGCAAGAGCACCCCATCCGAGCCGTCGCCCATGGTTCTCGAGATGACCTCCGGCAGCCGTGGTTCACAGCTCGCGGGGACGAGCCGTCGCCCATGGTTCGGGGCGGATGCCAGAACAGCCGTAGACGACGGCTGGCCGTCCTGGAGCCGTCGTTGGCGGCTGAGTTTCGGCTTCCGGGCAGCCGTGGACGACAGCTCGGTTGATCCGGCCGTCAGCCGTGGTTCTTTTGCGAGCCGGATGCGACCGTGGGCGACGGCCGGCCGGGACGAGCCGTCGGTCATGGCTGGGCTGTCGTCGGTCATGGCTGGGCTGTCGGTGATGGCTGAGTCGCGCCTTCGAGCCGGCTGCGGGCGCCGGTGCTCAGGCGGACCGGACGGCCGGCTGAGCGAACGGGCGTTTCCGGGCGGAGGCGGACCGGACGGCCGGCTGAGTGAACGGGCGCTTCCGGGCAGAAGTGGCAGCTGCCCGGCGTACCCCCGAAAATGTTTTTGATCTTGTTTCGGAAGTGACGAACACGTTTCGGAGCGTAGGCGAGATCGGCCGAACGGCCTATGTAGGCATCATCGAAAAGGTCAGCCCGGCACCCCGAAAAGCCTATGACAAAGCTGGTGAAAACCGGTCATGTGATGGCTGTCACGTCATGTCGGCCATTTGGGGATCGATGGTCGTCATCCGCGCCCGCCGAAACAATCGTTCATTCGCGCTGGTCAGGTAACGATCTGAAAACTTCCTTCACAGTCTTGACAGGGAGGGGCGGTTAGTAAGAACTTTTACCGCGACAGTAAACAGTCCTTCCTGAAAGGGTGTCGATGGCTGAACCGGAGATGAACGGGGTCGCGGCCGGCGCGGCGACCGCCTCGCCGGCTCGCGGCCAGGGCCCGGTCAGGGGTGGATCACTCGAGCACGACGGCGTCCTGCTCCGCGTCCGGGCGCTGCTCCCGGAGTTCACCGGAGCGCTGCAACGGGTCGCCGAGCAGGTGCTCACCGACCCGGCCGGGGCGTCCCGGGCGACCATAGTGGAGCTCGCCGAACGCAGCGGCACCTCGCCGGCCACGGTGACCCGGTTCTGCCGGGCGGTCGGGTTCGACGGCTACGCCGATCTGCGCCTCGGGATCGCCGCGGAGACCGGCCGGGCGCGGTCCGCCGGATGGACCGTCGACATCGGCCGCGAGATCCAGCCGAACGACCCGCTGGAACGGGTGCTCGGGCAGATCATGGCCGCCGACACCCGGGCCATGCACGACACCGCCTCGCTGCTCGATCTCGGCGAGGTCGGCCGGGCCGCCGTGGCGATCGCCGCCGCGCCCCGGGTGAACATCTTCGGCGCCAGCGGCAGTGCGCTGGTCGGCGAGGAGATGCAGTTCAGTTTGCACCGCATCGGCATCCCGGTGTGGGCCTGGACCGACGTGCACAACGGTCTGGCCTCCGCCGCGCTGTCCCGGCCCGGTGACGTCGCGCTCGGCATCTCGCACAGTGGCGAGACCGGCGAGACGATCGAGCTGCTCGCCGAGGCGAACAGCCGGGGCGCCACCACGATCGCGCTGACCAGCTTCCCCCGTTCCCCGCTGGCCGAGCTCGCCGACATCGTCCTGCTCACCGCCACGCAGGCGACCACGTTCCGCCCTGACGCGCTCAGCGCCCGGCATCCCCAGCTGGTCGTTCTCGATCTCCTCTATGTCGCCGTCGCGCAGCGGACCCACGAACGTTCACACGCCGCCTTCCAGCGGACCGCGCAAGCGGTCCACGGGCACAAGGCAGCGAAGTAGTGATCAGCATTTTTTCTCTCCGGGAGGACCTGTGAAGCGCAAGATCGCAGTTGCCGCGGCGCTCGCCGCGACACTGTTCGGCGCCGCCGCCTGCGGTGGGACGGCCGAGGACGAAGGGGCCACGTCGGCGACCGGCACGGTCGACGGCAAGGGCAAGACCATCAAGGTCTGGCTGATGGTGGATGCCGAGACGGCGTGGAAGGACGTCGTCGACGACGCCACCAAGCGGTTCACCGAGGCGACCGGCGCCGCGGTGACCGTCGAGTACCAGCAGTGGGCCAACCACCTGACGAAGCTGGACGCGACGCTGGCCGGCTCGGACGTGCCGGACGTGGTCGAGCTCGGCAACACCGAGTTCTCCAAGTACGTCTTCAACGGCGGCTTCGCCGAGCTGAACAAGGGCGACTTCGAGAACTCCGACACCTGGCTGTCCGGCCTCTCCGGCGCCTGCGAGCTGGAGGGCAAGACCTACTGCGTGCCCTACTACGCCGGTGCCCGGGTGCTGATCTACCGCACCGACCTGTTCGAGAAGGCCGGTGTCACGGCCGCCCCGGCGACCTACACGGACTTCCTGGCGGCGGCCGACAAGGTGCAGGCGCAGAACGCCGCGGACGGCAAGTTCAACACCGTCTACATGCCGGGCCAGTACTGGTACGCCGCGATGTCCTGGGTGAAGTCGACCGGGGGTGACATCGCGGCCAAGGAGGGCGACAAGTGGGTCGGCAAGCTCTCCACCCCGCAGTCGCAGGAGGGCCTGCAGCGCTGGGTCGACCTGGTCAAGAAGTACTCGAAGGCCGACGTCACCAAGAACGAGAACGAGCAGGGCGCGATCGTCGCGCAGGGCTCCAGCGCGATGTTCTACGGCAACGCCTGGGAGCAGGGCGCGGCTGAGGAGACCCGCAAGGACCCCAACGACCCGAACTCGGCGCTGCTGCCGACCAAGGTGAAGGGCAAGCTGGCCGCCGCGCCGATGCCGGAGGTCCCGTCGTTCCTCGGCGGCTCGAACCTGGGCGTGACCCAGAAGAGCGCCAACAAGGAGCTGGCCGCCCAGTGGGTCAAGTACTTCACCGACGCCAAGTCGATGGAGGGCCTGATCAAGGCCAGCGCGCTGCCGAACTCGACGGCCCTGCTGGACAAGGCCGCCACCGACAACCCGGCGATCGCGCCGTCCGCGCTCTCCGCCAAGGCCAGCTGGTTCCCGCCGAACGCGGAGAAGTGGGCCGACGTGGAGAAGGCCAGCGTCCTGCAGACGATGCTGACCGACATCCTGACCGGTAAGAAGACGGTGGCCGACGGCACCAAGTGGGCCGACGAGCAGATCGCCGCCACCCTCAACGAGGTCTGATCGTCATGACAGCCGTCGACACCGTCGTGCCACGGCGGCGCAACCGGGACGCCCGGGCCGCCTGGCTGCTCTCCCTGCCCACCCTGGTGATCCTGCTGGCACTGCTGGGTTACCCGCTCTACCGGATGATCCTGCTGTCGTTCCAGAACATGCGGCTGCGGGAGCTGATCACCGACCTGGCCCCGCCGTGGGCGGGCGTCGACCAGTACGTGAAAGCCCTCACCGACGGCGTCTTCTGGGGCGTCGTCGGGCGGACCGCCGCGTTCACGGTCGTCTCGGTGACCGTGTCGGTGCTGCTCGGGCTGGGCGTCGCGCTGCTGATGCGCCGGGTGACGCGCGGTGTCCGGCTGTTCATGATGATCGCGATGATGTTCGTCTGGGCGCTGCCGCAGCTGGTGGCGGCCCAGGCGTTCCGCTGGCTGACCGACTCGGACTTCGGCGTCCTCAACTACCTGATCGACAAGATCCCCGGGGTGGACTTCGCGAACCACAGCTGGTTCGTCAACCCGTGGGAGGGCTGGGCGGTGATCACCACGCTGGTGGTGTGGGCCGGCATCCCGTTCCTGGCGATCTCGTTGAGTGCCGGGCTGACCCAGGTGCCCAAGGAACTGATCGAGGCGGCCACGGTGGACGGGGCGAACGCCTGGCAGGTGCTGCGCGGCATCACCCTGCCGATCCTCAAGCCGCTGCTGACCATCGTGACCACCCTGTCGGTGATCTGGAACTTCGGCCTGTTCACCCAGAACTGGGCGCTGCGCGACAGCCACCCGGAGCCGGTCTACCAGACGCTGGCGACGTACTCGTACACCCAGGCGTTCGGGCAATCCCGGTACAGCTACGGGTCAGCCATCTCGGTGATCACTGTCCTGTTGATGCTCGGTGTGATGGTGTTCTACATCCGGCAGATGTTCAAGATCGGGGAGGTGGACTGATGGCTCGCCACGACGAGGACGTCGTCACCGTCGGCCGCAGCCGGGCCGGGACGGTGACGGCGAACACCACCGGCATCCTCTTCGGCCTGATCATGATCTTCCCGGTGTACTGGGTGCTGAACACGGCGTTCAAGCCGGACAGCGAGGTACGCAGCTTCACCCCGACGTTCTTCCCGGCGAGCCCGACGCTCGACAACTTCCGGTCCGCGCTGGGCGAGGAGCTGTTCCTGCCGAGCATGCTGAACGGACTGCTGATCACGGCGATGGCGGTGGCCGCGGCCCTGGTCGTCGGCTTCCTCGCGGCGCTGGCCATCGCCCGGTTCCAGTTCTACGGCCGCCGGGCGATCATCCTGGTCGTGCTGGGTGTGCAGCTGGTTCCGTTCCTCGCTCTGCTGATTCCGCTCTTCCTCATGTTGCAGAAGGCGAATCTGACCAACAGTCTGATCGGTGTGTCCCTGACCTATCTGGTGCTTTTGCTGCCATACACGGTGTGGACGCTGCGCGGCTTCATCTCCGGCATCCCCCGGGAGCTGGACGAGGCCGCGATGATCGACGGCTGCTCCCGGCCCCAGGTGTTCTGGAAGATCATCCTTCCGCTCACCGGTCCCGGGCTGGTGGCCACCTCCGTCTACGGGTTCATTCAGGCGTGGAACGAGTTCATCATCATCAACACGCTGAACAGCCCGCAGAAACAGAACCTGATGGCCTGGCTGCTCTACAACCAGACCGAACGAGGCACCGCCTGGGGCCCTCTCATGGCGGGTGCGATCATCACATCGATTCCCGTGGTGGTCTTCTTCCTTCTCATCCAGCGCAACATCGCCACCGGTTTGACGGCCGGCGCCGTCAAGGGTTGACCCGAAAGGATTTCGATGGCTGACATAACGAACTCCGAGCTCGACCGCCGTTCCCTGCTGCGCCGTGCGGGCGCGGTCGGCCTCGCCGCCATCCCGGCGGTGAGCATGCTCAGCGCCTGCGTCGGCGGAGGCTCCGAGGAGACGCCCGAGCAGGCCACCGGGGAGAAGTCGGCGGAGAACCCGCTCGGCGTGGACCCCAAGGCCGGCCTCGAGATCGTCATCTTCGACGGCGGTCTGGGCACCAAGTACGCGACCGACGTCGACACCCCGCTCTACAACAAGAAGTGGCCGGACTCGGCGGTGACCTACTCGGCCACCCAGGAGGTCTCCACGGTCATCCAGCCGCGGATCAACGCCGGCGACGCGCCCGACATGATCAACAACTCGGGTTCGAAGCTGATGGACTTCGGCGCGGTCGTCAACGCCGGACAGGCCCAGGAGCTCACCGAGCTGTTCGCGGCCCCGTCCTGGGACGTCGAGGGCAAGACGGTCGGCGAGACGCTCGTGCCGGGCGCCATCGAGCAGGGCACCTACAACGGCAAGCCGTACGCGGTGAACTACGCGTACACCGTGTTCGGCCTCTGGTACAACAAGGCGCTGTTCACCAAGAACAACTGGGCCGCCCCGACCACCTGGGCCGAGTTCACCGCCCTGCTCGACAAGATCAAGGCGGCCGGCATCACGCCGTTCGGCTACGCCGGTGCGAACGCGTCGTACTACATGGTCCGCGCGATCATGACGAGCGCCGGGAAGATCGGCACCGAGCAGGTCCTCAAGGACATCGACAACCTGAAGGCCGGCGCCTGGACCAACGACGCCGTCCTCAAGGCCGCCGAGGCGTGGGCCGGGATCGGCAAGACCTACCTGGACAAGAGCTTCCTCGGCCTCAAGCACACCGAGGTCCAGCTCCGGCAGAACCAGGACAAGCTGGCGTTCTACCCGTGTGGTTCCTGGCTGGAGAACGAGCAGGCCAAGGACACCCCGCCCGGGTTCGAGTACGCGGTGGCGCCGTACCCGAGCGTCACCGACGCCGACAAGCTCCCGGCGGCGGCCCTGAACGCCGCGGCCGGCGAGATCTACTTCGTCGCCGCGAAGGGCAAGAACCCCCGTGGCGGCATGGAGTACCTGCGCGGCATGCTCTCCAAGGAGGCGGCGCTCGGCTTCACCAAGCTGACCAAGTCGCTGACCGTGGTGGCCGGTGCGGCCGACGGCCAGACCATCTCGCCCGGACTCACCAGCGCCGGCGAGGCGATCACCAAGGCCGGCTCGGACATCTTCATGGGCTACCTGTTCGACACCTGGTACAAGAAGCTCGACGACGAGTCCCGCATCGCCGCGAACGACCTGATGTTCAAGGACTACGACGCGAAGAAGTTCTGCGACCGGATGGAGGCCGCCGCGCAGGCGGTCGCCGCCGACTCCTCGATCACCAAGTTCAACCGCAGCTGACCGCTTTTTTCGTAAACGAGGAGTAGACGGGCCATGCGGCACGGCAAGTACCCCTTCATCATCGGCTTCCTTGCCGTGCCGGTGGCGCTCTACGTCACCTTCGTCGTCGCGGCCTACATCCAGACGTTCCAGCTGGCCTTCACCAACTGGTCCGGTCTGGGCGCGATCGAATACATCGGCTTCGACAACTTCGTCAAGCTGTGGAACGACGACCTGTTCTGGCGTTCCGTCGGGCACAACCTCTACCTGCTGATCCTGCTGCCGATCATCACGATCGCGATCGCCCTGGTCTTCGCCTTCCTGCTGAACGTCGGCGGCGGGCGCAACCGCGGCGTATGGGGCTCCACCGGATACCGGGTGATCTTCTTCTTCCCGCAGCTGATGGCCCTCGCGATCGTCGCGGTGATCTTCGGCCGGGTGTTCTCCACCGACGAGAGCGGCATGCTCAACGGCCTGTTCCCGGACTCGTGGAGCCCCTGGCTGTTCCTCGCCGACGAACGCTGGGCGCTGACCTGCATCCTGGCCGTCGCGGTCTGGCAGGCGGTCGGCTTCTACGTGGTGCTCTTCTCGGCCGGCATGGGCTCGATCGAGCAGGACATCTACGAGGCCGCCGAGCTGGACGGCGCGAACCGGATCACCCTGTTCTTCCGGATCACCATCCCGCTGCTCTGGAACACGCTGCAGGTCGCCTGGGTCTACCTGGGCATCGCCGCGTTCGACTGCTTCGCCCTGATCAACATCATGTCGGTGGACCGCGGCGGCCCGGACGGCGCCACCTCGGTGCTCGCCATGCTGATCTACCGCAACGCCTTCGAGTACTCGCAGGCCGGCTACGCCTCGGCGCTCGGCGTGGCGCTGTTCTTCCTGACCCTCACCTTCGCCGCGCTGACCCTGCGCGTCACCCGGCGCGACGCCGTCTGATCCGGAGACGATGATGACCACAGAGACCCTGGCGACCGCCGTCCCGGACAAGAAGACCACCGTGCGCCGCGAGATCAACGCGCTCACCGGCCTGGCCCACCTGGCCCTGCTGGCCTGGGCGATCGCCACGGCCGGCCCGCTGATCTGGGTGATGCTCGCCTCGTTCAAGAGCAACACCGAGATCTTCCTCGGCAAGCCGTTCGCCCTGCCGCAGACGTTCTCGCTGGACACCTACTTCCGGGCGTGGACCGAGGCGCACATCGGGCTGTACTTCCTGAACAGCATCTTCGTCGTCACGATCAGTACCGCCTGCACCATGCTGCTCGGTGCGATGGCCGCCTATGTGCTGGCCCGTTATCAGTTCCGCGGCAACCGTTTCCTGTACTACCTGTTCGTCTCCGGTCTGGCGTTCCCCACCTTCATGGCGATCACCCCGCTGTTCTTCATCCTCAAGAACCTCGGCTTGATCAACACGTTCACCGGCCTGATCCTGGTCTACATCTCGTACTCGCTGCCGTTCACGGTGTTCTTCCTGGCCGCGTTCTTCAAGTCGCTGCCGCACGAGATCGACGAGGCGGCGACGATGGACGGCGCGTCGCACACCCGCAAGTTCTTCCAGATCATGATGCCGATGGCGAAGTCCGGCCTGATCAGCATCACGATCTTCAACATCGTCGGCCAGTGGAACCAGTACCTCCTGCCGGTCGCGATCATGCAGGGCGCCGGCGCCGACTCCAAGTGGGTCCTCACCCAGGGCATCGCGAACATCAGCGTGCAGGCCGGATATCACGCCGAATGGTCGACGCTCTTCGCCGCCCTCACCCTGTCGATCATCCCGATGATCGCCGTCTACGCCCTTTTCCAGCGCCAGATCCAGGCCGGTCTCACCGCGGGCGCGGTCAAATGACCAAGCCCTTTCCGGGGTACGCGTAAAGCACCGTCCCGTGGCTCCCTCGCCGCTCCCGGTCTCTCAGGACGGCGGGGGAGTCGCGGCCCGTCCGGGGACGGCGGCCCGTCCGGGGACGGCCAGGTTCAGCAGGGACTCGGTGGCCGGGCCGGCCGGCGTGGAGACCGGCACCGCCACCGACACCTGCCAGTTCGGGGCCACCGCCACTCCGGTCAGCGCGGCCGCGTGCAGGCCCTTCGCCTGGGACTTGCGGGTCACCGGGGCCGGCACCAGCGCCACCCCGAGACCCTGGTGGACGAAGTCCAGCAGGGTGTGCACGTCGTTCACCTCCACCACCACCCGGCGCTCGGCCCCGGCCCGGGCGAAGGTCAGGTCGTTGACCCGGCGGGCGCCCCAGTCGGCGCTGAAATCCACGAAGTCCTCACCGAGCACGTCCTCCAGCGTCGCCATCTCCTCCTCGGCCAGGCGGTGTGACGGGTGGCAGATCAGGACCATCGGTTCGGTGCCGAGCGGGATCAGGCGCACCCCGTCCGGGGCCGGTCCGGGCAGCGCCACGAAGCCGGCGTGCAGGCGGCCCTGGCGGACCTGCTCGACCAGTTGACCGGAACCGGCGTAGCGCAACCGGACGTCCACCCCTGGATGGGCACGGCGGAACGCGGCGATCAGCGGCGGCATGTCGATCAGGCCGAGACACTGCTCGGCGCCGACCGACAGGTTGCCCCGGAGCAGCCCGCGGACCGCCGCCACCGCGTCACGGGCCGCCGCGGCGCTGGCCAGGGTGCGGTGCGCCTCGGTGAGCAGGGCCTCGCCGGCGTCGGTCAGCTCGACCCGCCGGGTGTGCCGGACGAACAGGTCCGCGTCGAGCTCACGTTCCAGGGAGCGGATCGACGCGGACAGCCCGGACTGGGCGACCCGCATCCGTTCGGCCGCGCGGGTGAAGTGGCGTTCCTCGGCGACCGCCACGAAGTACTCGAGATGCCGCAGTTCCACGATTGAGCACTCTAGCTTCTGAATTCGAGCGGTTTCTTCTGTTGGACGTGGGGGATCGAGGGGGAGAAGGGTAGGGACGACACCACTAGCAGGAGGAGGCATCACATGCGGACTCGTCGCATCGGTGAGGTGGAGGTCAGCGCGATCGGTCTCGGCGGCATGCCGATGTCGATCGAGGGACGCCCGGACGAGGAGCGGTCGATCCGTACGATCCACGCCGCCCTCGACGCCGGGATCACCCTGATCGACACGGCCGACGCCTACCACGTGGGCGCGGACGAGGTCGGCCACAACGAGTCGCTGATCGCGCAAGCGCTGGCGAGCTACGGCGGCGACACGTCCGGCGTGCTGGTCGCGACCAAGGGCGGGCATCTGCGCCCCGGCGACGGCAGCTGGACCAAGAACAGCTCGCCGGACTACCTGAAGCAGGCCTGTGAAGCGTCGTTGAAGCGTCTCGGGGTGGAGGCGATCGGCCTCTACCAGCACCACCGGCCGGACCCCAAGGTTCCCTACGCGGACTCGATCGGCGCGATCCGTGACCTGCTCGACGCCGGGAAGATCCGGATGGCGGGCATCTCGAACGCGAATCCCGAGCAGATCCGTCAGGCGCAGGAGATCCTGGGTGGGCGGCTCGTCGCGGTGCAGAACCAGTTCTCCCCGGCGTTCCGCTCGTCCGAGCCGGAGCTGGAGTTGTGCACGGAGCTGGGGATCGCGTTCCTGCCGTGGTCGCCACTGGGCGGGATCTCGCGGGCCGGTGGTCTCGGTGGCGGGTTCGCGGACGTGGCGGCCGAACACGGTGTGAGCCCGCAGCGCGTCTGTGTCGCGTGGCATCTGGCCAAGTCGCCGGTGTCGATCCCGATTCCGGGGTCGAGCCGCCCGGAGACGATCATCGACTCGGCGGCGGGTGCGGATCTGGAACTGACGGCCGAGGACCTGGCCCTGCTTCCGTGACGGTGCGCTGATCTACGGGTGCACGCCGAATCCCTCTGACGATGCTGGTTCGGCCCGAATACTCGTACAAGAAAAAGGGATTTCAGGTTTTATGTCAGATTTTTCTGCACGCCGTTACGGCAGCATGGAATACCGGCGGACGGGCCGTAGCGGCCTCAAGCTTCCGGTGATCTCGCTCGGGCTGTGGCACAACTTCGGTGACGACAAGCCGCTGGAGACGCAACGCGCCATTCTGCGCCGCGCCTTCGACCTCGGCATCACGCATTTCGACCTGGCCAACAACTACGGGCCGCCCTACGGCTCCGCGGAGGCCAACTTCGGTCGTCACCTGGCGGCGGACTTCGCGGCGCACCGCGACGAGCTGGTCATCTCCACCAAGGCCGGCTACGACATGTGGCCCGGTCCCTACGGCAACTGGGGATCGCGGAAATACCTGACCGCGTCGCTCGACCAGTCACTGCGGCGGATGGGCGTCGACTACGTCGACATCTTCTACTCGCACCGCTTCGACCCGGACACCCCGCTCGAGGAGACGATGGGCGCGCTCGACGCGGCCGTCCGGTCCGGCAAGGCGCTCTACGCGGGCATCTCGTCCTACTCGCCGGCGAAGACCGCCGAGGCCGCGGCGATCCTGCGCGACCTGGGCACGCCGCTGCTGATCCACCAGCCGTCCTACTCGATGCTGAACCGCTGGATCGAGGACGGCCTGCTGGACGCCCTGGAGCACGAGGGCGCCGGCTGCATCGCGTTCTCGCCGCTCGCTCAGGGCATGCTCACCGACCGCTACCTGCAGGGCGTTCCGACCGACTCCCGGGCCAGCGCCGACAAGTCCCTCGACACCGGCCTGCTCAGCGACGAGAACCTCGACAAGGTCCGGGCCCTGGCCGGCATCGCCGAGCGCCGCGGCCAGAGCCTGGCCCAGATGGCGATCGCCTGGGCGGTCCGCGACCCGCGGATGACCTCGGTGGTCCTCGGCGCGAGCAGCGTCACCCAGCTGGAGGCCAACGTCGCCGCGCTGGGCGACACCACGTTCACCGCGGACGAGCTGGCCGAGATCGACAAGTACGCCACCGAGTCCGGCATCAACCTGTGGGCGAACTCCAGCGCGCACTGACGTCAGCCCGCACTGAAGTGGTCCGTACTGAAATGGTCCGCACTGAAGTGTCATACCCCTGGGTGACAATGGCGCCGTGCTTGTTGCGGTGACGGCTGATCCCAGTGGCCCGGGTGGCCTGCTGGCGGATCTCTCCGCCGGCGGGCCCTCGGGCGGCGCGTCCCCGGCGGGGGACGGTGGTCGTGCCGCTGCCGCTGCCGGTGTCGGTGTCGTCCGTGTCGCCGACCTGGCCGCGGCCATCGCCGAGCGGGAGGCCGCCGAGCATCCGCGCTGGGTGTGGGCGTCCACCGCCGACCTCTACCCGGTGCTGCTCCGGGCCGGCGTGCGCGTGGCCCGGTGCCACGACCTGGAGCTGACCGAGGCGTTGCTCTCCGGCCACGACGGGCGCTGGGGCGAGCCCCGCGGGGTGGCCGCCGCGATGGCGCGCCTGCGGGGCCTGCCGGTTCCGCCCGACCCGCCGCGACACGACGCCGAGCCGCCGGGCTTCGCCCAGGAGGCACTCTTCGAGACCCTCGCCCGGCCGTCCGTGGAGATCGCGGATCTCTTCGAGGTCCACGCCGAGCAGCAGCGCCGGGTCGCCACGACCGGACAGCCCGGCCGTTTCCGGCTGCTCGTCGCGGCCGAGTCCGCCGGGGCGCTGATCGCGGCCGAGATGGGCCACGTCGGCCTGCCGTGGCGCGCCGACCTGCACGACGCGATCCTGCGGGACCTGCTCGGGCCCCCGCAGCCGGTGGGCCCGCCGCGGCGCCTCGCCGAGCTGACCGCCGAGATCAACGCCGCGTTCGGGGTGCGCGGCCTGCACCCCGACTCGCCGGCCGAGGTGGTCCGCGCGTTCGCTCGGGCCGGCGTGCAGATCCCCAGCACGCGGCGCTGGGTGCTGCAGCAGGTCGACCACCCGGCCGTCGCGCCGCTCCTCGACTACAAGGAGCTCTACCGGATCTGGACGGCGCACGGCTGGTCCTGGTGCGATTCATGGGTGCGCGACGGCCGTTTCCGGTCCGAATACCTTCCCGGCGGCGTGGTGTCCGGGCGCTGGGCGGCCCGCGGTGGCGGCGCGCTCCAGGTGCCGAAAGTGATCAGGCGTGCCGTGGTCGCCGACCCGGGCTGGACGTTCGTGGTCGCCGACGCCGGGCAGCTGGAGCCCCGGGTGCTGGCCGCGGTCTCCGGCGACGGCCGGCTGGCCCGCGCCGCCGCGGCCGGTGACCTCTACGCGGCGCTGGCCACCGACTCGTTCGCCGGTGACCGGGCCAAGGCCAAGCTGGCCCTGCTCGGCGCGATGTACGGGCAGACCGGCGGTGACGCCCTGCCCGCCCTGGCGGTGCTGCGGCGGCACTATCCGACCGCTTTCGACTATGTCGAGGCGGCCGCCCGCACCGGGGAGAACGGCGGGCTGGTCCGGTCGTGGCTGGGCCGGACGTGTCCGCCGGCGTCGCGGGAGGCGTTCGACGGGCTGGATCCGCCGGACGAGGTGGCCCCGCAGCCGGGCCGCTCACGCGGGCGTTTTACCCGAAATTTCGTGATTCAGGCCACTGCGGCGGAGTGGGCGCTCGTCATGATCGCTACGCTGCGCACCGCTCTCGAGGGCACCGCCGCCGAACTGGTGCTCTTCGTGCACGACGAGATCGTGGTGCACTGCCCGGCCGGGCAGGCGGATGCCGTGGTCGCGGCGGTCCACGACAGCGCGGCACGGGCCGGCCGGTTGCTGTTCGGTGACACTACGGTGCGTTTTCCCCTGGACGTCTCAGTGGTTGGAGCGTATGCCGATGCCAAGTGAGGAAGTGGGTATCGTTGACGGGACCGGCCGAGAGGCGCTGCAGCGGGGCCACCCGTCACGCTCGACCGGGGAACCTCCCTGACACAAGGGCGCCTCCGACTCACCTCGGAGGTGTGCACGTGACCCAGACCGTCACCCAACTGCGCGAGTTGCTCGCCGAGCGCATCCTGGTGCTGGACGGCGCCTGGGGCACGATGCTGCAGGGCGCCCGGCTGGCCCCGGAGGACTACCGCAACGAGTTGATCCCGGCCGACCACCCCAAGGACGTCACCGGCGACCCCGACCTGCTGATCCTCACCCGGCCCGACGTCATCCTCGACGTCCACCGGCAATACCTGGCAGCCGGCGCCGACATCACCACCACCAACACGTTCACCGCGACCAGCATCGCCCAGGCCGACTACGGCCTGGAGCACCTGGTCCGCGACATGAACGTGCAGGGCGCCCGCCTGGCCCGGCAGGCCGCCGACGAGGCGTTCGCCCGGGACGGCCGCCCGCGGTTCGTGGCCGGTTCGATCGGCCCGCTCAACGTGACCCTCTCGCTCTCGCCTCGGGTCGACGAGCCGTCCTACCGGGCGGTCGACTTCGACCAGGTCAAGGCCTCCTATGCGGAGCAGATCGCGGCCCTCGCCGAGGGCGGCGTCGACCTGCTCATGATCGAGACGATCTTCGACACGCTGAACGCGAAGGCGGCGATCGCAGCGGCCCGTGAGGTGGCGCCGGAGCTGCCGCTGTGGATCTCGGTCACGATCGTCGACCTGTCCGGGCGCACCCTCTCCGGCCAGACCGTCGAGGCGTTCTGGCGTTCGATCGAACGGGCCGAGCCGCTGGTCGTCGGGGTGAACTGCGCACTCGGCGCGGCCGAGGCCCGCCCGCACGTCACCGACCTGGCCCGCCTGTCGAACGTGTACGTCGCCTCGCACCCGAACGCCGGCCTGCCGAACGCCTTCGGCGGCTACGACCAGACCCCGGACGAGACCGGTGAGCTGCTCGCCGGGTTCGCCGCCGACGGCCTGGTCAACATCGTCGGCGGCTGCTGCGGCACCACCCCGGCACACATCGCCGCGATCGCCCAGGCGGTCGCCGGCAGCGCGCCCCGGGTGATCGACCCGCCGGCGCCGACCGCCCGCTTCAGTGGCCTCGAGCCGTTCGCGATCGGCCCGGACACCGGCTTCGTCATGATCGGCGAGCGGACCAACGTCACCGGCTCGGCGAAGTTCCGCCGGCTGATCGAGGCCGACGACCACCAGGCCGCCGTCGACGTGGCCCTCGAACAGGTCCGCGGCGGCGCCAACCTGCTCGACGTGAACATGGACGCCGACCTGCTCGACAGCGAGCGGGCGATGACCACCTTCCTCAACCTGATCGCGACCGAGCCCGAGGTGGCCCGGATCCCGGTCATGATCGACAGCTCGAAGTGGAGCGTCCTCGAGGCCGGCCTCAAATGCGTCCAGGGCAAGGGCGTGGTCAACTCGATCAGCCTGAAGGAGGGCCCCGAGCCGTTCCTGGCGCACGCCCGCCGGATCCGCGACTTCGGCGCCGGAGCGGTGGTGATGGCCTTCGACGAGCAGGGCCAGGCCGACACCACCGAGCGCAAGGTCGAGATCTGTGGTCGCGCCTACGACCTGCTGGTCGAGGACGGGTTCGACCCCACCGACATCATCTTCGACCCGAACGTGCTGGCGGTGGCGACCGGCATCGCCGAGCACAACGGCTACGCGAAGAACTTCCTCGAGGCGCTGCCGCTGATCAAGGAGCGCTGTCCCGGCGCCCGTACCAGCGGCGGCATCTCCAACCTGTCGTTCGCCTTCCGCGGCAACGACATCGTCCGCGAGGCCATGCACTCGGCGTTCCTCTTCCACGCCGTCAAGGTCGGCCTGGACATGGGCATCGTCAACGCCGGCCAGCTCGCCGTCTACCAGGACATCCCGGCCGAACTGCTGGAACTCGTCGAGGACGTGATCTTCGACCGGCGGCCGGACGCCACCGACCGGCTGGTCACCTTCGCCTCCACGGTCACCGGCAGCGGCGCCAAGCGCGAGGTCGACCTCTCCTGGCGCGAGGCACCGGTCGAGGAACGCCTCAGCCACGCCCTGGTGCACGGCATCGTCGACTTCATCGAGGACGACACCGAGGAGGCCCGGCAGAAACTGCCCCGGCCGCTCGACGTCATCGAGGGCCCGCTGATGACCGGCATGGGCGTGGTCGGCGACCTGTTCGGCTCCGGCAAGATGTTCCTGCCCCAGGTGGTCAAGAGCGCCCGGGTGATGAAGCGGTCGGTCGCCTACCTCCTGCCCTTCATGGAGGACGAGAAGGAGGCCGGCTCCCGCGGCCAGGGCAAGGTCGTGCTCGCCACGGTCAAGGGCGACGTCCACGACATCGGCAAGAACATCGTCGGCGTGGTGCTGGGCTGCAACAACTACGAGGTGATCGACCTCGGCGTGATGGTGCCGACCGCGAAGATCCTGGAGACCGCGGTCGCCGAGGGGGCCGACGCGATCGGCCTGTCCGGCCTGATCACGCCGTCACTCGACGAGATGGTGGCGGTCGGCGCCGAGATGCAGCGCCGCGGGCTCAAACTGCCGCTGCTGATCGGCGGGGCGACCACCTCCAAGCAGCACACGGCGGTGCGGATCGCTCCGGCGTACGACGGGTCGACCGTGCACGTGCTGGACGCCTCCCGGGTGGTCGGCGTGGTCTCCGACCTGCTCGACCCGGAACGCGCCGTGAAACTCGACGAGGCGAACCGGCACGAGCAGGAGCGGCTGCGCGAGCAGCACGAGAAGCGGCACTCGCAGCCGCTGCTGACCCTCGCCCAGGCCCGCGCCAACCGCGAGAAGGTCGACTTCTCCGCGCTCCCGACGCCCGCCTTCACCGGCGTTCGGGAGGCCGCGCCGTCGATCGCCGAGCTCCGCACGATGATCGACTGGCAGTTCCTCTTCCTGGCCTGGGAACTCAAGGGCAAGTACCCGGCGATCCTGGAGCAGCCGGTCGCCCGCGAACTCTTCGACGACGCCAACACCATGCTCGACGAGATCATCGCGAACGGCTCGTTCCAGGCCCGGGGCCTGTACGGGTTCTGGCCCGCGCACTCCTCCGGCGACGACATCCTGCTGGAGAACGGCTCGTCCTTCCCGATGCTGCGCCAGCAGACCGAGAAGCCGGCCGGCCGGGCCAACCGCTGCCTGGCCGACTACATCGCCGACTCCGGGGACCACCTGGGCGGCTTCGCGGTCGCCATCCACGGCGCCGACAGACTGGCCGCCCGCTACGAGGCCGAGCACGACGACTACCGGGCCATCATGGTCAAGGCGCTGGCCGACCGGCTCGCCGAGGCCTTCGCGGAATACCTGCACCTCAAGGCCCGCCGCGACTGGTTCGAGCCGGACGCCCAGCCGGTGCTGGCGGACCTGCACGCCGAACGCTTCCGCGGCATCCGCCCGGCGCTGGGCTACCCGGCCTGCCCGGACCACAGCGAGAAGCGTGACCTGTTCCGCCTGCTCGGCACCGACGCCATCGGGGTCCACCTGACCGAGTCGTTCGCGATGACCCCGGCAGCCGCGGTCAGTGGCCTGATCTTCGCGCACCCGGAGGCGAAGTACTTCACGGTCGGGCGCCTGGGCCGCGACCAGATCGAGGACTACGCCGCCCGCCGCGGTCTGCCGATGGCCGAGGTGGAGCGCTGGCTCCGCCCCAACCTCGCCTACTCGATCGACTGATCGCCGTTCCCGGACTGATCACTGTTCCGGTGCTGCTTCGCTGCTGGGCTGATCAGTCGTTGCCGGTGTACATCTGTAACCGTTCGTGCCACCGCGGCATGGAGAGTCTGGACAGTGCCGCAGTAGCGGCCGGGACGGACGCCTCCGGTACGAGCAGATCGACGCGGGACGGCCGGACGGGCTGCGCCAACGCGGCCAACCGTCCGGCCACCGCGTACGGCACCGGGGCCAGCCGCCGCCACAAGCTGGAACAGTCCGTGAGACAGAGCCCCGCCAGGGCCCCGGTCTCCGACTGGTCGACGAAGTCCGGATCTGCCCGATCCGAGGGGTCGGGGAGTTCCACGGTCTCCACGATCAGACGCCGTGGGCCTACCGCCATGACGACACGAGCCGCTCCGATAATCCGGAGCGGCTCGTGGGTGGTGTGCTCACGCGTACACAGGAAAGGGCGGGGGCGAGTCGCCTGCCGTGCTGGGCGGAGGTTATTTGCTGGCCCAGATGTCCAGGTTGAAGCGCTGCAACAGGCTGGGGACGAACAGGCCGGCGATCGAGATCAGCGCGACGAAGGTGAAGACGCCGCGCAGGATGACCACCTCGACCTTGCCGCCGACCTTGACCGCCATGCTGTTCGGGATGCCGAACATCATCCACATGCGGCGCTTGATCGGGATCGGCCAGAGGATCGGCACGCCGTTCTTGGTGATCCAGTCACCGAGGATATGGACGAAACAGCCCATGCCGACGGCCAGGCCCATCAGCGGATAGCCGCGGTCTCCGTCCAGGTTGGCGGCGGTGAACCAGGCGACGACACCCGAGGTCAGGGTGACGAGCACCCAGCCGGCGCGCTCGGCCCAGTCGTCGAAGAGGCCGCGCAGGGCCAGGCCGGCCATCACGAAGACGATCGCGACGACCGCCCACTCGCCGTACTTCTCGCAGAGCGCCGAGGTGCCCCAGCCGAGCAGCACGCAGAACGGGATCGTGTGGGTGAAGGTGCGGTGCCCGTTGTTGCGGCGCGGATCCTTGCTCAGCTTCGTCGCCGTGTAGATGCCGAGCGAGACCTTCTCCACCACCTCGGCGACGAACAGCGAGGCCACCCCGAAGGTGCGGGCGACGGTGGCGCCGCCCTGGTTCTTGGTCACCTTGCCGGACATGTCGAGGTCGGGCAGGAGCGCGCCACCCGCGCAGATCGCGGTTCCCACCGCCACCTCGAGCGGTGACTGGGTGACATCGGCGAACTGGGCTAGTGCCCAGCTGCCGGCCAGCCAGGCGGCCGAACCGGACAGAGCGTGCGACGGACCCATCATGTGTCTTTGTCCCTCCCCGAACAAACTCGGCCACTGTGGCAGAGCGGACGGCGAAGATCAACGACCGGCGGGCGATGTCGCGCTCAAGGTCGGGCACCCGACATCATATTGATCAATATCGGACATGATGAGCGTAGCTGTAACGGAACCGGTAGCGACCGTGGCGAGCGTGCCGGAACAGGCCGATGACCAGGAACATCAGCGGGATGGCCGGCCAGAAGAAGGTGGCGCCGGACAGCAGCCAGAGACCGGTGAGGACACCGGCGGCGACAAGAATGAAACTCGCGTGCCGGATCAGGTCCCGGCGTGTCGCTGCGCGGCCCTGCGGCGTCATGTCCAGTGCCCGCCGGCCGCCCTCCGGCAGGTCGGTGGTGAGCGATCGAAGCTCGTCGCGATACCGCGCGGCATAGGCGGTGGCCAGACGCTCCTCACCCTCGGACAGGTCCAGTCGGCCCTCGCTCATGGCGGCCCGCAGGATCTCGGCGACCTGCTCGCGCTCGGCGTCGGAGGTCCGGATCCGGCCGCCGGTAGCGGCGGGTGCAACGGGTGCTTCGGGATGCATGATGTCCTCCTCGGCGGGATGTGGTGCTGTGCTGGTCATCAGCCTGCCCGTCCGGACGGTCCGGCGCGTCGCACCGGGGGCGCATCTTCCGGGAGTGCCCGGGTACCGCACCGGAGGTATCCGGAAGGCCGGACCGCGCCTCGTGTACGTCCAGGGGCGTAGACGAGGATCAGACCCTGCTCCGATGTCCGGGGGCCGGGGGTGCCGTAGGTTCGGCTCATGCGGAGAGCCGACGGCTGGTCAGGACCCTGGGCTCCGGGCCCGCCCTGGGCCCGGCGGCGCCTCCAGCCGCACGGGCGTCACGGGGGCGGGCCGCCGGTCGCGGTGATCTCCGCGATCCTCTTCCATGTCCTCGGCGCGCGGGACCTCGCCGCCGACGGCCTGGTCCACCGGCCGATGGACGCGCTGACCTACACCCTCCTGCTGATCGGTCCGCTCGCGCTGTTCTGGCGGGGGCGCTTCCCGGTTGCGGTGTTCGCGGTCGCGGCGACCGCGTCGATCGCGTTCGCGACCCAGGCGCAGCCACGGTGGACCTATGCGGTGGCTCCGGCGATCGCCCTGTTCGGGCTGGCCCGCCAGGGGCGCCGGGCGGCCGCGGTGCTCGCGGCGGTGTCCGGGTTCGGCGCCTACCTCCTGGTGATGCTGGTGCTGAGCGGGCCGGTCCCGGTGCTCGACCTGCCGGCCGGCGCCCGTCCGGACCTGCGCCAGATCGTGCTCGGCGGGCTCGCCCTGGTCGCGATGGTGCTGCTGGGCGCGGGTTCCCGGGTCTACGCCAATCAGCTCGCCGAGATCGCCAAGGCCCGGGCCGAACAGGAACGGGTCCGGCAGGAACAGCAGAAACGCCAGGCCTCCGAGGAGCGGCTGCGGATCGCCCGGGAGCTGCACGACGTCCTCGGGCACCACCTGTCACTGATCAACGTGCAGGCGGGCGTCGGCCTGCACCTGATGGACGCCCGGCCGGAGCAGGCCCGGGAGGCGCTCGCGGCCATCAAGACGGCGAGTTCCGAGGCGCTGCGCGAGGTGCGGTCGGTGCTGGGGGTGCTCCGGACCGAGGGGGAGGAGGCGCCCCGGCAGCCGGCCCTCGGACTGGGCATGCTGTCCGAGCTGACCGCGGACGCCGGCATCCCGGTGCGGACGACGATCACCGGGGAGCCGCGGGAGCTGCCGGCCGAGGTGGACCGGGCGGCTTACCGGATCGTGCAGGAGGCGCTCACCAACGTCCGCCGCCACGCGCCCGCTGGGTCTGCCGTGGGCGCGACGGGGGGCGGGGCGGAGCCGGGCACCGAGGTGTCGGTGAACTACCTTCCGGCCGCGCTGCACCTGTCGATCCGCAACGCCGGTCCGCCGCCGGACCCGGGCCGGCCGGTCGGTGAGCCGGGCAGCGGCATCATCGGCATGCGGGCGCGGGCGGAGACGCTGGGCGGCACGCTGGCGGCGGGTCGCCCACCCACCGGCGGCTTCCTGGTGTCGGTGGTGCTTCCCCTGCCACCGCAGAGCCCGCGCGCCCGCGAGGAGCCGCACACACAGGGACCGGAGGAGACGACATGATCTCGGTGTTGCTGGCGGACGACCAGGCGCTGGTGCGGGCCGGGTTCCGGGCCCTGCTCGACGCGGAGCCGGACATCGCGGTGGTCGGTGAGGCCGCCGACGGGGCGCGGGCGGTGGAACTGGCCCGGTCGACCCGGCCGGACGTCGTGCTGATGGACATCCGGATGCCCGGCGTGGACGGTCTGGAGGCGACCCGGCGGATCGCGGCGGATCCGACCCTGCGGGACACCCGGGTCGTCATCCTGACCACGTTCGAGCTCGACGAGTATGTGTTCGAGGCGCTGCGGACCGGGGCCTCCGGCTTCCTGGTCAAGGACACCGAGCCGGTGGACCTGCTGCGCGGGGTGCGCGCGGTCGCGGCCGGCGATGCGCTGCTGTCGCCGAGCGTGACCCGGCGGGTGATCGGCGAGTTCGCCGGCGGGGCGGCGGCGCTGGCCCGCGACCGGTCGCGGGCAGCCGCGCACGCCGGGAGCCGGGAGCAGACGTCGGGGGCGGCCCGGGCTCTGGAGCAGCTCACCGACCGGGAGCGGGAGGTGATGGCGCTGGTCGGCGAGGGCCTCTCCAACGACGAGATCGCCGCGCGCCTGGTGATCAGCCCGGCCACCGCGAAGACCCACGTCAGCCGGGCGATGATCAAGATGGGCGCGCGGGACCGGGCGCAGCTGGTGGTGCAGGCCTACGAGGCGGGCCTGATCCGCCCGGGCTGGCTGGGCTGACCGGGCGGGCGTCACATGCCGGGGAGGACCTCTTCGCCGGGGGCGGCATACCAGGCCGGGGCGTCCTTCTCCAGGGAGGTGCGGATGCGGTGCTGGGCGAACGGGTTCAGTTCGGGCAGGGCGTCCAGGGGGAACCACTCGACGGCCAGGGACTCCGAGTCGTTGACGCGGGCCTCGCCGGACACCGCCCGGCAACGGAACCAGATGTTGACGAAGTGGCAGTGGTCGCCGTTGAGATAGGTGACCTCGTGCAGGGCGGTGCCGGCCAGCCGTTCGATCTCGACCAGGACCGCGGTCTCCTCCTCGACCTCGCGGACCACCGCGTCGGCCGGCTGTTCGCCCGGGTCCATCATGCCGGCGATCAGCGTCCAGACGCCGGTGTCGCTGCGGCGGTGCAGCAGCACCTCGTCGCGGTCGTTGAAGACCACCGCGGTCACGCTGGGAAACATGATCAGACCCGGGCCGACCTTGGCGCGGAGGTTCTGGACGTATTCAGAAGCGGGCACGCCCCGAAACTACCCGCGGGCGGCCACCGGCCGGGGCGGAAGAACCGCCCCGGATAATCCCCGGAGCTGAACACGCTTGACACATCGGCGTGACACTCTCAGTGTGATCTCTTTTGTGGGAGATTTCGGGTGGTGGGGGTGACAAGGGACGTGTCGGAACGCGGACGCCTGGCTCAGGCCGACTCCGGTGAACAGCCGTGGCGTGCGTGGGGCCCCTACCTGGCGGAGCGCGCGTGGGGCACGGTCCGCGAGGACTACAGCGAACACGGCACCGCGTGGGCGTATTTTCCGCATGATCATGCGCGGTCGCGGGCGTACCGGTGGAACGAGGACGGGATGGCCGGGGTCTGTGACGACCGGCAGACGTTCTGTTTCGCCCTGGCACTGTGGAACGGCAAGGACCCGATCCTCAAGGAGCGGATCTTCGGGCTGACCGGCGACGGCGGCAACCACGGCGAGGACGCCAAGGAATACTGGTGGTACCAGGATTCCACGCCGACCCACTCGTGGATGCGGTGGCGCTACCACTATCCGCAGGCCGAGTTCCCGTACGACCAACTGGTCCGGGAGAACGGCCACCGCTCCCGGTTCGAGGGCGAGTACGAGCTGGTCGACACCGGCGTCTTCGACGAGGACCGGTTCTGGGCGGTGACCGTCGACTACGCCAAAGCCGGCCCGGCCGACATGTGCATCGCGGTCACCGTGTCCAACCGGGGCCCCGAGACCGCCACCATCGACGTGCTGCCCACCCTCTGGTTCCGCAACACGTGGTCGTGGGGGCTGAAGAACCGGCAGGTCCCGAAGATCACCGGTACGCCGGGACGGCTGGCCGGCGAGCACCGGTCGATCGGCGCGATCACCCTGGTCGGCGAGGACGAGCCGCCGGCGCTGATGTGCGACAACGAGACGAACGCGCAGCGGCTCTGGGGGCTGCCGGGGAAGAGTCACTACCCCAAGGACGGGATCAACGACTTCGTGATCCACGGGACGCCCACGGTGAACCCGGCGGGCGCCGGCACGAAGGGCGCGCTGCACTACCGGCTGGAACTGGGACCGGGCGAGACTCGTACCCTCAGAATGCGGTTGACTCAGGGGGACGCGCCGGACGGCCCGGGCGACGACTGGGACGCGGTGATGCGCGACCGGCTCGCCGAGGCCGACGCCTTCTTCGCCGAGACGATCCCGGACGCCGCCTCCGACGACGAGAAGGCGGTGGCCCGGCAGGCCGTCGCCGGGCTGATGTGGGGCAAGCAGTTCTACCACTTCGACGTCAAGCAGTGGCTGGCCGGCGATCCCGGCAACGCACCCCCGCCTCCGGGCCGGCGCTTCGGGCGCAACGCCGGCTGGGGGCACATGAACAGCTTCGACGTGATCAGCATGCCGGATCCGTGGGAGTACCCCTGGTACGCGGCCTGGGACCTGGCCTTCCACTGTGTCAGCATCGCCCGCGTCGATCCCGGCTTCGCCAAGGCGCAACTGCTCCTGCTGCTGCGCGAGTGGTACATGCACCCCAACGGGCAGATTCCCGCCTACGAGTGGGCGTTCGCCGACGTCAATCCGCCGGTGCACGCGTGGGCGGCGCTGCAGGTGTTCCGCATCGACGGCAGTCACGACTACGACTTCCTGTCCCGGGTGATGCACAAACTGCTGCTCAATTTCACCTGGTGGGTCAACCGCAAAGACGTCGGCGGCAACAACGTGTTCGAAGGCGGGTTCCTCGGGCTGGACAACGTCGGGCCGTTCGACCGGTCGGCGGCGCTGCCGGTCGCCGGGGCACTGGAGCAGTCCGACGGCACGGGCTGGATGGCGATGTACGCCCTCAACCTGCTCGACATGGCGATCATCCTGGCCCTGCACGACCGGGCCTACGAGGACATGGCCACCAAATTCTTCGAACACTTCACGTACATCGCGGAGGCCGCGTACCGGCAGGGGCTGTGGGACGAGGAGGACAGTTTCTTCTACGACGTGCTGCGGCTGCCCGACGGCCACAAGGTGCCGTTGAAGGCCCGCTCGATCGTCGGCCTGCTGCCGCTGGCGGCGACCACCCGGCTCACCTCGGAGACCCTCAACCGGCTGCCGGAGGTCAACGCCCGGGTCCGCTGGATGCTGCACCACCAGGCCGAGTTCGGGGACGTGATCTCGGCGCGGCGGCTGGGCGGCGCGGACCGGCGCCAGCAGCGCCTGCTCAGCATGGTGGGGCAGGACCAGCTGCTGCGGATCCTGGCGCGCCTGCTCGACCCGGAGGAGTTCCTTTCCGCGTACGGGCTGCGCACGCTCTCGCGGGCCCATCTGGAGAAACCGTTCACCGTCTCGCTGGGCGGCTCCGACTTCACCGTCGGATACGAGCCGGCGGAGAGCACCAGTGGCCTGTTCGGCGGCAACTCCAACTGGCGTGGTCCGATCTGGATGCCGGTCAACTACCTGCTGATCCAGGCGTTGCGGGAGTTCGCCGAGTTCTACGGCGACGACCTGAAGGCCGAGTACCCGACCGGAGCCCAGCGCAAGGCGTCACTGACCGAGATCGCCGACGACCTGTCCCGCCGGCTGATCAGCATGTTCACCCCCGACGAGGACGGGCGGCGACCGATCTACGGGTCGACCGAGCTGTTCCAGACCCATCCGGACTGGAAGGACCTGGTCGCCTTCCCGGAGTACTTCCACGGCGACAACGGGGCCGGGCTGGGCGCGTGGCATCAGACCGGCTGGACCGCGCTCGTCCTGGACCTGGTCTTCAACCTGCACCGCCGCTAGTTCTTGCTGACTGTCAGCGTCCCGAAGCCTTCGCGGGCGTCGATGTCGAGACCGTCGTCGGCCACGTCGCCGTCCCGGATCGTGGTGCCCGCGGCGATACCCTCGCGCTCCTCGCCGTACAGCGTGACCCCGCCGGCGCCGTTGCGGACCCGCACCTGGACCGGCAGGGACGCGCCGGTGCGGATCCGCCAGGTGGCGACGCCACCGGTCATCCGGATCGGCAGCGTGTCCGACGGCGGGTCGAGGGTCAGGTCGATCCGTTCGGCGCCGCCGTCCAGGTCGACCCGGCTGACCTTCGCCCCGCCCATGGCGAACGTGGCCCTCGCGACGCCGCCGGTCATCCGCAGATGCCAGGTGACGTCCCGGCTGAGCCGGACGACGAGCTTGCCCGACCCGGCCTCGCCGGTGGACGTGGCGCTGACCCGCAGCACGCCGTCGGTGAAGGTGGTGCCGGCCTTGAGACCGGAGTCGTCCGGGGTGCTCACCGTGAAGTACTCGCCGTCGAGGGCGGCGGTGCTCACCGACAGTTCGGTGACGCCGGTGGCCAGCTCGAACCGGGCCGAGGTGACGACCGGGAGCAGCTCGCCGGTGGCCGGGGCGGACGTCGTCGCGGCCGGGACGCTGCTCGGCGGGGCGGACGGCGTGGCCGACGGTGCTGCGGTGGTGGCCGGCGCGACCGAGACGGGCGGCTGCGGCGCGATCGTGGTCGCCTCCGGGGTGGGCGCCTGGGCGGCGGTGTTCCCCGGAACCTCCGCGGTGTGCAGCGGGCGGGCCAGCAGCACCGCCCCGCCGATCACCAGCATGGCCACGCCGCCGGCCAGCGCGATCCGTTTCCGGGTGGCCGGTCTGGTCTCCTTCGGCTCGGGGGCCCGCTCCTCACGCGGTGCCGCCGGCCAGTAGTCCGCGATGTCCGGCCAGTTGACCTGCGGGGACCGCTCCTCGGTCTCCCGGGCGGCGGTGCGCTCCGCGTGACCGGGCACATAGCCGGCGATCCGCAGGGACGGTGGACGGCTGCGGTCGTCGTCCGGTCCCGTCCGTTCCATGCTCGTCTCCTGTTGGCCGTGATCGGATGAACTCCGCCGAGAGGTACGGACACGCACGGTGTTCGGTTCGATCGGATCGGTGGTCGCCTACGATCCCGTCGTGACGATCGATGTGACCACTCATGTCCGGCTGGCGCGTCCGAGCAGGGACCTTACCCTGGCTGAACGGTTCTATGTAGAGGCGCTGGGACTGGACGTGCTCTATCGCGGCACCGCGTCCGCGCCCGGCGAACACGACCTGCTGATGGTCGGCCGGGCCGGCGGGCACTGGCACCTGGAACTGGTCGCCACCGACCTGCCCCCGTCACCGTCGACGGAGGACCTGCTGGTCGTCTACCTCGACGGTCCGGTCCCGGACGACCTGGTCGAGCGCCTGCTGGCGGCCGGCGGCGAACGGGTGTCGCAGAGCGAGTACTGGGACCGGTGGGGTGTCACGGTCACCGACCCGGACGGATACCGCCTGGTCCTGTCCACCCGCGGCTGGCGCAACACCCCCGCCGAGGGCTGACCGGTCACAGGGGCATCGGGTCCATGTCGCAGTTGGCCCGCTGCCACTGCCCGGCATCCCGGGTCGCCGGATGTTCCAGGCCCAGGACCTGCTGATACCGGGCGAGCGTGTCGTCGTGCAGGGCGTACGCCTCGTCGGAACGACCCAGCGCCCGCAGGTCGATCGCCAGGTTGAGCGCGGCGGCAAGCGTCGACGGATGGTTCTCGCCCATCACGGCGCGGTACCCCTCGAGCTGTTCGGTGTCCATCACCCGTGCCTCCTCCACCTCGCCCGCCTCGAACAGGTCGCTGGCGAGGTTGGTGGCGCAGCTCAACGTCAGCACGTGGCGGGAACCCAGCCGGTCCCGCAACCGTTGCAGGGTGACCTCGTTCAGCTCCCGGGCGTTCGCGACCTCACCCTGGAGCCGGTAGATGATCGCCAGGTTGCCGCCGGCGGCCAGCGAATGCGGGTGGGTCTCGCCCAGCCGGTCGCGGAACCGCTGGAAGTTGTCGGTGGCGACCTCGCGCGCCTGGTCCAGGCGGCCGGCCTGCCGCAGGTCGAGCGACAGATTGAGCGCGGCGGCCATGGTCCCCGGATGGTCGGCACCGAACGCGGCCTCGAACCGGCGCAGCGCGTCGGTCGAGATGGCCAGCGCGCCGTCGTGGTCGCCGGCCTTACGGCGGGTCACCGACAGGCTCCGGTTCGTCTCCACCGTCTGCGGGTCCCGTTCGCCGAGCACGTCGACGAACGTCTCGCCGAGCCGCTCGAACTCGTCGCGGGAGGCCAGGTAGTCGCCGAGTTGCCGGCGGTCGATCAGGACACCCCGCTGGGCGCGGAGGCTCTCCTCGTGGTTCTGCCCGTACACCTGGACCTTGCGCTCCCAGGTGGTCTGGTCGACGTCGCGGGCCTCCTCGAACCGGTCGGCCAGGCGCAGGCTGACGGCCAGGTTGTGCGCGGCGTTGAGGGTCATCGGGTCGTCGTCGCCGAACCGTTGGATGCACTGGTCGTACACCTCACGGGAGAGATCCAGCGCCTGCTGGAACCGGCCCTCGGTCCGGTGGTCCGAAGCCACCGCCTGCATCGCCTCCAGCCGGGCCTCCGGCAGTTCGTCGGCGTTGCGCTGGGAGATCTTCTCGTAGACGGACAGCAGCTTGGCGTTGAGCCGGGCCGCCTCGGCGTAGCGGCCCAGAGCGAACAGCACGTACCCCAGCCAGCGGCCGATCTCCAGGGTCTGCGGGGCCTCCGGCCCGAGCCGCGTCTGCCACGCCCGGTAGGCCTGCTCGGAGATGGTCAGGCTCTCCACCGGGTTGCCCCAGAGGATCTGGTACTTCGCCTCGCCGATCACCAGGTCCCGGACCCAGTCGTCCTCCGCGTCGGTGATCGCCCCGGAAGCGACCAGGTGCGGGTACAACTCGGCGTAGACCGGCCAGCGTTCCCGGTCGAGGGGCTGCTGCGGATTGCTGGCGGCGAGCAACTGGTGGGCGCTGTGCCGCATCGCGAAGCGTTCCTCGGGTGTCATCCGCTCGATCAGGACGGCCTGAACCAGGCGGTGCATCTGGATGGTGTTCTTCGCGTGGTCGATGCGGGCGAGCGCGTACCGGTTGATCTCGCGGATGGCCCGGCCCAGCTGGATCGGGTCACGCAGGGCCGCGGCCAGCTCGGGCGGCACCCGCAGCTGCCGTCCGGCGGACAGCAGGGTCCGCGAGATCGGTTCCGGTGCCAGGAACGCGCAGAGCTGCAGCAGCCGCAGCGCGGCCGGGCGGGCCCGGGCGAGGTGGTCCAGCGAGACGTTCCAGGCGGCGGCGACCGGGAGCTGGTAGTCCGACGGCGGCGACATCTCCATCAGCTCGATGGTCTTCTCCTGGAAGAGCGCCAGGTATTCGCTGGCCTGCATGCCGGTCTCGGCCAGCCAGGCCGCCGCCTGCTCGATGGCGAGCGGCAGGTCACCGAGCACCCGGGCCAGGTCGTCGGACTCCTTCCGGCTCAGCGCCGGGGCACGGCGGGTGAGCAGCGCCTGACTCTCCCGGCGGTGGAAGACGTCCACCTCCACCTTCTTGGCGACCGCCTCCCACTGCGGGTTCCGCGAGGTCACCACGATGTGCCCGGGGCCGCCGAGCGGGAAGTACGGCCGGACGTCCTCGGGAACGTCCGCGTTGTCGAAGACCAGCAGCCACCGGGCGTAGGGCACACCGACGCGCAGCGCCTCCTTGACCGCGGGCACCGCGGCGGCCTCGGCGTTCACCGGCAGGCGCAGCTTGGTGGCGAGCTCCACCATCGCCGAGGTGATCTGGGCCGGGCGTTCCGCCGAGATCCACCAGACCACGTCGTAGTCACCGGCGTTGCGGTAGACGAACTCCACCACCACCTGCGTCTTGCCCACGCCACCCAGACCGTGCAGCGCCTCCGGCAGCACCGCGGTCGGCTCGGCCGTCAGTCCCGCCCGGAGCTGGTCGAGGAGCTCCGTGCGGCCGGTGAAGTTCGGGTTGCGCGGCGGCACGTTGCCCCACACCGCGGGCACCCGGACCGCCGGCCGCGGGGCGCCGGGCGGAGTCCCGAACACCGTGGGCGGCGGCGTCCCGGGCTGCTCGATCAGTGACATGCCGACCTCCATCGACTCCTCCGAGGCGACCGGCAGGTCCGCCGGGGTCTCGCTCGCGCCCACCGGTGCCACCTGACTCTGGATGCTGGTCGCCAGCGACAGATGCTGGCCGGACAACGCCTGCAGGACGACGGCCTGCACCTCGGCGATCCGGCGCCCGCCGGTGCCGAGCTGTTCCGGGTCGGCACCGGCCGGGTCGTCGACCGCTGCCCGTAACCGGTGGATCTCCGGATGCCGCTCCCCGAGATGCCGGTCCAGCGCGTGGACCACCCGGATGATCTCGTTGCGGCGGCCCCGGGCCAGCAGCGCCCCGCGAACCCCGGGCGGGAAGTCGTGGGTGATCAGCACGTCGCCGGTCACCTCCGGATCGGGCGGCACCGGCTGGATCAGACCGGACACCAGGATCTCGGCGAGGTGCTCGGGCAGCGGGTCACGGAGCAGCTCGTCCTGCAGCAGGCGCATCACCTCGATGTTCAGCGGGGCGGCGGCCAGGTGACGGGCGAGTTTGTAGGCCGGGGGCGAGGCGACCGCGCGGAAGTCGGCGACCGGGTCGATGCGGGCCGGCGGCGTGACGGGCGGGGGCCGGATGCCGTGCGGCTCCCGCGGAATCAGCAGGCAGGGCAGGTCGGTGCCGGCCTCCGGGGGCGCGGCGATCAGGGCGGTCCAGGCCGCCAGGCGACGAGGATCGAGATCCAGCAGGGGTACGGCCAGAGCATCCGTCCCCGGGTTCGGCGGGTCAGTCTGCCAGGTGAGCCGGGTGTTCGGCCCGCCCGGTTCCTCCGTCCGCAGCCGGAGCCGTTGCCCGGTCAGCCCGGTCCGCCGCCACATCGCGGGCGGGAGCAGGTGGACGACGGCAAGCGGATGCGTCCGGCCCCACGAGCGCAGGACGGGAGCTAGGGAACCGGTCGTCCAGCCGGCCGCGGCGCCGTCGGTGAGGACCAGGATCAGCCGGCGTGCCCCGGGGTCGGCAGGTCCGGTGTCGTCGGCGTCGTCGGTGTCACCGGCGTCGTCGGCGCGGACCCGGACTTCGCCGGACGCGGGGACCCGCAGGCTCCAGCGGCGGACCACGGCGATCCCGGGTGCGGCGGCGGTGGCGGCAGCGAACGCGTCGATGGTGTCCCGCCACACCACGGTCGTCGGGTGATCGTCGACCACGAGGTGGATCTCCCACGGCGGGCCGGCATCGGTGCCGCCGAGGGGGCCGAACGCGGCGGGAGCGGACTCGTCGCGTACCGCCTCGTCATCGGACATGGCATCTGCGGAACAGACAATCAATTCCGGTCAATGGTCATCCTTCGTCCGGGGGCGGCCGGGTGAATTGTTCCGGAACGCGTATCGGATCATCCCACAGCACCACGAGATTGCGGCTGATGTCAGCGCGCTCATCATCGTCCACCCAGTGGGCGAGCCTCAACCGGAATGCGCGATCCGGCAGTTCCGTAATTTCGCCGAAGCGGATCGAGTTGTCGACGATTTCGCGGAACTGCGGGGTCGGTGCCCGCCGCCGGTGCCAGACGATGATCGGTATTCCGGCGCGGACCGCCATACCGATCTCTTTCATCCCGTCGCTGCGGACCGGCTCGGGCGGGCCGCTGAGTACCAGTGCCACGATCCGGGTGTCCTGCGCGATGCTCTCCGCCAGGCCGTGCGGATGATCCTGGGCGTGCCGGGACAGGGCGAAGCCCGGGGTGTCCGCGACGGTGCGCCACCGCTGCCACCAGAACGCGTGCCGGTGCCGGTTGCGCATCCGCTCCAGGCTCCGGACCACGACCGCGTACGAGAGGTAGAGCGGCACCGGATCGCCGGCCGAGTCGTACTCCTTCGCCCACTGCTCGACGGGCAGGTTGAGCAGGTGGTCGGGGAGGACGAACTCGATGCGCAGCCGGCGGTCGTCGAGCGGGAAACGGCTCTCCGCGGTCCGGACAATCTCGCGGACCCGGTCCGGCAGCGCGGACTCGGCGGCCTCCGCGTCGCCGCGGTGCACCAGGACGCCGGGGTCGGCGTCCCAGCCGTACCAGTGGCGGACGGTGTAGGTCAGCGCGTCGGTCTCGTGCGGATCGATCAGGATCAGCAGGGTGGCGTGCCGGGCGGTGCTGCCCACGGTGCGGATCCGTTCCAGGGCGAGACGCAGGAACGGGCCGGTGATGTTCCACTCGGTCGCCAGCTGGGCCAGCAGGTGTTTGAGCGGGCGGGCGTACCGGGTCTCGATCTGATCCGCGACCATCCATAAAAAGATCATGAAAAGGGGTACGCCCTGCTCGCCGCTGTTGGAACCGGCGAGATGCGCAAAAAGATGCCAGACGGTCCGGCAGTGCGCCGGGGCCGGATTGTCGCGCTGTGCCGCGGTGAAAAGCGCGAATCCGTTGGTGAGCGGAATCTGTTTCAGAATGTCCTTGATCTGCCACCATTGTTCGGGGTCGGAGAACTGTGCGCTGCCGTCCCACTCGTCGTTGAGCTGCCGCAGGCGCAACATGGCGTACTCGTCACCCAGATGGAGCGCCTCGACGGCGTCGACCAGATCGGTGAGGCAGTCCTGCCGGGCGCACTCGTCGACGATGAGATGCAGGTGGGTCCGTTCCTCGGGCACCTCCGGCACCGACAGCGGGAACGAGTTGTGACTTCCCACGTGCCGGACCAGTTCGACCCGGCGGTTCAGTGTGGTGAGCCGGTGGGTCCGCTGCAGGGCCTGGGCCATGGCGTCCTGGATCGACCGCCGGGGGCCGGTCACGATTGCCCGGCGTCCGGATCAGAACGCACCGCGATCTCCTTCCGCTGCCGGTGGGCCACCCGGGATCGGGACAACTGATGGTACCGATGATGTCGCTGTCAGCAAGGGGCTGCGGCGCCGGTCATCCAATCGGCCACCGTCAGTGGATCGGCGCCGGGGAGCGCGCGGGCCAGAGCGCGGGCGAGCTCCGGGTGTTCCAGCAGGTCCGCGGCGGGCCGGCCGAGAGCGTCGAGGGCCAGCCCGAGACCGGCCCAGGCGCGCGGGCTGCCCCGGTCGGTGACCAGATGGGCCCGGTAACCCTCGAGCGCGGCGGCGGCGTCACCGGTGATCAGGGACAGGTCGGCCGGAAGTGTTCCAGGGATGGTGTCCGCCACCGCGCCCGGCGCGTGCAGCAGCGCCGCGAACTGTGCAGGATCGGTCAAGTGGATGCGGGCCAGCACGGCCCGGCCGTCCAGCCAGCGGGCGCTGGTGTCGGTCACCGGGGCGATCACCGTGGCGGGGATCGCCGGTCGCGGCCCACCGGAATTCCAGGCGAGGACGGCCTCGCGAACCCAGTCTTCGGGTGCGGCGACGTGCAGCGCCCGCCACTGCGCATAGTGGTCGGCGGCGGCCGACGCGGCGAGCCGGGTGGTGTCCGCGTCAGCCGGGGGCGGCGGCCAGCCGGTCACCGTGTCGTACAGCTCGGCGACCAGGCGTTCCCCGAACGGGGACAGGCGGGAGTCGGTACGAAGGGCGGCCAGCACCCGGCGTAGTTGCCGGCCCCAGAGCGCGGCCTCGAACCGTGAACCGGGATCGGTGCGCCGCCGCCAGAAATCGGTGATGCCGACGAAGGCGTACACGCCTTGAAGGAGACCGCTCAGAGGGCGGGGGTCGTCACGCCACGGTGCGTAGACGGCCGGGCCGTCCGGGTCGTCGACGAACGTCACCAGGTGCAGGAGTGCGCCCAGTTTGACGTGCTGGGTCTCGTGCACGAGGGTCATCGCGAACTGCTCCGCGTCGTCGGGCATCGAGGCGACGATCGCGGCGAACGCCTCGTCGCAGGAGGCGCTCAGCGGGCGGTAGGGCTTGGCGGCCGGCAGCGGGATGAGCGTGGTGAGCGCCGCCGCCACCCCCTCGGCCCGGGCCCGGTCCTGGCGGACCAGGATCGTCCAGGCCGCGGTCAGCAACTCCTGCCAGCGGGCCAGGTCGGCCGGGGGAAGTGGCGCCGGGGCGGAATATCCCCGCAGGTCACGGTACGGGTCGACGTCGTCCAGAAGGAACGCGATGCGGGCGCCGTCGACGTCGGCGTGACAGCGCGGGGCAGGCCGCCAGGCCGGGTCGTCGGCGGCCAGCCGGACCACGGTGTCACCCAGGGACACCGTGACCGGACCGTCCTCGCCGGGGTTGTCGTCGCCGGGGTTGTCGTCGCGCCGGCCGGGGGACGCGACGGTGGCTACTCCCGTGGTGGCATCGGGGAACCGGGCCATGCCGAGCGCGGGCAGCACCACCACACCGGCACGGACCGGGACGTCGACGGCGAACGCCAGCCCGGCGCGGACGGCGGCGACGGCGGCCACCGCATGCAGGTAACCCACGTCCGTCCACAGAGGCTCGGTGTCGGTCACCACCCCGCCCAGGCGCCGCAACAGATGGGCGATCCAGATGCCGACCTGGGGATACATCACCGTGTCGGTGACCGCGTCCTCGTCGGCCTCCTCGGCGCGCAGGATGAGTTTCCACGCGTCGGCGACCGGGGGGAGCGGACCGGCCTGCTCGTCGGTCAGCGTGGCGAGGAGATGACGCAGGCCCACCAGTCGCCAGCTCCGCTCGGTGACGGTGAACTGGCGGACGGACTCGGCGTCGCCGTGCCCGCGGGCGAGACTGTGGAAGTCATGCCCCGCGATGACGTGGTGCGACTCGGAGGTATCGGCGATCAATGGGTGTCCTCGGTATCGACGAAGGCCACCGGATCGGAGTCGCGGCGGCCGCCCGGAATTGTGGTACGCCCGCCGGAAGCGGCGCAAGTGGCACCGGCCCCTGACGGGGATCACCCGGTCGAGGTCAGTCGAGTCGCTGGGGGTTGTAGCCGCTGATGCTGCGGCTGGGTTGTTCGACCCGGCTGAGCAGGCGCCGGAGCGTGCCGGAGAAGCGGGCCGGGTCCTGGTGCTGCAGATCCGCCAGCTTCATCGCACTGAGGTCCTGAACCTCAGTCTGCACATCCGCCGTCTGCGGCATCATCACTTCCCTCTGACACGTGGGCCGGGCCGGGCCGCACGCACTCTACAGTGGACGGCGGACGCAGGTGACCCGGGTACGCCGACCGGGTCCCTCCCGGATCCGGCCGGATGATTCTCCACCCTCGGATGCTACGAACAATTGCGGCTCGCCGGGGTAAAATAGGAAAAGTCGGACACGGAAAAATACGATCATCGTGAGACGTTCGGCCCTATTCGGGATGACGTATTTGCCGATCATCGTGATGTGGCCAACCGAACCACGGGCAGGCCTCTCAGCCGATCATCGTGAGGCGCTCGACCAACTCTCGGACCTCGTCGTCGATCGGCTGACCCTCATGGAGGGCATGCACCGTGTCCGCGACCGCCCACAGGTCACCGTTCCTGGTGGCGAGTGTCATGACCAGATCGTGGAGATAGACGTCCGGCTCCCGGCCGCCCGGCCCCGCCGGGAACGGCGGACGCAGACGCTCCGCGACCATCGTGGCGAAGTACTCCCGCGCCTCCGGACTGCTCATCACCGGCAACGTCCGGAGCGCCGCGACAAGCCGGTCACGCTCGCCGTCCGGGACCGGCCGGGGAGACAACTCCGGCGTCCGGCCGCCCAGATCGGGGACGATCTCCGCGGGCTGATGGGTCAGCACCCGGACCAGTTGCTCCGCCCCGGCCACGGTGAACGACGACACCGGATAATGGGTGGTGGAATGCCGGAGCAGGAAACCCGGGATGTCATCCGCCGAACAGCCCGGCAGAACCACCGGCAGGATCTGGCGCAACGCCCCCACCGGGTCCCGGTAGGAACGATCCCGCAACAGGCTCGCCTCGTACGCCACACCACGCCCGCTCTCCAACGTCGGCGGCAGGTCGGGGCCGGCCCGGAGACGGTACTGCGGGGAGGCGATCACCAGGATGAACTCGGCGGCGTCCATCGCGGACTCCATCGTCCGAGTCCACTCGGTGCGGGACGCCTCGGCGGAGAAATCACACCACGCGTCCACGTTGCAGACCGTTCTCAGGAAATGCCAGAACGCCCGGACCCGGTCACGGTGCGCGCCGGAGTCGTGAGCGTACGAGATGAAGGCCCGGCTGGCCGGACCTTCATCTCGAGGCATGCCCTCACGATAACTTCCGAGGGAAACCCGTTGATGTCCCTCGTGTCCGTCAGTGCGAGCGGTTCACGATCTCCTCGGCCACGTGACGCAACTGCGCGTGGTCCGGCTGGAAACCAGCGGCGATATCCGGGTGCAGAGCGGCCTTGGCCTGGTCGAGCAGCATCGCGGTGACCTGCTCGACACTCTCCCCGGCGTACTGCTGACTGATCTTGGTGGTGGCGGCCTGCAGGGCCGAACTGAGCTGATCCTCCAACGGACCGCGCAGTTTCTCCTCCACCGGATTGAGGGTACGAGGGTCCAGGGTGACGTGCGGCTCGGCCAAGATGTCCTCCGTGAGGTCAACGACGCGAGCCGGATACCCTGCGCCACCGCGACGGTAAACCCGTGCAGGTCAGCCCCGCCCGCGCTTCACCTCGAAGAACGACTCGATCGTGATCAGGGATGCGGTCGCGTCCCAGATCCGCAGAGCCTCATCCTGTCCCGGCACCTCCGAGATGATCGGACCGTGCAGGCCGCGGGCGGCACCGGCCACCTGCAGCACCGGCGACCCGATACCCGGCCCGGCCAGCGTCAACGCGGTCTCGTGCGACTCGCGAACCCGGTCGTCCCACGAGGCGTCGTCCAGGATCGACTCGGCCTTCTCCACACCGGCAGCGACAGCGGCCTCCGCCACGATCCGATCGCTGAGAACCTCACCCCCATCATGGGTACGCTCGCCGAGCGTCGCGTAGAACGCGGCGATCTGGTCGTCCCGCCCGTCCGCCCGCAACGCCTCCACCAGGCGCAGCGCCCGGCTCGACGCGGCCATCGGCGCCCGGTACTGCTCGGGCACGTCGTCGCCGTTGAGAATCGACAGGCTGAACGCCCGCCAGCGCACGGTCAGGTCCCGTTCCGGCGCGACGGCTACCAGCCACCGCGACGTACGCCAGGTGAACGGACATGCCGGATCGAAGTAGTAAGTGACGTCCATGCCCCGATCCTAGGGACGTCCCCGCCGTCCGGCCTGCTTTCCGGCCCGCCGTCCGGCCTGCTTTCCGGCCCGCTTTCGGCCCGCCATCCGGCCCGTCACCTGTTCCGACCCTGTTCCGTACCGCCGGCTCAGATCGCTGCGCTCTTCCAGCCCGCGGCCAGAAGGGCGGCGCGGACCTCGGCGACCACCTCCTCAGGACGGTGCCGCACCTTCCAGCCGGGGAACCGCAGCAGGCGAACACCACTGATCGCGACGGCATTGCCCGACCGCATGTCCGCATACCAGCTTCCCGTCGTCATATGCTGCGATCCGTCGATCTCGACCTGCAGCAGCCACGGATCGAAGAACACATCGCGGTAGCGGCGGCGACCGTCACGATCCCGGCGAACGGCCTGACGCGTCGGCGCAGGCAGACCGGCCGCCTTGCAGAGCCGGTGAAACTCCACCTCGTAGATCGACTCCGAGCCGCCGCCCGCATCGGCCACGGCCGCCGCGATCACCGCCCGCCGGATGAGGCGCCCCCGGCACCGAAGCAACGACACCATCTGCTCCGCGCTGACGAGCCGTTGCTGAAAGGCGGCAGCGATCAGAGCCGTGGCCGCGACGTCGGACAACGCCCACTGCGCCGCGTCGAGCAACGAACGGTCCGGCATGGTGCAGGGCGGCCGGACGGTGAGGCAGACATCAGCCTGCCGCAACAGCCGGGAACGGTGCACGACCACCCCGGGCGGCGGATTCCGGTCCACCAGCCGATGCGGGATCACCGTGTGGATCGGCCCACCCTCGTCAGCGCCGGCTCTCGGCGGCCGGAAGCCGTGCAGAATCAGCGCCGAGAGCCCAGCCACCGGCGCGGGCCGCCCGTTGCCGGCTCCCAAACTGGCGATCCAGTACCGCTCGCGGTCGGAGACGGGCCCGGTGTGCGCCAGATAGACGGCCCGGTGAACCTTCCGCCACCGGCCGGTCCGGACGCGGCTGAGAACAGCCTTCTCGCTGAGGTGCCGTCGCGCCTGCTGCCAGCTGATGACCCCATGCTGGTGAACGACAAGCTTGAGCAGCTCCGGCCACTCCCGAAGATCGGGGTACTCAGCGAACCGAGGACGCCCCTGCTCCAACAAAAATGACATCGGCAGAGCGTGCCGCGTCCCCAATCCTGCCGCCCCGCCCCTGTGGACAGCCCGTCTCCCGCGCAACCCCTGTGGACAGCCGACTTCCGCCCCGAGTGACCGAGAAGCCTCTAGTTGGACCGAATGCCGCGCAGGTCGGGCAATTCGAGACCGGCAGTCGGTACGTGGTGGAAGCGGTGACCGCCCCCAGAACCGCTAACGGGTACGCCAGCCGCTCGCCGAGCAGGCAGCCGCACCCGATCAAGTCGTGGGGGGCAGCGGCTGCCCTATCGAGGGTGGTGCGCGCCCCCAATGCCGTGATCGGGTGCGCCGGCCGATCGCCGGGCAGGTGACCGACCCCGATCAAGCTTCCGGGCGCAGCGACCGTCCAGTTTCGGGTAGTGCGCGCCCCCGGTTGCTTGATCGGGGGCAGGGGCCGCGCGCTGTGTCGGTAGGTGCACCCGATCAAGCTGTCGGGTGCGGTGGCCGCTCTTCGAGCATGTGACTGCACCCGATCAAGGGTTCGGGTGCGGGGGCCGTCCCATCGCGGGTGGTGAGCGTTCCCGGTGTCGTGATCGGGTGCGGGTGCCGCTTGTCGTGGGTGGTGGGTGCACCCGTTGGCGGGTACGGGTGCGGTGGCCGCTTCCTGGGGCGGTGGGTGCACTCGATCACGGGTTTGGGTGCCGCGGTCGTCCTGTTTCGGATGGTGTTCGTCCCCGGTGGCTTGATCGGGTGCGGTGGCTGCTCGTTGGGTGGGTGACTGCACCCGGTCAAGGGTTCGCACCCGATCAAGGGTTCGGGTGCGGGGGCCGTCCGATCGCGGGTGGTGAGCGTTCCCGATGTCGTGATCGGGTGTGTGGGCCGCTCGCCGAGACGGTGGGGGGACCCGATCAAGCATTGGGTGCGAGGGCCGCCGCATCGCGGATGCTGGGCGTCCCCAGTGCCGTGATCGGGTGTGGGGGCCGTCCCGTTGTGGGTGGTGAGTACACCCGCTTGTGAGGGTGGGCCGGGCGCATGCCGCGGCGCGGCGCGGCGCGGAGCGGAGCTGGGCGGGCGCGGAGCTGGGCGGGCGCGGGGCGGAGCTGGACGGGGCGGAGCTGGGCGGGCGCGGGGCGGAGCGGGGGTGGCGCGGGGTGGGTCGGGCGCGGGATGGGGTGGGCCGGACGCGGCACGGCGCTGGGTGGGTGGGCCGGGCGGGGGTGAGCGCGGGGTGCGGCGGGGCGCGGGGTGCGGCGGGGCGCGGGGTGCGGCGGGGGTGAGCGCGGGGTGCGGGGTGCGGGGTGCGTGAGCGCGGGGTGCGGCGGGCGGGGTGGGAAGTGGGTCGGTGGTCCAAGGAGAGGCTCTCGATCGCCTTGGACCACCGACGTCTATTTCGCTACCCGCTTATGGACGGACTAACCACGGAAGTCAGCAGAGGAGGGAGAAGTTCGCGCAGGACGTCGATTCCGTCTCGGCTCAGGACTGATTCGGGGTGGAACTGGACTCCGGCGAAACCTGGGCCCCGAAGTGCGTGGACCAGGCCGTCTGCCGGGTCGGCGGCGATCTCCAGGCCAGGGTGTGACCCCGCAAGAACAGGAGATGCCGCCACAGGAGATTTGCCGACGGGAAGTGCGGCGGCGGGAAGTGCGGCGGCGGGAAGTGCGGCGGCGGGTAGCGCGGCGGTGGGAGGTGTGGCGGTGGGTAGCGCGGCGGCGGACGGCGTGGCGGCGGCGGGAGGTGTGGCAGAGGGCGGTGTGGGGGTGAGGGGTGTGGCAGAGGGCGGTGTGGGGTTGAGGGGTGTGAGTGTGGGAGGTGTGGTGGCGGGAGGTGTGGGGGTGAGGGGTGTGGTGGCGGGAGGTGTGGTGGCGGTGGGGGAGGCCGCGGCGAAGGAGGAGTAGAAGCCCACCCGGCGGGTGGTGCCGAACAGCGGGACGTCTCGGGCCAGCCCCTGATAGGGGGAGTCGCGGCGGATCAGGGGCAGGCCCAGGGTGGCGGCGAGGATCTGGTGGCCGAGGCAGACGGCGAACAGGGGCTTCTTCTCGTCCAGCAGGGTGCGGACGAGGGCGCGCAGGGCGGCCATCTTCGGCGATGACGGGTCGGCCGGGTCGCCGGGGCCGGGGCCCACCACCACCAGGTCGGCGTCGGGGACCGGGGCGGTCCACGGGATGATTGTCACGGTCAGGCCCAGGGCCCGGAGCTGGTGGGCCAGCATGGCGGTGAACGTGTCCTCGCCGTCGACGATCACGGCGGACCGGCCGGCCAGGGCGGGTTCGGTCAGTGTGCCCGGGGTGCGGGAGTCGAGCCAGAAACGGGCGAGACCCTCGTTGCGGGCGGTGAGTAGCGCCTGGACCGCGGGTGACGGGGGCTGTGTGCTCACGCGTACACGGGAAGGGGCGGAGGGGATGGCACCCAGCGCGGCCAGCATGCCCGCCGCCTTGGTGTGGGTTTCGGCGACCTCCCCCGCCGGGGTGGAGTGCCGGACCAGGGTGGCGCCGACCGGGACCCGCAGGGCGCCGTCGGGGGTGATCTCCGCGGTGCGGATCAGGATCGGCGCGTCGAGGGTCTGGTCGCCCGCGTCGTCGTGGTCGAGCAGGGCCAGTACGCCCGCGTAGTAGCGTCGGCCGCGGCGTTCGTGGCGGGCGATGACGCGGCAGGCGTTCTCGATGGGGCTGCCGGTGACGGTCGGGGCGAACATGGTCTCGCGTAGTACGTCCCGCACGTCCAGGGTGCCCTGTCCGGCCAGCAGGTATTCGGTGTGGGTCAGGTGCGCCATCTGTTTCAGGTAGGGTCCGGCGACCTGGCCGCCGTGGTCGGCGACCGTCGCCATCATCTTCAGTTCCTCGTCGAGGACCATGTGGAGTTCCTCGATCTCCTTGCGGTCGCGCAGGAAGTCCTCGAGGGTGCCGGAGCCGTGCCGGAAGGTGCCGCTGATCGGGTTCATCATGGTGACGCCGCCGTCGACGCTGACGTGCCGTTCGGGGGTGGCGCCGACCAGCGTACGGGCCCCGGTGTGCACCAGGAATGTCCAGTATGTGCCCTGTTCGGTGGCGAGGAGGCGGCCGAAGGCGGCGCGGGCGGCGGCGACCGGGTCGCCGTCGACGACGGCGCGGTAGGTGCGGTGGATGACGAAGTTGGCGCCTTCGCCGTGGCCGATCTCCTCGTCCAGGACCCGGGTGACCAGGTCGCCGTACTCGGTGTCGGACAGGTCGAAGCCGCCGTCACGCAGGGTCAGTTCGCCGGGTGGGAAGGCGCTGAGCGGCTCGTGGCGGATGCTCTCCACCAGGAGGCATTCCATGGGTGCGCCGTCGTCGACGCAGTCGAAACCGCGTTCGGTGATCTGCCGGTAGGGCACGACGGCGAGGACGGGCCGGCCGGGTTCGAGGGGGATCGCGGCGAGTGTGTCGACGGTGACGACGGTGCCGGCCAGTACTTCGACGTGGTCGGCGCCGTCGCGGTGCAGCAGGGCGAAGGGCTGCATGGGTGTCCTCCGGGTTCGGCGGCGCCTGCCGAGGCCCGGACATGGAGAACGGCCGCCTCGGGGAGGCGGCCGCGGTGGTGTGTCACGCGCGAGGGAGATGGCCGCCGGTCAGGCGGGCCACCACATCATGGTCAGATGAGCGCGCATGGCGGCCAGCTTACGGCCGTCGCGGGTCAGGCGCCAGGCCTTCATCCGTACGGGAGAAAGCGTCCCGGACGGCTGCGCGTGCCCAGAGCATCCGGTTCATCGCGCAGTCCGGATGTTCGCCGAATTCCTGGGCCATCAGCTCGGCGCAGCCGCTCTCGCCGAGCCGGTCCACGGTGGCGGTGACCGCGGCGCGGATCGTGGTGGCGTTGGGGTGTTCGGATCGCTGCAGGTGGGAGGCGAACAGTGCCTCGGTGCGTACCGTCTCGGCCGTCATCGTGTTCCCTCCCTGCTTGCTGCTGGTTTCCAGCACACTGGTCGGGGGCTGTGCTTCCGGGGGCGGACTGGTTGCCGATCGGTAGCGGGGAGCCGCATTGCGCCCAGAAACGGATTTATCGAGATATTGTCCTATCCGAGAGATAAGTCTGATCCGGGGGGAGCTGCCGTGACGACGGTCCTGGTGGCCGACGACGACGCCGACATCCGTGACCTCGTCGCGTTCAAACTGGAGCAGGCCGGGCTGGAGGTCATCACCGTCGGGGACGGTCAGGCCGCCGTGGACACCGCCCGCGAGCACCACCCGCAACTCGCGGTGCTCGACGTCTCCATGCCCGGCCTCTCCGGTATCGACGTGTGCCGGGCACTGCGGGCCGACCCGTCCACCGCCGGCATGCTGATCATCATGCTGACCGCCCGGGTGCAGGAGCAGGACGTCGAGGGCGGGTTCAGTGCCGGCGCGGACGACTACGTGACGAAGCCGTTCAGTCCGCGGGAGCTGGTCTCCCGGATCCAGGCGTTACTCAGCAAGACGCGGGCATAGAACTCGGCAAAGGGCGCTCCGGACATCCGGAGCGCCCTTTTCTCGATCAGTCGTTCGCGGACGCGACCAGCTTGTCCAGCTGGTCGTCGCGCAGCGGGCTGCCCGGGAACATCGCCATCCGGCTCAGCGGCAGACTGCCCAGCATCATCAGCATCTCCGGGCTGGCGGTCATCGCCGCCATCACGTTGTCGCCGCCGCTGGCCTCGTTGGCCTCGGCGAACGCCGCACCGAGCAGCTCGGCGCCGCGCGGGTCGGCCATCCACTCGCCGACGCTGGAGTCGACGGTCAGCGGCACCCGGGCCGGGTCGCCGGCCACCGTGGCGGTCACCGTGGAACGCAGGTCCCGCGAGGACGCGCCGACCGCGACCGTGTAGTCGCCGCCCTCGACGATCCAGCTGTTCAGCCGGATGTCCCAGTAGGCCAGGTCGGCCCGCTCGATGGTCAGGGTCACCTCGGTGGTCTCGCCGGCCGCGATGGCGACGCTGGCGAACGCCTTCAGCTCGCGCGGGGCGCGCCGCACCGTCGAACCGGGCAGGCTGACGTACGCCTGGACGACCTCACGGCCGTCCCGGTCGCCGCTGTTGGTCACCGGGATCCGCACCTCGATGCCGGCGTCGGTCACGGTCACGGTGGCGGTCCCGTACGCGAAGGTGGTGTAGGAGAGCCCGAAACCGAACGGGTACGCCACCGCCCGCTCCTGCGCGTCGAAGCCGCGGTACCCGACGTGCAGTCCCTCGCCGTACCGCACATGGCCGTGCTCGCCCGGGAAGTCCAGGTACGACGGGTGGTCGGTGATCGTGACCGGGATCGTCTCGGCGAGCCGCCCGGACGGGTTGACCCGGCCGAACAGCACGTCGGCGAGCGCGCTGCCACCGGCCTGACCGAGCAGCCAGCCCTCGACCAGGGCCGGGACGTTCTCGTCCCACGGCTTGGTGGCGATGACCGCGCCGTTGGAGAGCACCACGACGGTCTTCGGGTTGACGGCGGCGACCCGCTCGATCAGGGCGAGCTGGGCGGGCGGCAGGTCGAGGGAGGCCCGGTCGGCGCCCTCGGTCTCGTGCACGCTGCCGACGAAGACCACGGCCACGTCGGCGGAACGGGCCGCGGTGACGGCGTCGGCGATCAGGGCCTCGTCCGGGCCGTTGTCGTCGACGGTGTAGCCGGGCGCGAACGTGACGGTCGCGCTGGTCGACGCGGTGATCTGGGTGAGCGCGTCGTCGAGCCGGGTGGGCGTGATCTGCGAGCTGCCGCCGCCCTGGTAGCGCGGGGTCCGGGCGAACTCGCCGAGCACCGCGATCGAGACGCCCTCACCGGCCAGCGGCAGGAGGTCACCGTCGTTCTTGAGCAGCACGATCGCCCGTCCGGCGATCTCCCGGGCCAGCGCGTGGTGTGCCTCGGCGTCGTAGGTTCCGGCCGGGCGCTTCCCGGCCTTCAGGATCATCGCGCGTACGCGCTCCGCCGCGACCTCCAGCAGTTGCGGGTCGAGCGTCCCGTCCTCGACCGCGGCGACCAGTTGCCGGTCGCCGGACTCGTCCGGCCCCGGCATGGTCAGGTCGAGCCCGGCGGCGATCGCCCGGACCCGGTCGACGACCGCGCCCCAGTCGGAGACGACCAGGCCCTCGAAGCCCCACTCGCCGCGCAGCACCTCGGTGAGCAGCCAGTGGTGCTCGCTGGCGTACACCCCATTGATCTTGTTGTAGGCGCACATGACCGTCCACGGCTGCGCCCGGGTGACCACCCGCTGGAAGGCCCGCAGGTACATCTCCCGCAGGGTGCGCTCGTCGATGTCGGCGCTGACCCGCATCCGGTCGGTCTCCTGGCTGTTGACCGCGAAGTGCTTGAGCGACGCGCCGACGCCCCTGCTCTGGATGCCGCGGACCCATTCGGTGGCGAGCACGCCGGTGAGGATCGGGTCCTCGGAGAAGTATTCGAAGTTGCGGCCGCCGAGCGGGCTGCGCTTGAGGTTGACGCCCGGGCCGAGGAGCACGGCGACGTCCTGGGCGCGGCACTCGTCGCCGAGGGCCTCGCCCATCCGGCGCAGCAGGTCCGGGTCCCAGGTGGAGGCGCTGGCGACGGCGGGCGGGAAACAGGTGGCCGGGACGCCGGCGAGCAGGTCGTCGCCCTCGGCCTGCATGCGGACGCCGTGCGGGCCGTCGGTCAGGGTCAGCGGCGGCAGGCCGGCCGGGACGACGCCGGTGGTGTGCCAGAAGTCGGAGCCGCTGGTGATCGCCGCCTGTTCCGCGGTGGTGAGTTCGGAGGACATGGTCCGATCCTTCCTTCAGGCGGGCCGGCCGCACGGGTTTACGCTTACTGAGTACCTACTAGGTATTAACTACTCGGAAACATAAACCCGCCGTCGCCCACCCGGCAATAGGCTGCTGATAGGAACTACCTGTGTCCCTCCGCCGCGACCGCGTCCGTCTCCCCGCCGCCGAGCGCCGCCGCCAGATCCTCGACGTCACCACGCGCCTGATCGCCGAACGCGGCTTCTGGGGCCTGTCGATGCAGGACGTCGCGGACGGCTGCGGCCTGACCGTTCCCGGCCTGCTGCACCACATGGGTTCCAAGGACAGCCTGCTCGTCGCCGTCCTCGAGTACCGCGACGAACAGGACCAGCGGTCCCTGCTGTCCCGGCTGGGCGCCCCGGCCGACCGGTTCACCCTGGCCCAGACCTGCGCCGCCCTGGTCCGGCGCAACGCCGAACAGCCCGAGATCGTCCGCCTGTTCGCCGTCCTGGAAGCGGAGTCGCTGGCACCCGGCCACCCCGCGCACGCCTACTTCCGCAAACGCCAGGAGCAGACCCTGGCCGCCTTCGCCGGCCTGGCCGAGAACCACCACCCGGCCCCGGCGATGCTGGCCCGGCAGGTGATGGCGCTGATGGACGGCCTGCAGATCCAGTGGCTGCGCGACCCCTCCGGCATCGACCTGGTGGCCACCTGGGACGCCCTGGCCGGGCCACTCCTCGCCGATCTCGGCTGACGCTCCGGGCTTCTTATCGGGTCGGCTGCGCGGCCGATAAGGCGGCATGGGTCATGCCGCGTCATGCGGATGACCGATGAGCCTCAACGCCGAGGAGCTAACCGGTATGAATGCGCGCAGTGTCGGAAAAGTCCCGAAGAGAACACGAGGGAGGATGGGCCTCAGCACGGCGGTCGCCCTGGCGGTGGCGGCCCCGGTGGCGGGCGCCGGCGTCGTCGTGATGCCGTCCGCCGCGTACGCGGTGGCACCGGCCGACGACGTGATCGTCTACGCGGGTGACGGAACGGCCACCGCGCCGGTCGACGGTGATCCGGCTGTCGGCTCTCCGTTGCCGGGCCCGACCGCGACCGTGGTCGCCCCGGACGGCTCGGTGTTCGTGGCGAGCGACACCGGCGTCGTCTACAGGATCGGCACCGACAAGACGATCGCCCGCTATGCCGGCACCACGGCAGGTCCCGGGACGGTCACCCCTGCGGTTCCGGCGACGGACAGCCAGTTGGGGACGTTGCTGACCGGATTGGCGCTCGACAGCGCCGGCAACCTCTTCATCGCCGACGACAGCAATCACGTGGTGCTCAAGGTCGACCACCTGACCAAGGACCTGGAGGTCGTCGCGGGCGACGGCAGCACGAGCGGGTTGGGCTCGATGTTCGGCGCTCCGGTGACGGCGACCGGGACCCCGGTCGAGCCGAGCGCGCTCGCGGTGGGCCCCGCCGACGTGCTCTACATCGCGGCGAAGAGCCAGGGGTACGTGTTCGAGCTCGACGGCACCGACCTCGACGTCTTCGCCGGTGACGGCAGCGACCTCCTCGGCGCCGACGGCAGCACGGCGAAGAACACTCCGGTCGGGACGCCGGCCGGACTGGTGGCGGACAACGCCGCCGGGGCCGTCTATATCACGGACTCCACCAACACGGCCCTCTACCGGGTGTCCAGCGGCACGCTCGACGTGATGGCCAGCGTCGCGCCGACCGGTGCGATCAGCCACGACACCAGGGCCGGCGCGCTGCTGGTGGCCACCGACACCAACCTGAAGATCACGCAGGTCGACCTCCCGGCCGGCGCCACGCCGGCGGTGGTGTCCGGCGGTGCCGCGGGGACACCCCCGTCGACGAGCCTGCCGGCCGCCGACGCCGAGTACGGCCAGATCGTGGGCCTGTCGTCGGACGCGGACGGGCGTACCTTCATCGCCGACCAGGCGACCCACCACCTGGCGCTGCTCACCCGGTATCTGAAACCGGACGCGCCGACCGGGCTGACCGCCGTGGCGACCTGGAACGGCGCCGACCTCTCCTTCACCCCGCCGGTGTTCACCGGCAACGTGGTGCTCGACGGGTACGAGTACACGGTCGATGCCGGGACGACGTGGACGGCGCTGACACCGACGTCCAGCGCCGGTGTGTCGCCGGTGACCGCGACCATCGTCGTGACCGAACCGAACCCGTCGACCACGCCGTTCGCGGTCGAGGTGCGGGCCAGGAACGCGGTCGGTGAGAGCGATGCGTCGAATTCCGACGCCTTCACGCCGACGTGGATCGAACCCCCGCGCAAGCCGGGTGCGCCGACCGCCCTGAGCGCCACGGCGACCTGGAACGGTGCGACCCTGTCGTTCACCCCGCCGGCGGACCTCGGGGATCCGGCCTTCGACGGGTACGAGTACACCGTCGACGGCGGAACGACCTGGACCTCGGTGACCCCGGCGTCGGCCCCCGGTGCCTCGCCGGTGACCGCGGCGATCACGGTGGTGAAGCCGAACCCGACGACGACGCCGTTCGCGGTCGAGGTGCGGGCCAAGGCCAACACCGTCGGCGCGAGCGACCCCTCCAACACGGCGACCTTCACGCCGACCTGGATCGAACCCCCGCGCAAGCCGGGTGCAGCGACCGCCCTGAGCGCCACGGCGACCTGGAACGGTGCGACCCTGTCCTTCACCCCGCCGGCGGACCTGGGGAATCCGGCCCTCAGCGGCTACGAGTACACCGTCGACGCCGGGGCGACCTGGACCTCGGTGACCCCGGCGTCGGCCCCCGGTGCCTCGCCGGTGACCGCGGCGATCACGGTGGTGAAGCCGAACCCGACGACGACGCCGTTCACCGTGATGGTCCGGGCCAAGACCAATATCGTCGCCGCCGGCGATCCCTCCAACACGGCGACCTTCACGCCGACCTGGATCGAACCCCCGCGCAAGCCGGATCCACCGACCGGGCTGAGCGCCACGGCGACCCTGAACGGCGCGACGCTCTCGTTCACCCCACCGGTGTACCAGGGCAACCCGGTGCTCAGCCGCTACGAGTACGCCCTCAACGGCGGAACGACCTGGACCGCGCTGACGCCGACGTCGGCCACCGGTGTGACGCCGGTGACCGCGGGCATCGTGGTGGTGCGGCCGATCCTGTCGACCACGGCGTTCACCGTGCGGATCCGGGCCTGGAACACCACCGGCCCGAGTGACCCGACCACCGCGGCGACCTTCACACCCACCTGGGTCGATCCGGCACCGCCGCCGGTCGTCGTGCCGACCACCTCGCCGACCCCTGCCGGGAAGCCGCCGGGCGCGGTCGGCGGGCTCACCGCGGTGCCGGGGGACCGGAGCCTCACGCTGTCGTTCAGCGCGCCCGCGGACGACGGCGGCCTGCCGGTGCTCGGCTACGAGTACTCCCTCGGCGGCGGCGCGTACCAGAGCCTCGGGGCGACCGGTACGGGCAGCCTCCGCGGCACGGTCACCGGCCTGGCCAACGGCTCCACCTACACCGTGTCGGTGCGGGCGTTCAACGGCGCCGGGCAGGGCCGGGCCGCCCAGACGTCGGGGAAGCCCGCCGCACCGCCCGCGCCGCAATCGCTGTCCAGCAGTGGCTTCGGCACGACCGCGCAGCGGGTGACCGTCGACCTGGCCGCCGGGGAGACGGTCGTGCTGCTCACCGCCGAGGGCCGGCCGGGCACCTCGGTCACCGACGCCACCGGCGGTGCGTACGCGCTGGACGGCCCGGTGATCACGTTCGTGCCGCTGAGCGGGTTCGTGGGCACCGCCACGGGCGTGACGTTCCGGGTCACCGCCGGGGAGCAGAGCGGCACCGCGACCTACCAGCCGATCGTGCTGAAACCGCCGGTGCCCACCCCGCCGAGTGTCGACACCGGCGGCAGCGGCGGTGCGGGCACCGGTGCCGGCATCGTCGTCGGCGGTGGCCGGAAGGCGGCCACCGGCAAGCTCACGACCGGACAGAACATCAGCCTGCGCCAGGTGTCCGGCCGGGCCGCCGCCGCGGCGGCCCCCACGGTGACCAACCAGATCACCGTGCCGGGCGAGGGGACGTACCGGCTGTACCGTTCCGGGCTGGACTTCACCATCGTGTTCACGCCGCAGAGCGGGTTCGTCGGGCGGACCACCGGTATCAGCTACCGGATCAGTGACGCCTACGGGCAGTACATCGACGCGCTCTTCCGGCCGACCGTGGCGGCCGAGGCGCTGCCCCGGATCGACAGGTCGGCGTGGGCGAAGGTTCCGGCGAACCCGAAGCGGACCGGTGGCAGGGAACGCCGGACCAAGGCGTACCTGGCCTCCTACAAGGGGATCGACGCCCACCCGAGTGGTTCGCTGGGTGACCGGGTGCTGACGAGGAACCAGGCGACCACGCTGGCCACCGGGTCGATCTTCGCGTTCGACCGGGCGACGCTCAACGCCAAGGGCAAGGCGGCGGTCAAGGGCCTGGTGGACAACCTCGCGGACGGCGCGAAGGTCACCTGTGAGGGCTACACCGACTACGCCGGAAGCCTGAAGAGCGAGATGTCGCTCTCCGATCGCCGGGCCAAGGCCGTCTGCCAGGCGCTGAAGAGCAGCGGAGCGGACATTTCCACCACCTCTGTCGGGTACGGGCCGAAGCGTCCCGCCGTGATCGGCGGCTCTGCCAAGTCCCGGTCCGAGAACCGGCGCGTGGTGATCGTCGTGACCAGGAGCTGACCACCGTCACCGGCATCCGGGCGCGCCCGTTCCTCACCAGGAGCGGGCGCGCCTGCTCATCGGGTCCTCCGAACGGCCGATAGGCGAGGTGGGGGCTGGCTGGGGCCGGCCCCGGACGAGGAGTGACAGCCGAGGAGCGAAGAGAGCATGGGAGCGCATAGAGCCAGAGAGAGAGCACACGCGGCCGGAAGGAGGCCGCGAGCGGCGAAGGGCCGGATCCGGATCGGCGCGGTCGTGGTGGCGGCAGTCGCCGCCCCGGTGGTCGGCGCCGGAGTGGTCTCGCTGTCGCGGGCCGTCTACGCGGTCGCGCCACCGGACGAACTGGCGATCCACGCGGGCACCGGCGGCAACCTGAGCCCACCGGTCGACGGCAGACCGGCGACCGGCTCGGACACCCCGTCGCCCACGGCGGTGGCGACCGGCCGGGACGGGACGGTGTTCGTCGGATTCGCCTGGGGCGCGGTGTACGAGATCGACAGGTCCGGCGTCATGCACCTGTTCGCCGGCGACCCCGGCAACGGGACGTCCGGGGAACCGGCGGCCCGCGCCGCACCGCTGGGCAGCCCGGTCGCCGGGCTGGCCACCAGCGCGAACGGCGACCTGTACGTCGCCGACGCGGGCCGGTACCGGGTGCTGAAGGTGTCTGCGGACGGCAGCCGGACGGTCGTCGCCGGCAACGGCAGCCCGGGACGGGCGTCCGCCGCCGGGGACGCCACCACGGTGCCGGTCGAACCCCGCGGGCTGGCCGTCGGACCGGACGGGGCCCTCTACATCGCCTCGACGGCCCAGAACGTCGTCTTCAAACTGGACGCGTCCGGACTGGGCGTCTTCGCCGGCGACGGCAGCACGGCGGCCGGTGACGACGGCAGTCCCGCAGCCGGGCGTCCGGTGGGCAGCCCGGCCGGAGTGGCGGCCGACACCCGGGGCAACGTCTACATCACCGACACCGGTCACTCGTACGTCTACCGGGTCGGCGCCGACGGCAAGCTGCGGGTGCTCGCCGGGGACGGCACGAACGAACCGGCCGAACCGGGGCCGGCGTCACTGTCACCGGTGGGGGCACCGACCGGCATCGCGGCCGACCCGCGCGGTTCGGTCTTCGTGTCCGCCTCGTCCGGGCGGGAGATCGTCCGGATCGACCCGGACGGCGGGCTGGCGCTGGTCTCCGGCGGGGAGGACGCCGGTGTGCCGAAACCCGGTGATGCGGCTTCGGCCGCGTACACCGAGGTCCGCGGGGTGGCGGTCGACGCGGTGGGACACCTGTTCGCCGCCGATTACGGGTCGCATTACGTCACCCGGACCACCCGGAACATCGCGGCCGACCCACCGACCGACCTGACCGCGGTCCCGGCGGCGGACGGCGCCCAGCTCACGTTCGCCGCGCCCACCTTCACCGGCAACCTCGAGATCGAGGGGTACGAGTACAGCGTCGACAACGGCCAGCACTGGGCCGAACTGACCGGGGCGGCCCGCGCCAACCCGGTCACCGCCACGATCACCGGTCTGGCCCGGGCCGCGCAGACCGTCGTGGTGCGGGCGGTCAACACAGCCGGCAAGAGCGCGGCGTCCGCACCGGTCACCTTCACGCCGACCGGGACGTCACCGCTGGCGGCCCCGGCCCGGACGGCACCGTTGCCGGCGGCCACCACCGGGGAACCCGCGCCGCGGTCCACCGCCCGGCCGGCGGCGCCCGCGTTGAAGCCGATCGACCGGGAAGGATGGGCCGGCGTTCCGGAACACCCCGAACAGGTGACCGGAAAGGAACTGCGGACGTGGGCGTACCTGGCGTCGGCCCGGGGCGCGGACGCGCACCTGAGCACGAAGCTGGGCAAACGGGTGCTGACCCGGGGCCAGGCCACCACGCTGCTGACCGGCGGGATCTTCGTGTACAACCGGGCCGCCCTCAACGCCAGGGGCCAGGCCGCGGTGCGGAACCTCGCCACACACCTGCCGCCGGGCGCCGGGGTGACCTGTGAGGGGTACACCGACTACGACGGGAGCCCGGTGTGGGGGCGCACGCTCTCGACCGGCCGGGCCCGGGCGGTGTGTGCGGCCCTCAAGAAGTACGGCTCGGGCGTCACGGCCGGGGCCGTCGGGTACGGGCCGAAACGGCCCGCGGTCATCGGCGGCTCCTCGGCGGGCCGTTCCGAGAACCGCCGGGTGGTGATCGTCGTCAACCGGTGACCCGGCACTGCCGGTCCAGGCGCATCCGTCCTCGCGGCGGGTGCGCCTTTCCGCATCACCCCGCGGCTTCGTCACCGCTGCCTTGTCGCCCCGCGGCTTCGTCACCCCGCGGCTTCGTCACCCTGTTGCTGCGGCGGCACACCCGGCGTACCTACGGCTGAGTCGTGCCCAGCCAGTAGCGGACCTGAGTGGACTCCTCCTCGGTGAGGGCTATCGCGGCCGCCTCGGCCCGGCTCAGCACGTTGTCGGCGAACGCCCCGGCGATCTCGTCGGCGTTCGGCGGCGGCTGGCGGTAGAGCGGGGCCCCGCCGAACGCCGTGCCCCGGGTGACGAAGGCGATCGCCGCGCGGCTGACGTCGACGCCCTGCGCGGCCAGCCGGTCGCGGGCCCAGCGGGTCGCCTCGGTGAGGTTGAAGTGGTGCGACGCCGCATAGTCGGCGAGCGACTGGTAGACGGCCGGCCACATCTCCCGGGGCAGTCGCGGCAGGCTCAGCAGCGAACTGAGACGACCGACCGCCTCGGGCGCCGGCCCGGTCGCCCCGAACGACTCCGGCGGGTCGTGCCGCCCGCCGTCCCAGATGAAGTGGTTGGAGAACTTGGCCTGCGTGAGGGTCAGGCTCTCCAGCGCCCGGACGAAACCGCCGAAGCCGAACCAGCTGGTCCGGTCGACGCTCGGGCCCAGCTGACGGCGCAGGTCGTGGGCGAGCGACGCCAGGTTGAGCGGCCCGGTCGCGGACTGGTAGCGCCACCGCACCAGGTCGGCGAACTGCTCGTAGGTGACCGGGACCTCGGCCTCGTCGACGGCCGGGACCGCCGCGTCCTCCTCGTCGTCGATGCCGACCTGCTCGCCCTGCACCAGCTCGAGCAGTTCCTGACTGGTGATGAGACGGTCGGCGACGGCGATGAACGCCTCGGCCGCGTCCGACGGCGACACGATGGTGGTCCGGCGGTCGGCCCGGCGCAGGCGGACCAGCAGCGGCGTCATGTCCGAGTCGCCGGAGGCGATCACGAACTCGTCGTGCGGCACCGCGTCGGCGAGCGCGTCCACCGCGTCGACCACCATCCGGATGTCCGCCGCGTTCTTCGTGTGGGTCAGCCGCGGGCAGTCGATCACCTCGAAGCCGGCGTTGACGAAGAACGGCCGGAACTGCGAGTAGTACAGCCGTTGCTGGCTGGCGGTGGTGTCCGGGTTCGGCACCCAGCCACCCGGGTTCATGTAGCAGCGCAGGATCAGCCAGCGACGCGGACCGTCGACGGTCAGGGACTCGGTCAGGCGGGAGAGCCAGGCGGCCGGTTCCCGGGCGAACTGGATCGCGACGTCCGGGTCCTGCTTGATCAGTCCGCTGAACACGTTGTCGAAGTCCAGATAGAGTGCGGCGCGTACGCGGGCCATGACCGAGAACCTACCCCGCCCGAGCAGGCCATGTGCCCCGGGACGCGCTCTGCGGAGCGGCGTGGAAGCGATCCGACAGCGGATCGATAGATCATCGTCGAGCGACCGTGTCGCACAGTGCGGGTGGCCCGGTCCCGCCGAGCCGTCGTTGACTCCCCGAAGACCCATCTTCAGGAGGCGCCGTGCAGCTCGCCCAGGTCCTGGACGTCCTCGAAGCGCTGTTCGCCGGCTGCGGCCACCCCGAGATCGCCACCGTGGCCCGGTACGGCGGGGACCTCGTGCCGGGCGGACCGTCGCCGGCCGGGGTGCGTGTCCGCTACCGGAACCAGGCCGAGGCGTACCTCTGGGGTGCGATCTGGCCGGGCGAGTCGCCGCTGCCGACCCCGGAGGTGCTGCCGCCGCCGACCTGGCGGGCGGACCGGATCGCGGTCTTCGCGGTGCACCTGCTCGACGTCGCCCGCCCGGAACAGTTCCGGTCGTGGCAGGTGGTGGCGCTGACCGGGCTCGGACCGGAGCACCAGCGCGGCAAGGTACCCCGGGGCGTGCGGATCGAGTGCGCCGACGGGACCTCCGTGCTGCTGCGGGCGACCTCGGCCGGCGGGCCGGAGCGGGAACCGGACTCCGACCCGTACCCCACCTGGAAGATCCCGGAGACGCTCAGCGCAGGTGGAAGACCTCACCGCGAGGCCTGAACGGCAGTCGCGCGCCGCGCGGCACCAGGAAGGCGTGCGGGCGGCGCACGCGCAGCACGTCACACTCGCCGTCCGTGATGATCAGAATCGGTCCGGTGTCAGGGAAGTCTGCGGCCCGCTCGAGCAGGTCGACGCCCGGCTGCAGCATGGTGCCACCCCGCCCGCGCACCCGGATCCGCCCGCCGATCTCCTCCACCCGCAGGTAGCCCGCGTCGTAGGCGGCGGCGTCGCAGAACACCACCCGCGCGGCCGGCACGTCACGCGCCGTCGCGTAGGCGGCGATCGCACCCAGCGCCTTGCCCATCAGACGATGGCTCATCGACCCCGAGGTGTCCACGACCACGCCGAACGTCGCGCGCGCAACGATCTCCGCCGGGCGGTGCCGTCCCGGCCGCGGGATGTCCGGCGAGGAGGCCTGCCGCCGGCTCGCCCGCGCGTACGTGCGGACACTCTCCACCACCGGCACGTGCTCGGAGAACCAGCGCGCCAGCAGCACGTCCCACGGCAGCGGCGGCTGCTCCAGCACCCGGATCTCGGCCACCAGACCGGACGGCAGGGTGCCCCGTCCACTGCTCTCGTGATAGGCAAAACCGGTCAGCAATGCACGTCGACAGAACTCGTCCAGATCGACGCCGCCGACCCGCCGCCCGGCCCACGGCAACGGCTCGCCGAGCATGTCGCCCCGGCCCGGACCGCGCAGAGTGGCCAACTTGCGGATTCGCCTGACATCCCGGGCGATCCGGTCGTAGACCTCCTCGGCCGACGACCCGGCCAGCTCCGGATCGTGCAGCAGACCGTCAGGAAGCAGGCCGACGCCCATCTCCACCAGCCAGCCGTTGATCACGTAGTCGCAGGCCACGTTCCACAGGAACGGATCACGCCCACCGGCCCGGTCCTGGTGACGCAGCGCGACGTGCAACAACTCGTGCGCCAGCACGAACCGCCACTCCTGTTCGCTCAGCGACCGCCACGGGTTGAGGTAGATCTCGCCGGCGTCGGCCGAGACCGCGGCGACGGCGATGTCCGCCTTACGCGCCACCTCGGCGTCCGCGACCAGGGTGAATCCGGCCGCCACCCCGCCGAGCAGCGGGTACGAACTGAGGAACCAGCTCATCGCCAGATCCCAGACGTGCCGCGGGGGAGCGTCGCCGGTCAGGCCGCGCCGCACGCCACCGGCCACCTCGACGCCGGCCGCCGCGGCCGACGACAGGCCCAGGGCGAACCGTTCCGGCCACCGGGAGTCACCCCGGAAGGGTGCCGGATCGAGGTCGCCGAGATCGGTGAACTCGCGCGGCACCCCCTCGCGGCGCCAGCGGGCGGCCAGGTCGTCCTCGTCGGCCGACGGCAGCCGGGCCGGCACCGTCTCCGGTTCCCGGCCCAGCTTCACCGCCCGCTGGAACCGGGTCACCGCCACGCAGGCGGCGGCCCGGGACGCGGCGTCGTGGGCGAGCGCCGGGTTCAGGTGACCGAACCCCAGGTGCAGCAGGCCGTGCGCGAGCAGCCAGCGCCACTGCTGCTTGTCACGGCGCTGTCCGCGGCTCAGCCGGATCCCGCCGTGGGCGAAGACCCGCAGGCCGCCGGGGAGCGGCGTGTCGGTCAGTTCCGCGTCGGCCCGGGGGAAGTCGACGGTCAACGGAGCGAACAGTGGATGGTCGTGCAGCTCGGACCAGGCCTCGCCGAACGCGGCGCTGCTCGGGTCCGCGGCGGGCGGATCGGTGCGGGCCACGACGAGGACCTAGGCACGCGCCGCGACCAGGCGCGGCAGGTCACGGCTCACCTCGACGAGGAACCAGGCGGGCAGCACCGGGTTGCCATCGGCGTCCGGGGAGATCACCAGACGGCCGCACTCCAGCGAGATCTCGGAGAGCTCGACCAGCATGGCCTTGGCCCGGTGCGCGAACTGGCGCACGGCGGCCGGAGCGTGGTTCTTGCTGGCCGGGAGGTTCTTGACCAGACGGGCACGGAACGCCTCGGCCAGGAAGTACAGCAGGTCCCGGTCGGCCGGCGCGGCCGGCCAGCCCACATCGCCGCGGACGATGGCCTCCAGGCCGTACCGATGCCGGACGATTTTGACGTATCCGCAGAAGGCGGTGGCGTGCGCCGGACTCAGGGTGCCGCCCGCCAGCAGGCGCAGGGTCTCCTCGTCGACGTCGTCGCCGAACGACAGCAGCGCGTCGGAGAGCATGTGCCAGCTGCGCGGCGTGGAGAACGTCTCCTCCACCTTCGGCGGCACCGACCACAGATGGTCCGGGCGTTCGGTCAGATAGCCGGTGATCCACCGGTGGATGCCGGCACCCGCCGACCACTCCCGCCAGTCGTTCCACGACGCCCGCAGGTGTACGTGGATCATCCGGTTGACCAGGGCGGACGCCATCGGGCGGGCGAGCGCGTTGTCACTGGCCCGGTTTCCCGCACCGATCACGATGGAACCCTCGGGCAGTTCGTAGGCCCCGATCCGGCGGTCCAGGATCAGCGAGTAGAACGCCTTCTGCACGTCCGGACCGGACGCGTTCAGCTCGTCCAGGAACAGGCAGTACGGCTCGTCGCGGGCGATCGACTCGGGCGGCGCGAACCGGCTGCGACCGTTGTGCAGCTCCGGCACCCCGATCAGGTCCTCGGCGGCGAGCTGGGTGCCGACCAGGGTGACGCACTCCAGACCGAGCGAGTCGGCGAAGTCGCGCACCAGTGAACTCTTGCCGATGCCCGGAGCGCCCCACAGGAAGACCGGCCGCACGACCGCCACATGGAGCAGCAGGCCGGGCAGCTGGGCGGGAGTCACCGTGATCGCTGAGTGCACGCCGGACAGTGTGCCCGCCGGTCCGCCGGCGGGCACGTGAATATTCCGGCGGTCAGGCCTGCTGGTTCGGGTTCTGCCGCTGCTCCTGCTCGGCCGCCATCTTCTCGAAGAGCTCGTTGACCGCGGCCTGCTGCTCCTGCGCGGCGGCGGCCTCGACCACCCTGTCCGCCGGGGTGGACCGGGTGACGACGAACAGGGCCACCGTCACGGCGGTGAGCGGGAGACTCCAGACCAGCGAGCCGCGCGAGTCCGCGTCGGTCAGACCGCCGAACAGGCTCAGCACCAGCGGGACGGCCGGGAAGATCGCCAGCCGGCGGAGACCGAGACGGCCGGCCGGATGGCCGTGGTACCACATCAGACCGGCCTTGAGCATGCCGAGACCGAGGACCACCGGAATCCCCGCGAAGAACATCGCAAAGATCAGGACGGCCACCTTCGCGCCGGTGCTGCTGTCCGGGCCGTGCACCCAGGCGGCGAACAGCAGGGCGCCCGCGGCGAAGAACATCAGCAGGCTGTAGACCGCGCCGAAGATGCCGCCCTTGCGGTCCCGGTCGGTGGCCACCTGGCCCGGGACCGGCCCGATCTGCCACTCGGTGAGCGCCGCGCCCCGGTTGCGGAAGAAGATGGTCGCCATCAGGGCCACCACGGCGGTCCCCGGGATCGCGGCGAGCAGGCCACTGCCGACGTTGCCGTCGAAGATCAGACCGATGCCGACGGCCATGGCCATCAGGGCGAAGACGAACAGGAGGCGTATCAGGCGGTACGACATAACGGTGGATCTCCCCGTGGTCGATGAAAGGGTGTGCGGCGGTGCACCCTACACGGCGAACCTTTTTGTCGTACCTGATGTTTAAGCTGCGGGAATGAGGGGCGAGCCGAGCATCCTGCACGTCGATCTCGACGCGATGTTCGCCGCGGTCGAGCAGCGCGACAAGGTCTCGTTACGGGGCAGACCGGTCATCGTCGGCGGGGTCGCCGGGCGTGGCGTGGTGTCCACCGCGTCCTATGAGGCCCGCGTCTTCGGCGCCCGGTCGGCGATGCCGATGGCGCAGGCCAGACGGCTGTGCCCGGCCGGGACCGCCTACCTGTCGCCGCGTTTCACGGCGTACAAGATGACCAGCGCCGTGGTGATGGAGCTGTTGGCCGGGCTGTCCCCGCTGGTCGAGCAGGTGAGCATCGACGAGGCCTACGTCGACCTCGCGGCCGGCGGGCACGATCCGACCCCGGCCGGTGTGACCGATCTCGCCCTCGAGCTGAAGCGGTCGATCGCCGTCGCGACCGGCGGCGTGACCGGTTCGGTCGGCGTCGCCTCGTCGAAACTCCTCGCCAAGATCGGTTCGGAGCTCAACAAACCGGACGGCCTGACCGTGGTGCCGTCCGGCGACGAACTGACGGTCCTGCACCCGCTGCCGGTGAAGTCGCTCGGCGGGGTCGGGCCGGCTACCGAGCAGCGCCTGCACCGCAGCGGCGTCCGCACCGTCGGCGACCTGTCCCGGGTGCCGCTGGACGACCTCGTCGACTGGTTCGGCACCGCCCACGGCGGTGGCCTGTTCCGGCTGGCCCGCGCCCAGGACGACCGTCCGGTGGTGAGCGACCGCGAGGCCAAGTCGGTCTCCGCCGAGGAGACCTTCGACGTCGACATCACCGACCCGGTCCGCCTCCAGCGCGAGCTCGACCTGCTGGCCGCCCGCGTCGCCGGCCGTCTGCGGGCCGGCGGTGTCACCGGCCGCACCGTCAACATCAAGGTCCGCCACCACGACTTCACCACGATCACCCGCGCGGTGACCCGCGACCAGCCGACCGACGACGGGCGGCTGGTGGCCCAGTTGGCCCGGCGCCTGCTCGCCGACGTCGACACCTCCACCGGCGTCCGTCTCCTCGGCGTGGGGGTCTCGACGTTGGCGGACTTCGCTCAGGACGACCTGTTCAGTTCCTTGGTCCCGGCTGGTGCGGAGACGCCGCTGCTGTTCGATGCCGACGGTCCGGTTTCGTCATCCTCTTCTGCCCCGCTCTCTGTCCCATCGCCGGCGGCCTTGGCTTTGGAGGTGTTGCCGGGTCTGTCGTCTGACGCGCAGTCCCCGAGCGATGGCCAAGCGATGGGTGCCGGCGTTGAGAGGCCTTCCGGTCCGCCCGCGGAGGCGGTCGCCGCGGCTGCGGAGCCTGCACGGTCCGAGTCGGTGTTGTCCGAGCCTGGGGAACCAGAGTCTGTGCAGTCCGGGGTTGTGGGAGCGCCTGCCCCGGCGGCGGGATTCGGGGACGGCGGGGTGGCGGGGAGCGGGCCGCCGGTCTGGCGGCCGGGGCAGGACGTGCGGCACGACGAGTTCGGGGCGGGCTGGGTCTGGGGCAGTGGCCTGGGCCGGGTCACGGTCCGCTTCGAGGGGCCGCGCACCCCGCCCGGCCCGGTCCGCACCTTCGCGGTCACCGACCCACACCTGCACCCCACCGACCCGCCCGACTGGCGCTGACCAGCAGCGGACCATCCCGTGGGCAACGACCGGCCGGTCAGCCCGGCGACTCGGGCCGCCCTCAGGCGATCTGGCGCAGGTCGTCGCCGTAATCGAAGATGATCCGCATCCGGGCGCCGAGGGCTCGGGCGTACCGGCTCAGGGTCGCGACCTCGTTGACCTCCAGGTCGCCGTTCTCGATCTGGCTGATCCGGCCCGGCGAGACGCCCATCAGCTCGGCGACCTGCCGTTGTGTCAACCCTAGGCGTTTGCGTTCCTCGGCCAGGTGGAACGCGTTGATCCAGGCCTCGGTGCGGGCACGTTCGGCGGTCAGCGCCTCATCGTCGCCGTCATGCAACTCGGCGCGGACGTCATCCCAGTCATGGAACTCGCTCACGAGTCGTCCCTCCGTTTCTTCTCCGCGGTCAACCAGGCGTCGTAGGCGATCTCTGCGATGGGGATGGCTGATTTGTACCACCGAGACCAATCTCCCGCCTTGTTACCCGCCACCAGCAACACGGCTTGAGCCCAGGGGTCGAAGACGAAAAGGATCCGGATCGCGGTATCTCTACCGGAACGTGGGCGCAGCTCTTTCAGGTTGGCGATCGTCGACCCTCTCAAGGTGTCGACGATGGGGCGGCCGAGCCCTGGCCCCGTCTCCGCAAGCATGTCGATGGCGGTGTTCACCGATCGAAAGGCGTTCGGGTCCGACTGCCGTAGCGCTCGCAGCCAGGTCCGGACATCGGCGGTGACCTTGATGGACCAGCGATGTGCTTGGTCAGGGGGGCATCAGGCAACTATAGCTCGAGCTAAACCTCGGGGGTTGTGCCGACTTGATGGGGCGGTTTCAGGACGAGTGCGGGACGGCGTGGGTGTCGTCGAAGCCGGGGACGGTGGGCGTGGCGGGGACGTCGAACGGCGGCGCGGCGGGGGACTCGGGAACGGGCGTGGTGGGGTCCGCGTCCGGGGTCGCGGGCGGGTCGAACGAGGGGACCGCCGGGGTGGCGGGCGGTTCGAAGCTGATGGCGACGTGCGGGGAGGCGTCCGTGGTGCGGGCTTCCGGGGTGATCGTCATCCGGCGACGGTACTGGGTGGGGCGTACCCCGGAACAAGCTGACGTGTGACAAGGGTGAGGTGGCCGGGGGGTCGTGACGCCAGGGGCGGGCGGGGTTGTGCGGATGTTGCACCTTCCCGGGCGCCGGGTTGGCAGGCCGGGGCGGGGGGAGTACGAACAGGCGGGGAGGAATGTCGATGACTGCTGTTTCGCCACGACCCGTGCAGACCCGGCGCTGGCCGGTGCAGCGACAGGTTCGGGGAGCGTGGCTGGCCCGCACGATCCGGACCACGGATGCCAAGCAGATCGGCATCATGTATCTCGTCACCGCGTTCGTGTGGTTCGTCCTCGGCGGGCTGATGGCGCTGCTGATGCGGGCCGAGCTGGGGCGCCCGGGCATGCAGCTGTTCTCCCCGGAGCAGTACAACCAGCTGTTCACCATGCACGGCACGATCATGCTGTTGTTCTTCGCGACGCCGATCGTGTTCGCGTTCGCCAACTTCGTGGTGCCGATTCAGATCGGGGCGCCGGATGTGGCGTTTCCGCGGCTCAACGCCTTCGCGTACTGGCTCTATTTCTTCGGCGGGCTGATCGCGTTCGGCGGTTTCCTGGTGCCGAGCGGCGCGGCTGATTTCGGGTGGACCGCCTACACGCCGTTGAGCACCGGGCAGTATTCGCCGGGGGTGGGCGGCAACATGTGGGTCGTCGGGCTGGCGATCTCCGGTGTCGGCACGATCCTCGGCGCGGTCAACATGATCACCACGACGCTGTGTCTGCGGGCGCCGGGCATGACCATGTTCCGGATGCCGATCATGACGTGGAACATCCTGCTCACCAGCCTGCTGGTGGTGCTGGTGTTCCCGTTCCTGGCGGCCGCGCTGTTCGCGCTCGCCGCCGACCGGGTGCTCGGTGCGCAGGTGTTCAACGTCGAGACCGGCGGCCCGATGCTGTGGCAGCACCTGTTCTGGTTCTTCGGGCATCCCGAGGTCTACATCATCGCGCTGCCGTTCTTCGGGATCATCACCGAAGTGGTGCCGGTGTTCAGCCGCAAACCGGTCTTCGGATACAAGACCCTGGTCGCCGCGACCATTCTCATCACGATGCTCTCGATGAGCGTGTGGGCACACCACATGTTCGCCACCGGCCAGGTGCTGCTGCCGTTCTTCAGCTTCCTCAGCTATCTGATCGCGATCCCGACCGGCATGAAGTTCTTCGTCTGGATCGGCACCATGTGGCGTGGCCAGGTGACGCTCGAGACGCCGATGCTGTTCGCCGTCGGGTTCATGGTGACGTTCCTGCTCGGAGGGCTGACCGGGGTGTTGCTCGCGTCGCCGCCGGTCGACTTCCACGTGCACGACAGCTATTTCGTGGTGGCGCACTTCCACTACGTGCTGTTCGGGACGATCGTTTTCGCGGTGTTCTCCGGCGTCTATTTCTGGTTCCCGAAGATGTTCGGCCGGATGCTCGACGAACGCCTCGGCCGGCTGCATTTCTGGTTGACGTTCATCGGGTTCCACACCACGTTCCTGGTGCAGCACTGGCTGGGGAACGAGGGCATGCCCCGGCGGTACGCCGACTACCTCCCGGGCGACGGTTTCACCACGCTGAACACCGTTTCGACGATCGGCTCGTTCATCCTGGGCGCCGCCACGTTGCCGTTCCTCTACAACGTCTGGAAGTCGTACCGGGTGGGTGAGGTGGTGACCGTGGACGATCCGTGGGGCCACGGCAACTCGCTCGAGTGGGCCACGTCGAGCCCGCCGCCGTTGCGGAACTTCGACCGGATGCCGCGGATCCGGTCCGAGCGCCCGGCCTTCGATGTGAAGTTTCCGGAGCTGGCGGCCGGGGGACAGTCCGCGGCGGGACCCCCGGAAGGCGGCGCGCGTCCGCTTTCGGAGGAATCATCCGGCGGTGCGACGTATCAAGAGGATAAATAGCTATCTGAGCCTTTGTGCTGATGGCGCGCGAGGGTCGCATCGCCCGTAGCTCCCAAACCGGGCAAGTCGATGAGAGATCGGACAACTTCCCCACCCGGAAGGGATGCTCATGCCGATCGCTCGTCGCTCCGTACCCGCCCTCGGTGCCGCCACGGTCACCGCGCTGCTCGCCGTTCCGGCGGCACCCGCGGCCGCCGCCGGCTGCACCGTGGGCCCGTTCACCGCCCGCGCCCAGGCCGACCTCGTGAAGATCGCGGTGCTGGATCCCGGCCCGCTCACCAGGGGGCTGCCGGCGTTGGCGGACGTACGGCTCGCCGTGGCGCAGGGCAGCGTGGACAGCGCGGGCCGGCCGTACCGGTCGGTGGCCGCCGGACGCTACGCCGAGACGCGACTCCTCGGGCTCCCGCTGACGGACCGGGCGGCGGTAGCCCGGGCACCCGGACACGGCAGCCCGGCCGAGGCGGAACTGGCCTCCCTCGATGCGGGCGGACTCACCACGGTCAAGGTGGGCAAGGCCACCGCGTCGGCCGCCTGGGAGGACGGGTACCGGTGCGGCAAGGTCGGGGCGCTCACCCGCTCGGCGACCATGCTGACCGGGCTGTCCGTGCTCGGCGGCTCCCCCCAGGCGCCGGCCGTCCAGGCCGTCGACGGCCTGCTCGGGGTCAAGAAGACCAGCCTGCTCAAGGTGGGGCCGGTCGGTTCCACCCAGAGCGCCACCGATCTGGTACGCCTACCGGCCGGAAAAGTCGGCGTCCGCGCGTCCGCCGGGGTGTCCCTGGCCGGCCTCACCCTCTTCGGCGGCAGCGAGCAGGAGATCGCCGTCAAGGTGATCAGCCAGCCGACGCTGCAGGTCACCGCCGGGGCGTCGCCGGCCGTGGACTACCGGCCGGCGACGTTGGAGGTCTCCCATCACGGCAAGGTGGTGCGGGTCCTGAAGGACACCGGCGCGGACGTCTCGCTCGACCTGGTCGGCAGCGTCGGCGCGGGCAAGCGGACGGCGCTCGCGGTGCGGCTCACCCTCGGCGAGGTGCAGAAGAAGAACGCCGGCCGGGAGGTGGGCGCGGAGGCGGCGACGGTCCGGGTCGAGGTGAAGGCCGGGTCGGCGCACCTGCTGGACGTCGCGGTCGGGCAGATGGCGGTCTCGGCGACCGCGCCGGGCGGCGGGGGCGGCGGCCACCACACGGACACCGACTCGGACAGCGGGAGCGAACCGGGCACGGATATTGGTTCGGGCGGCGGGTCCGACGGATACGGCTCGTCCTCGCGCGACGACGCGGGCGGCTCCTCGGACGACGGTTCCGCGGCGAACGGCGCCGGATCCGGCCACGACGACGGCGGCAGCGCCGTCAACGGCAGCGGCAGCGGTAGCGGCAACAGCGACGGTAGCGGCAGCGGTGATGGCAGCGACGGCAGCGACGGCGACAGCAGCGGTGGTAGCGGCAGTGGCAGCGGCGACGGCGGTAGCGGTGGCAGTACCGGCGGCAGCGATGGCGACAGCGGCTCTGGACAGGGCGGAAACGACGACAGCTCGGCGCGGGGAGATGTCGCGGACACGGTTCCGGTCGCGGAGACGGTTGCGGGCGATGGGGGTACGGCCGGAAGCTCGCTCCCGTTGACCGGTGCGAATGTCGCGGCTCTCGGGCTCGGCGGCGCGGGACTGATCGCCGCCGGTGTGGTGGCGCTGATCCTCGGCCGTCGACGCAGCCGGGCCGGCAACTGATGCGGCAGGGCCGGCAACTGATGCGGCCGGGCCGGCAACTGACACGGCCGGGCCGGCAACTAACGCAGGCTCCGGTGATGAAGCGTCAGCGGCCACCGGGACGGCAGGCGATCGTGGCGGCGGGCCGGGCCCGGTGGCTCGGGCGCGCTGGGGAACGGGCCGGTCGGCAGGTGGCCGGCGAGCGCGGCGGCCATAGGATGAGGTGATGCCGCAGCCGAATCCCCCGTCCCGTGAGGCGATCCGCCATGCGGCGAAGGAGATGTTCGCTCGCGACGGTTACGGCGCCACCACCGTCCGGGCGATCGCCGCGGCTGCGGGCTGCGACCCTGCCCTGGTGATCCGCCACTTCGGATCGAAGGAGGGGCTGTTCCTCACCACGATCACGATTGCGGCGGAGCTGCCCCGGATCCTGGCCGGGCCGCTCGACTCGCTGGGGCGGGAGCTGGTCCGGTTCGTCGTCGAGGCGGCGCATTCCCCGGCGGCCGGTGTCTACCGGGCGATGCTCAGCGCCTCGGACCGTCCGGAGATCAAGGAGCGGTTGCGGGCGTCGATGCACGACGTGTTCGTCGGTCCGCTCGCCGGCCGGATCGGCGGGGATCATCCCGAGTTGCGGGCCCGGTTGGTCGCCGCCCAGTTCGTCGGGTTGATCAACGCCTACTGGCTGGTCGCTGATCCGGTGTTGAGTTGCGCCGACCAGCCGGCGATCGTCGCGCTCTACGGAGACGCGATCCAGAGTCTGCTGGACAACGCCGGCCCGCACTGAGCCGATCCGCGAAGGGACCGCCCGACCTGCCCGCGAACGGGCGCCCGCCCGTGAAGAGGCGGCCCGGTCCGCGTGTGAGGAGCCGCCCGCCGGCGAAGAGGCGTCTGCCCACGAACAGGAGGCCTGACCGGCCGGCGGAGGGCCGGCCGGCGGACAGGGCCGCGGGGAGAGCCGGGGGGAGAGTCGCGGTGGCAGCGGCGGGTTCGGCCGGTGCGGCGGGCTGATGCCGGTGGGCGGCGAAGACCCAGCCGCGTAGGAGCAGGTAGCGCAGCCCTCCGATCAGGCTGCCGGTCAGCCCCAGGACCAGCGCTTCCGCTACCGCGCCCGGCATCACGGTGGTGGCGAGCCCGGCGATCGGGGCGAACCACGGCCCGACCGCCAGGTTCGCCAGGTAGACCGCGACGGAGGTGAGCCCGGCCTCCCAGTGCAGCCGCCCGACCGCGGCGGTGGTCACCCCGAACGTCACCCGCCGGTGTGCCTCGGTGTTCAGCGGTGTCACCGCGAGCAGGGCGATCCAGCTGGCCCAGGTGGCCGGGACAGTGCCGCGGACCGCCACGTACACGGCGGTCTGCAGGACCGTGCTGAGTGCGCCGACCAGCATGAACCAGGAGAGCTGGCGGGGCAGGGCACCGGAACGTGGCATGGTGGTGACTTTCGGGGAGCGAGGGATACCGCCAAAGTGTCAACACTGTTGACCTCGCTGTCAACGCTGTTGACCCCGTGACGATCCTTACGCTCCGCTCCGCGGGCCGAACGTCTCCAGCGCCACCGTGAGCTGCGGCAGCGTCGCCGCCCAGCCGGCCCGGGTGGTGTGCCACTCCAGCAGGTACGTGACCGTCCCGCTGCGGATCATCCGGCTCAGCCCGCGCATCGCCACCCCGTCCGCGGCCAGGAACGTGTACTCCCAGACCGCCCCGGCCGGCTCCGGTGACGCCTCGATGCGCAGCCGGGCGTAGTCGTCCAGGACCGTGGCGCGCTCCTCGGCGAGCAGGGCCGCCACCGGGTTGCCCGGTGGGCGGGGCCACCGGTCGATGCGCAGCGTGGACCGGCCGCCGGGGGCGGTGAACGCCATGGAACCGTCCGGTCGCCGGTCGGCCGGCCACGACTCGGGGACGGCCACCCGGTAGCCGCTGCGGTCGTTCCACCAGGCGAACTCGTCCGGCAGGGCGCGCGGTGCCCCGGATCCGGCCGGCTGCGGGACGACCGCGGGCGGCGTACCCGATCGGGCCGTGCCGGTGGCACCCGCCGCGATGGCGGCAGCGAGGGCGACCACCGCGGTGGTCGTGGCGAACCTGTTGCGACGGCGGCGGATCCGGCCCTCGGCCACCCGGCGCAGGCGTTTCTCCAACTCCTCCGGGGTGGGTCGGGACAGCGGGTCGCGCCGCAGCAGGGCGGTGAGCACCCCGGCCAGCGGCCCGGCCCGGCGCATCGGGTCGGGCCGGCTCGCGCCGAGCGCACGCAGCGTCTCTGTGGTGGTCGCCCGCTGGTAGGGCGGCCGGCCCTCGACCGCGTGGTAGAGCGTGGCGCCCAGCGACCAGAGGTCGGCGCGGGAGGTGGAGATCCGGTGCTGGAGGCGTTCCGGGGCGATGTACTTCGGTGAGCCGAGCACGATCCCGGCGCGGGCCATCGCGGCGACGCCGGGCGGGCTGACCGCCGGGGCGAAGTCGGTGAGCACCACCCGGCCGTCGTCGGTGATCAGCACGTTGCCCGGTTTGACGTCGAGGTGCAGCAGCCCGGCCCGGTTGGCCGTGGTCAGCGCGCCGAGCAGGGCCAGGCCGATCCGGGCGACCCGGCGGGGCGGCAGTGGCCCACCGGTCGCGACGATCTCCTGCAGGGAGCGGGAGGGGAGGTACTCCATCACGATCCACGGGCCGTCGTCGTCCGGGAAGACGTCGATCGTGCGGATCACGTGGGGGTGCACGACCCGGGCGACCGCCCGGGCCTCGGGCAGTGCCCAGCGGCGGATCAGGTCGCGCTGAAAGGGGTCGAGCCCGGCGGGCAGAGTGGACTGTTTGAGGACGACATCGGTGCGGGTGGCCAGGTCGTGGGCGAGCCAGACCCGGCTGAGCCCGCTCTCGGCGAGCCTGCGGTCGACCCGGTAACGCCCGGCAACGATCTCGCCCACCGCCGCCATGCCGTCACCCCGTCATGTCCCTGCGAGCGTTCCATGCCTATGAGTATCAGCATGAACACACTCCGCAAGCGAGGGTGGTTTTTCACACCCGGGTCAACGTCCACTGCGTCCCCCCGGAGGGATCACTCCACGTTCGGACGGCCCCCGTGAGCGTGACGCCGGATCCCGGTCCGAAGTGCCGGGTGCGCACCGCGTCCGCGGCACCCTGCGCGGAGAGCAGCAGGTACCGGACCCCGTGCGCGGCCGGGTCGGCCAGCACGGCCGGGAAGTCCCGGTCCGGGGTGATGACGAACTGCTTCGGGTTGTCACTGGCCAGGACCACCCCGAAGGCGTACGCCGCGTCGGTCAGTACCGCCCCCTCCGGCAGTCCGAGCGCGTCCAGATCGGCGGCCACCCGCCGGTTGACGTGCGCGAGCCCGCTGGTCCGGGCGGCACCACCGGCGGTCAGCCATTCGGACTCCTCCCGTGCGAGGGTGGGTCGTCCGAGAGTGATCAGCGTGCTGGGTATCGCGGCGAGCACCAGGACCAGCGGCACGACCCGGCGCCACCCCGGGGCCCGGGCCGGGAGCACGGCGATCAGGTGCCCGGCGAGCAGGACCGACAGCGGGACGGCCGCGATGTGGAAGCGCAGCCAGCCGAACGACGTGCCGGAGAGGAAGGCGAGCACGTCGAAGGCGAGCACCGCACCGAGCACGGTGACCGGCGCGAGCGGGCGCAGATCGTTGCGCCGCCACACCACGAGCAGGGCCGCGGCCAGCAGCACCAGCACGAACGGGGCCAGGCCGAGCAGTTGCTGCAGGCCGTACCCGAGGCGTCCGGGCAGGTCGTCGCCGGTCACCGAGGAGATGCCGCCACTGTTCGCGGACACCTGGGCGGAGTTGCCGTACTGCGAGGAGAAGGTCGCGAACCACTGCCCGACGATCAGGCGCCCGGCGGTCGCCCAGAGCAGCACGGCCAGCAATCCGGGCAGTCCGGCGATCACCGCGTCGGTCCGGGCCGTCGCCAGCCGGATGCTGCGATCACCGGTGTGGCGTACGTACGAGATGAGGCCGACCAGCACCGGGACGGCGGCAACCGGGGCGAGCGCCTCGTAGCGTGCGCCGTAGGCGAGGCCGACCGCCAGTCCGAGCGGCACCAGCGACTCGGGCCGGCCGTCGAGCAGCCAGATCAGCAGGGACCGGACCGCCAGCAGCAGGCAGAGCAGGAAACACGCCTCGCTCATCCCGTTGCCGGCGTAGACGACGATCATCGGGTGCAGCGCGAACGCCGCGGTCAGCACCAGCCGGGGCGTCACCGGGACGCCGGAGCGGCGCAGCACGTCGTGGACGACCGCGACGGTGGCCGTCATCAGTGCCGCCGAGACCAGCACCACCAGCAGGCCCTCCTGGGTGAGTGCCGGGACGAGCAGGCCGAGCGGCAGGAACGGCAGCAGGATCAACGAGGGCAGCGGGTTCCACACGAAACCGATCGCGGCCAGGTGCGGGTCGCGGCTGAAGATCGTGTAGTAGGCGTTGGCGGCCCGGCTGGCGGAGTCGCCGGGGACCAGGTCGTGGCGCCAGAACCAGAGGGCCATCACCAGGTAGGCGAGTCCGCAGGTCAGCAGGACGATCCGGCGTTCACTCCGCATGGGCCGGCGCTTCCTTGCGGGGCAGGTGCAGCCCGTGCGTGGTCTTCTCCCAGTAGGACGGTTTGAAGACCAGCTGCCAGGCGGCCTTCGCCCCGGCCAGGCTCATCATCGCCCAGTACGCGGGGGAGAGCAGTGCCGTGCCGAGCAGGTCGGGCCGGTTCATGGTCCGCGCGGAGAGCACGTTCAGGTAGATCACCGTGGCGTTGCCGAAGATCAGGCAGAGCAGGCCGAGGTAGTAGTACGGCGGAATGAAGATCTCCTCCATGATCGGGGGACGGTCCAGGAACCAGAGGATCGTGGTGGCCCAGAGCACCGCGTTGAGCAGCGCCGCCAGGGGCGTGCCGCCGACGAAGAGGTTGAGGCAGAGCAGACCGCGCCAGCCGAGTTGGCGGATCGTGGCCCGGGGCGCCCGCAGGTGCACCAGCCAGGTCATCAGGTAGCCCTTGTACCAGCGGCTGCGCTGCTTGATCCAGTTGATGAAGTCCGAGTTGGCCTCCTCCAGGGTGACCGAGGCCAGCACCCCGACCCGGTGGCCGGACCGGGCCAGCCGGATGCCCAGGTCGGCGTCCTCGGTGACGTTGTAGGGATCCCACGCCCCGAGTTCCCGCAGTTCCGCTGTCCGGAAGTGATTGCTGGTGCCGCCCAGCGGGATCGGCATCCGCAGCGCCACCAGGCCGGGTAGCAGCGAGCGGAACCAGGTGGCGTACTCCAGCGCGAACCACTGGGTGATCCGGTTCTGGTCCACGTTGAAGTAGCCGAGTTCGGCCTGGAGACAGACGTAGGTGGGGCCGAGGCGGCGCAGCGCGACGACGGCCCGGCGCAGTTGCAGCGGGTCCGGCACGTCCTCGGCGTCGTAGATGGTGACGAACTCGCCGGTGGCCACGGCCAGGCCGACGTTGCAGGCCTTCGGCTTGGTCTTCGGCTGTGACTCGGGCACCACCAGGATGCGGATGTGCCCGCCGGTGACCACGGACTCGGCGGCGTCGATCGTCGCCTGGTCGTCCTCCTCCAGCAGCAGGATCACCTCGAGCTTGTCCGGCGGGTACTCCAGGGCGCCCAGGTGCGCCATGAGCAGCCCGATCACGTCCGGTTCCCGGTACGCCGGCACCAGCACCGTGTAGACCGGGAGTTCCGCGTCACCGATCGCGCGGGCCTCCTCGTCGGACACCGTCACCCGGTGTTCGCCGCGGCCGGCCGCCCAGACCAGCACCACCCGGAAGACGATCGCCGCGGTATACGCGATCGTCACCAGCGCGACCACGGTCTGCAGCACCGCCATCGGGCGCAGCACCGCCCACACGCCGATCAGGAGCAGCGCCACGATCAGCCCGGCGCGTTGCGGGCGGGAGAGCACGACGTGTGCGGAATGCCTCATGCGGTGATCCCCCGCAGACCCAGCAGGGCGGCCGCGGCGACCAGCGTGAGCAGGGCGAACCGCCCCCGGGGCAGGTACGGCCGCGGGGTGGGTGCCGGTATCGGGCGGTTCCGGGACCAGCGGGCGGTGAACGCCGCGACGGTCCCGGCGAGCAGGACGTCGGTGAACACCGGCAGCTGGGCCACGCGGAACGCCCCGGCCCCGGCCACCTGGCCGACCAGCAGCACGACCGGCACCGCGACGGCGCCCGCGGCGAGGGTGACGGCCGTGGCGGTGAGCGCCCGGCGTGGTGCGACCCGCAGGACCACCGCGCCGATCAGCAGGCAGAGCAGCGCCCCGGCCAGGGCGGCGCCGGGCAGCCGGCCGGCGGACAGGGTGAGCACCTCGCCGTGGTGCACGGTGACCAGGTCGTCACCGGCGCGGGCCGGTCCGCCGGGCCGGCCCAGCAGGACGGCCACCGACCGGAGCACGGCGTCGACGGCGTGCCCGGTGACCGGGACCGCCGCGACCAGGGGCAGGGCCAGGGCCCAGCGCAGCCGGGCGACCGTCCGGGTGCCGAGCAGCAGGATCGTGGCGGCGGCCAGGAAGGCGCAGGCGGCCGGTACCAGCCAGGTCACCGGTGCGGGCGCCGGCATCAGCGTCAGCAGCGTCGCGGCGACGGCCAGGAACGCGGTGGCGAGCAGCCCGTCGACCTGCCGGTCGTGCACGTCCGGCTCGTCGCGCTGCGGGCGGATCCGGGTCACCACCAGCACCGCCGCGGCGGCCACCGGGATCAGCAGCGGCACGCCCGGACCGCGGTCCCACAGGCTGTCCCGGGCCAGCAGCGCCAGCGCGGGGAACGCCACCACGGTGAGCAGCGCGGCCAGCAGCAGGCGGATCCGCATCGTCCGGCGCACCGCGGGCCAGAGCGCGGCGCCGCCGTACACCCAGCGGTTGGTGACGGTGTAGCGCAGCAGGAAGACGACCACGACGGCGAGCACGTTGGCCGGCAGGTAGTGCAGGCCGCCGTACTGGACCAGACCGTGCAGCAGGCCCAGGTGCACCGGCGTCAGCGTGTTGTTGAGCAGCAGGAACCGGCCGAAGCGGCGGCCCCGGGCGTGCGCGCCGGGCGGCATCACCAGGTGGTCGACGACCGCGAAGTTCCACACGATCGCCACCTGGACGGCGAGGAACGCGGCGAGCAGATAGGGCAGCCCGGCCTGCTCGCCCAGCGCCCACAGCACGGCCGAGTTGACCGCCGTCCCGGCCGCGCCGGCGGCGGCGAACCCGGTCATCCGCCCGGCCGCCGAGCCCGGATGCCGCAGGGTGGCCAGCCGCAGCACGGCCAGGTGCCGCAGGTAGCGCAGTCCTTCGCGCAGCGACGCCTTGCTCTCGCCCGCGGTCCGCGGCTGGAACGTGTACGGCACCTCGGCGATCCGGCGCAGACGCCCGCGGACCACCATCTCCAGCAGGATCTTGTAGCCGCGGGGGCGCAGCGCGACCGGGTCGAGCGCCTCCCGGCGTACGGCGAAGAAGCCGCTCATCGGGTCGGAGACGGCCCGCAGGCGCACCGGGAAGACGACCTTCGCCAGGGTGCCGGAAGCCCGCGAGGCGACCCGCCGGAACCAGCCGCCCAGGCCGGTCACCCGGCCCCGGGCCCGGTAGCGGCTGGCCACCACCGCGTCGGCCCGGTCGACCCGACCGGCGGCGAGCAACTCCGGGACCGTCTCCGGCGGGTGCTGCAGATCGCCGTCCATCACCACCACCCAGGGCGCCCGGGCCGTGGCGAAACCGGCCACCACCGCACCGCCGAGGCCGCCGGACCGCTGGCCGGCGGGACGGTGGAGCAGGCGTACCCGGTCGGGGTCGTCCTCCGCCAGGGCGGAGATGACGCCCGGGGTCTCGTCGTCGCTGTCGTCCACGAACAGGATCTCGCCGGGCGTGGCGCCGAGAGCGTCCCGGACCCGCTCGACCAGCGGGCCGACGTTCTCCGCCTCGTTACGGGTGGGTACCACGACACTCACCTCAGGTGGAGACTTCAGTCGGATGTCCATCGGGCGGAACCCCTTTCAACCGTCAGAGAGCGCTCTGGGTGAACCGGGCGACCGCTCCGCCGCCGGCCTCGTAGTACTCGACGACCACGGTGTGTTCGCCGGAACCGACCGCGATGTCGGCGGTGAAGGTGGTGGGGCCGTGATCGGACCAGCCGTCGACCACGGTGACGCCGTCCAGCCGGACCCGGATGCCGTCGTCGCCGGTGGCGGCGAAGCGGTAGGTGCCCTCGGCCCAGTCAGCCGTACGGGTCCACCGGGCGGAGAAGCCGTCGGCGGGAATCCCCGGACCCGGTGACCCGTCGCCCCAGTCGAAGCCGATCGTGTCGTCCTGCCGGGTCAGCACCGGATCGCCGGTCAGCGTGGTGCCGGCGAAGTACTCCCCGGTCCAGCCGTCCACCGGGCCGACGTCGCCGATCCGCTGATAGCCGAGACGGGCCAGCGCGCCGCCGCCGTCCTCGAAGTACTCCACCCGGATCTGGTGTGGACCGGCCAGTACCAGGCGGTCGGTGCTGAACGTGGCGTTCTGGCCGACCCACCGGTCGACGATCGGGACGCCGTCCAGGAACACCCGGATGCCGTCGTCGCTCGCACCGGAGAACCGGTACACCCCGGCCGGCAGGACGTCGGTGCGGGTCCACCGGGCGGAGAACCCGTCGGCGGGTATCCCGGCGGCCGGCGCGCCGCCACCCCAGTCGAAGGACAGCGTGTGGTCCGGCCGGGTCACCGCGGGATCGCCGTCCAGCGTCATGTTCGGGAAGTACTCACCGGTCCAGTCCGGTGGGTCGGGCGCCTCCGCGGTCTGCCGGTAGGCGAGTTCCGCCACCGCGTCGCCGCCGTTCTCGTAGTACTCCATCACCACCGTGTGCGGTCCGCCGCCGAGCAGCGTGCCGCCGGTGCGGACCCCGGCGCCGTCGGTCCAGGCGTCGATCACCCGCAGACCGTCCACCGTCACGCGGACACCGTCGTCGGCGGTGGCGGTGAACTCGTACTCGCCGGGGGCCAGCGCCAGGGTGCGTGACCAGCGGGCGGCGAAGTGGTCCGGGGTGATCGACGGGTCCGGGGAGCCGAGCGCCCAGTCGTGGTCGACACCCGTCTCCTGGCGGGTCAGGGTGGGCGGGCCGGACGGCAGGGTCGGCGCGGAGCCGGCGCCGGGGGTGTTCCAGTACTCCGCCGTCCAGGTGTCCGACGGCTGGTCGATGGCGGCGGCCCAGTCCAGCTTGGCCATCGCGTCGCCGCCCTCGTCGTAGTACTCGAGGGTGATGGTGTGGGTGCCCGCGCCGAGGTCGCCGATCCAGTCGTACGCCGTGCCCGACTGCCCCTGCCACCGGTCCAGCACCAGTCGGTTGTCGAGGTAGAGCCGGACGCCGTCGTCGGAGACGGTGGTGAACCGGTAACGGCCGGCGGTGAACACCTCCCGCCGGGTCCAGCGGGCCGAGAACTCGTTCGCCGGGACGGCCGGATCGGGGGCGGCCTCGCCCCAGACGAAGTCGACGGCCGGGTCGGTGCGGGTCAGCACCGGCGTACCGGCCAGGTTCTTGTTGTCGAAGAACGTGGCGGTGAACGGGGTCGCCGGTTCGTAGCGGGCGGTGTACACGGTGTCGGCCGCGGGCGTGACGATCGTGTGCCGGATGCCGCCGCCGTCCGACCAGCCGGCGAAACGGTACCGCGTGCCGTCGGCGGCGGCCGCGGTCGGCGGGGCGTACAACTCGCGCCGGAAGTTCTCCACCCCGAGAACCTCGTGCGGGGCCGCCACCGGCACCCCGTCCAGGTACGCGGTGAGACCGGGCGGGCTGGTTTCGACGGTGACCGTGGTGGTGACCGGCCGGATCTCGATCGACTCGGTGGTGCTCAGGTCGTTGGTGTCGGTGGCCGTCACCTTGATCTCGTACCAGGTGTCGGCGGAGGACTCGCCGGTGTCCGGGATGGTGAACTGCCCGGCTCGTCCGGTGAGCGGCCCGGCGAACGGGTGCACGTGCGTGTGGTGGTGCAGGATCACCGTGGTCCGCAGGCCGTTGTCGTCCAGGTCGAAGCCGGCTGCGTCCCGGCCGAACACGTTGTAGGTGATGACGTCCCCGGCCCGGTAGGCGGACTCGTCGGCGGGCACGGCGATGGTCAGCGTCGGCGCGATGCCCACCTGGATGATCAGCGGGACGGCGACCCCGGTGTCGCCCTCGCTGTCGGTCACGGTCAGGTTCGCGGTGTAGACGCCGATCTCGTCGTAGGTGTGGGTGGGGTTCGCCGCCGTGCCGGTGGTGCCGTCGCCGAAGTCCCAGGCGAAGGTGAGCGGGTCGCCGTCCGGGTCGGCGCTGCCGGCGCTGGAGAACGTCACGGTCAGCGGGTTCAGTCCCTTGTCGACGTCGGAGGTCGCGTTCGCGGTCGGCGAGTGGTTGCCCAGGCTGTAGCCGATCTTGTAGAGCCGGCCGGGGATGTAGGTGAGGTAGTAGAGGTCCCCGTCCGGCGCGACCTTCAGGTCGACGACGGCACCGGCGGTGGCGTCGAAGTCGTGGACGGCGGTGGCGTTGCCGTTCGCGTCGAGTTCGGCGCGGCGGATGAACCCCTTGGCGTAGTCGGCGAAGAACAGGTTGCCCTGGTATTCGGGCGGGAACGTCGCGCCGCGGTAGACCGGGCCGCCGGTGGCCGCCGCGCTCTCGCCGTCGTGGGCGTACGTGTAGATGGGGTCGACGAATCCGGCGCAGCCGGTGGTGCACATGCCCTCCTTGAGCGGCCACCCGTAGTTGCCGCCCTTGACGATGTGGTTGACCTCCTCCCAGGTGTAGTCGCCCACGTCACCGCCGTAGAGCAGGCCGGTGACGCTGTCGAACTGAAAACGCCAGGGGTTGCGGAAGCCGTACGCCCAGATCGCCTGTTCCTTGTCGGTCTGCCCGAAGAAGGGGTTGTCGGCGGGGATCGAGCCGTCCCTGTTGATCCGCAGGATCTTGCCGTGCGGATTGGAGAGGATCTGCGCGTTGCTGGAATAGCCGTTGTCACCGACCGCGAAATAGAGCTTGCCGTCCGGTCCGAATCGGATGCTGCCGCCGACGTGCAGGTGCTGGGAGAGGGATTCGGTGCGGAAGATCGTGAACGGGCCGTCGGTGCCGACGTCGCCGGAAGCGTCGAAGCGGACCAGGCGATTGTGCAGGTCGAGGCCGGTGTAATAGAAGTAGACGTAGTGGTTGGCGACGCCGAACTCGGGGTCGAAGGCGATGCCGATCAACCCGCGGTCGCCGGTCGGTTCGGAGGGCAGCACGGTGAACGGCGTGGCCAGCAGATGACCGTTTTTGAATATCTTGACGGTGCCTGCGCGTTCCAGTATGAAGATTCGCCCGTCCGGGGCTATCTCGAAACCGGACGGCTCGTTCAGGTCGGTGCCGACGACCAGCGACGTCTGGAAGCCGGGCGGGGGAGCGGCGCGCGCCGGCGGCGGCACGAGGAGCGCCGCCGCCAGCACCATAACAATGATCATCGTCAATCGCGCTCTCACGGGACCGAACGCTAGGGCCGTCCGGTTTCCGGGTGGAGGCGAAGGCCTGAAAGCGCAATGACGATGATGATTCCGCGATGTTTCTCTGCCTGATCACCGACAATTACCTCAACGGAATGTCCAGATAGGAGCCGCCGCCGATGGTAATCGTCTCGTTCGGGTCGTTCTCGTCGTAATAGAGCGGATCCACCGTGTCGACCACGAGGGTCAGCGAGTGTCCGGCCGGCAGATCGTAGGCGGTCGCCCAGAGGTCCAGGTCGACGTCGCCGTTCGCCGTCCACGTGGCCGGCGCGTGGGTGATCAGCTTGGCGTTGCCGAGCGGATCCAGGTCGTAGAGATAGGCGACCAGGGTGCCCCCGGTGGCGCTCCCGGAGATCTCCAGATGTGCCCGCGGGACCCCGCGGATGCGCTGCGCCGACGACGGCCGCTCGGCGGCCCAGACACCCGCCCGGGACCGGTCCACGAACGGCAGCCAGATCTGCGGCTGCTGCCCGGTGATCGCGGACGCCCCGTTGGTGAGCAGCACGACCCCGCCCGCGGCGACGGTGTCCCGGTCGGTGGGCAGCGTCTTGCTCCAGCCGGTGCTCGGGTCCCCGCCGAGCAGCCCGGTGCCGTCCAGCGTGCGGATCGCGCCGAGGCCGTACCGGCGGGTGCTGCCGGTCAGCGCCGACCAGGACGGGTACGTCTCGGTGGCGGCGTTCAACGGCGTGACCTGGACCGGGTTCGGGCCGGTCGGGGCGCCGCCGTCGAGGTGTTCGTCGAGCCAGGCGTACAGGCTGGTCCAGACTTCGTTGGGCAGGCCCAGCACGCCGGTCAGTTCGGCGATGGCGTGGTCGCCGGGGCGCAGCTCGAGACGCTTCGGCCCGGTCAGCCCCTGGTAGAACCCGGCCAGCTGGTTCGGCGGGAAGAACGAGTCGCCCCACGCGTTGGCGATCAGCACGGCCGGGCCGTTCGCGTTGATCCGGTCCAGGTAGGTGCTCGCCGAGCGGACCCTCGCCCAGGCCATCACCCGGTCCACGTCCCGGTTCGCGTTGAAGTCGGCCAGCATGGCGGTCAGCTCGTCGCTGGGGCGCCCGACCAGTTGGGCGGCCAGTTGCAGCAGCCCGGACGACTGGCGGTGCCGGGTCTGGTCGGCGTAGAGCGAGGCGACCAGGTCGGTCCAGCCGCTGAGCACCCCGACCGCGCGGATCCGTGCGTCGTGGGCGGCGCCGAGCAGGCTGATGCCGGCGCCGTACGAGATCCCGGCCGCCCCGATCCGGGACGGGTCGGTCGCGGTGTTCGCGATCGTCCAGTCGATCACGAGGGACAGGTCGGCCATGTCCTTCGGGCCGGCCGTGTCGATCCGGCCCCCGGAGAACCACCAACCGCGAGGCGTGTACGAGACGACCACGTACCCCCGTCCGGCCAGCACCTTCGCCTGGGCGAGGTACTCGGCGTCGTTGAGTCCCCAACTGGACGGCAGCACCACTGCCGGGTGCCGGCCGCTCGCGGCCGGGGCGATCACGTTGGCCTTGAGGACGACACCGCCGTCGCCGGTGATGTCGACGGCGCGGAACCCGGTGACGGGCTCGGCGGCTCGGGCGGGAGCCGCGGTCAGGGCCAGGGCCATGACGGTGAGCAGGAGGGCGAACCGGCGGAACAACATGGGCGGGACAGTAGGAACCGGTACCGAGAAATTGAATACGGTGACATTCTCGTTACCGGCTAGTAACGTCACCCGCGTGCTGTACGGAGCCCCGGTCACCCGCCGCCGGGACGCTCTGCGCAACCGGGCCGCCATCCTCGAGGCCGCCAACGACGTGCTGGCCGGCGGGGGCGCGGCCGCCCTGATGCCCGAGGTCGCCCGGCGGGCCGGTGTCGCCCAGGCCACCCTCTACCGGCACTTCGCCGACCGGCAGGCCCTGGTCGCCGCGGTCATCGACCATCAGTTGCGCCTGCTGGAGGCGCTCGCCGCCGGGCAGGTCCCGTTCCGCGACCTGCTCCACGAGGTGCTGCGCCGGCAGATCGCGATGCACGAGCTGGTCCGGCTGGTCCGGCGCCTCGAACCGGCGGTGCAGCAGCGGTACCGGCAACGGGCGATCGCGGCGGTGGCCGTCGCGATGAACCGGGCCCACCGGGACGGCCACGTCCGCGCCGACCTGACGTCCGAGGACCTCGCCCTGATGTTCGCCATGGTGCAGGGCGCCGCCGAGAACGCCACCGGCCCGGCCGCCGCCCGCGCGGTGGACCTGCTGATGGACGGGCTGTTCTCAGATCTGGCCGCGCACTGCCGATCAGCCCCGGCGTCCGGAGATTCCTGACTCAGCGGCGGTGAGGGTGCACGACACCGAGGTGGGGGAGCTCAGCGCACGCGAGCGTGCCGAGCTGCAGCGGCTGCGCGAGCAGCGGACCGCGACCGAGCGGATGGCCCGCCGCGCCGAGGAGCTGCTCACCGCCAACGCCGACCGGGTCCGCCAGCAGGCCACCCTCCTGGAACTGATCCCGGCCGGCGTGATCGTCCGCGAGATGGACGGCCGGATCCGCTGGTGGAACGCCGGCGCCGCGTGGCTGTACGGCCGGACCCTGGACGAGGTCCGCGGCCGCATCTCACACGACGTGCTGGCCACCACCTTCATCGGCGGAGGCACCGCCCGGGAGCAACGCGAGTCGCTGGAGTCCGACGGCCGCTGGGACGGTCTGCTGCAGCACGTCAGCGCCGAGGGCCGGGAGTTGACGCTGATCAGCCGGCAGGTGGTGCACAAGCCGCAGGGTGAGACCGACCCGCAGGTCCTGGAGATCAACACCGACGTCACCGCGGCCCTCGCCGTGGAACACGCCCGGGACCGGGCCGCGGCCGCCCTCGCCGAGCGCAACATCGAACTCGAAGCCGCCAACCAGCTCAAGCTCGACATCATCGGGATGCTCGGTCACGAGATCAGCAACCCGCTCTCCGCCATCCTCGGCTACGCCGACCTGCTCGCCGGCGAGCTGCCGCCGTCCTCCCCGCACAAGCGGGCCGTCGCCGCGATCGACCGGCAGGCCCAGCGCCTCGACGACATCGTCCGCGAGGCCCTGGCGATGGTCGCCATCGACGCGGGCAACATCAACGCGGTCCGCCAGGAGGTCCCGCTGCGCGACGAGATCCGCCGGGCGCTGGAGAACACCGGGCACGGGCACGTGCCGGTGGTCGGCTCGGACGAGCGGGTCCTGTTCCACCCCGGTCACCTGCACCAGATCGTGGCAAGCCTGGTCTCCAACGCGGCCCGCTACGCCGGCGGCGCCACCGCGCTGCGGATCATGCGAACCGGCGGTACGGTGCGGGTGGCGGTGGAGGACGAGGGGCCCGGCGTGCCCGAGGAATCCCGGCCCCGGCTGTTCGACCGGCAGGGTCGCAGCGGTAAGGGACCGGGCCTGGGCCTGGGGCTCTACGTTGCTCGCAGTCTGGCACGGGCCAATCACGGTGAGGTATTTCACGAGGCACGCAGCCCCCGCGGCTCGTGTTTCGTGGTGGAGGCGGAGACAGCCGACCGGTAGCGTTGGTCCTTCGCATCTATGAACGCGAAGGAGTTGATGTCCGCCGTGGGCGGATATGGCTGGCAAGTTGTCCTAGTCGTCGTGCTTGTGCTGCTCAACGCGGCTTTCTCCGGAAGCGAGATGGCTCTCATCTCGTTGCGGGAGAGCCAGCTGCAGAGGCTGGAGCGGCAGTCCCGCACCGGCCGGACACTCGCCAAACTGGCCCGTGACCCCAACCGGTTCCTGGCCACCATCCAGATCGGTATCACCCTGGCCGGCTTCCTGGCCTCGGCCGCCGCGGCCACCACACTGGCCCAGCCGCTGATCGAGCCGCTGGCGGACCTGATCGGCACCGCCGCCGAACCGGTGGCGATCCTGCTGGTCACCATCCTGCTGACCTTCTTCACCCTGGTCGTCGGCGAACTGGCGCCCAAACGGGTCGCGATGCAGCGCGCCGAGGGCTGGGCGATGCTGGTGGCCCGCCCGCTCGACGTGCTGGCCACCATGTCCCGCCCGGTGAACTGGCTGCTCGGCAAGTCCACCGACCTGGTGGTCCGGCTGGCCGGCGGCGACCCGGACGCGGGCCGCGAGGAGGTCAGCACCGAGGAGATCCGCGACATGGTCGCCCAGCAGCAGGACTTCACCGCCGAGCAGCGCACCATCATCAGCGGCGCCTTCGAGATCGCCGACCGGATCCTGCGGGAGATCCTGGTGCCGCGCCGTGACGTGCTGATCCTGCCCGCCGGGACACCCGCGGGTGAGGCCCTGACCACGCTGGTCGACGGTGGTCACTCGCGCGCCCCGGTGACCGGCCCGATGGGGCTGGACGACGTGCTCGGCGTGGTGCACCTGCGGGACCTGGTCGGCGCCGGCGGCGTGGTCCAGGACTACATGTTCACCCCGCTGTTCCTGCCGGAGACGCTGAAGGTGTCCGACGCGATGCGGCAACTGCGGTCCCAGCGGCAGCAGTTCGCCCTGGTGGTGGACGAGCGCGGCGCGATCGACGGCATCGTGACGATGGAGGACCTGGTCGAGGAGGTCGTCGGCGAGATCTACGACGAGACCGACCGGGACGTGCAGTCGGTGATCCGCGAGGAGGACGGCGCGATGCTGCTGCCGGGCACCTTCCCGATCCACGACCTGCCGGACATCGGCGTCGACATCGAGGACCTGGACAACGCCGGCGACTACACCACCGTGGCCGGCCTGGTCCTGGCCCAGCTCGGGCACATCCCGACCACGCCCGGCGAGACGGTGACCATCGACGGGCACACCGCCGAGGTCGTCGAGATCACCGGCCGGGCGATCACCCGCCTGCGCCTGCGGCCGCTGGCCGAGCTGCCCGCCGAGGAGCCGGTGGCGTAGTCCCTGACGAGCGGTGCGCGTGCGCAGCCTCTACGCTGCGCACGTGCACATGATCATCGCGCTCGTGCTGCTGGGCGCGGTGCTCGCCTTCGCGGTCGCGCGGCCCTACGGTCTGCCCGAGGCCACCGCCGCGGTCCCGGCCGCGTTGCTGGCGGTGGGGGCCGGTCTGGTCACTCCGGCGGCGGCCCTTGCGGAGGTACGCGAACTCGCACCGACCGTGGCCTTCCTCGCGGCCGTGCTGCTCCTGGCGTACGCGGCCGAGGGCCACGGGGTGTTCGGCTACGTCGGCGGTCTCGTGGCGCGTACCGGTAAGGGACGCCCGGAACGCCTGCTCGGCGCGGTCTTCGGCGCGGCCGCCGTGACCACCGCCGTCCTCAGCCTGGACGCCACCGTCGTGCTGCTCACCCCGGTCGTCTTCGCCGTCGCGCACCGTGCCGGGGTCCGGCCGAAACCGCACGCGTACGCCTGCAACCACCTGGCCAACTCGGCGTCGCTGCTGCTGCCCGTCTCCAACCTGACCAACCTGCTGGCCTTCGCCGCCAGCGGCCTGACCTTCGCCGGGTTCGCCGCGCTGATGGCCGCGCCCTGGCTGGCCGTGATCGCCGTCGAGTACCTGGTGTTCCGGTGGTTCTTCGCCGCCGACCTGGCCGAGCCGGCCACCCGCGAACCGGAACACCCCGGACCCGCTCCCCGGTACGCCCTGACCGTCCTCGCCGTCACCCTGACCGGGTTCGCCGCCCTGCAGCCGCTCGGCGTGGAGCCCGCCTGGGTGGCCGCCGCCGGCGCCCTCGCCCTGGCCGTGCCGCTGCTGCGGTCCGGCCGTACCCGCCCGCGCGACCTGCTCCTCGAGCTCAACCCGGCGTTCTGCGGCTTCGTCCTGGCCCTCGGTGTGGTGGTGCTCGCGGTCCGCGACGCCGGCCTCGGCACGTTCCTCGACGACCTGGTCCCGCGGCACGCCGACCTGCTCGGCCTGCTGGGGGTGGCGGCGCTGGCCGCGGTCCTGGCCAACCTGCTGAACAACCTGCCGGCCACGCTGGTGCTGCTCCCGGCGGTGGCCCACTCACCCGGCCTGCTGCTGGCGGTGCTGATCGGCGTCAACGTCGGCCCGAACCTCACCTACGTCGGCTCGCTGGCCACCCTGCTGTGGCGCCGCATCCTGCACACCCACGACGCCGCCCCGAGCACCCCGGAGTTCCTGCGCCTGGGCGCGATCACCGTCCCGCTGGGCCTGGCGGCCGGGGTGACCGCCCTATGGGCGGCCCTCCACCTGGCCTGACCGGCCGGATGCGGTCAGTGCGGTCAGTGCGGTCAGCCGGGCCAGGGTCGACCTGATCAACGACAGCAGGCCCGGGGACGGGTCGGCGATCCAGCTCGCGAAGGCGACCCGGAAGGCGACGATGCCGGTCTCGGCGGCCAGCGTGGCGTCCGGTTCGGGCACACCCCGCTCGCGCAGGCCGGCGGCCAGGGCGGCGCCCAGGTCGGCCATCTTGATCAGCTCGCGTTCGCGCAGTTCGGCGTGGGCGTCGATGATGCGCTGGCGGCGGACCGAGTGGGCGTGGTCGCGGCCCACGAAGCCGGTCGTGGACTCCAGGGCGAGCGCCACCGTCGCGATCGGTGACGTGTCCGCGGGGGCGCCGGCGAGTGCCTCGGCGATGCCGGTCCGCAGCAGGTCGGTGCCGTTGAACAGCACCTCGCGCTTGTCGGTGAAGTGCCGGAAGAACGTGCGGGAGGTGACCCCGGCCCGCTCGGCGATGTCGGCGACCGTGGTCTGGTCGAAGCCCCGTTCGACGTAGAGCTGCATCGCCGCCTCGCGCAGGCGGCCGGCGGCGTCGGGTTCCCAGCGTGCCATGCCGACGATCCTAGTGATGTCACATTATGACATCCGGGGTGCTACGGTAGTCATGTCAGAATGTGACATCAGTTCTCCTGGAGGTTCCCATGCGGGTCTTCGTCACCGGCGCCAGCGGCTGGATCGGCTCCGCCGTCGTCACCGAACTGCTCGGCACCGGTCACCAGGTGCTCGGCCTGGCCCGGTCGGACGCCGCCGCCGACCGGGTCGCCGCCCTCGGCGCCGAGGTGCGCCGCGGCGACCTGGACGACATCGACGGCCTGCGCGCCGCCGCGGACGCGGCCGACGCCGTCGTGCACCTGGGCTACAACCACGACTTCTCCCGGATGGCCGAGGCGGCACAGACCGACCGCGCGGTGATCGACGCGGTCGCCGGTGTGCTGGCCGGCACCGGCAAGCCGTTCACCATCGCGTCCGGCGTGCTCGGCGTGGTCGAGGGCCGTCCCGCCACCGAGGAGGACGTCCCGGAGGCCGGCGGGCACCCGCGCATGGTCAACGCCAAGGCGGTGCTCGACCACGCGGCGCACGGCGTGCGCACCTCGGTGGTCCGCTTCGCGCCGACCGTGCACGGGGACGGCGACCACGGCTTCGTCGCGGTCCTGACCGGCATCGCCCGGGAGAAGGGCGTCGCGGCGTACATCGGTGACGGCGCCAACCGCTGGTCCGGCGTGCACGTGAAGGACGCCGCCGTGGTGGTCCGGCACGCGATCGAGGACGCCCCGGCCGGCACCGTGCTGCACGCCGTCGCCGAGGAGGTCACCACCCGCGAGATCGCCACCGCGATCGGCGATGGCCTCGGGCTCCCGGTGGAGTCGATCCCGGCCGGCCTGGCGATGGAGCACTTCGGCTGGATGGGCCGGTTCTTCGGCGCCGATCTGCCCGTCAGCAACGCGATCACCCGGGAGCGCTACGGCTGGAAGCCCACCCACCCCACGCTGCTGGAGGACCTGGCCGCCGGCCACTACTTCCGAGGCTGACCGGACCCGGAAAACGGGGCAGCGAGCTAGTTGATCTTCTAACTAGGATTCCCGTCCATGTCTTCCGACTCACTCGTCCTCGCTCCGGCGGACATCCATCCGGAGTCGGCCGCCCTGGCGGCGGCGCTCGCCCGGCAGGACTGGCCGGCCTGCCGGGCGGTCCTCACCCAGCCGAGCCCGGGCGCCCGGTCGTGGCTGATCGCCACCGGGGCGGAACGCACCGGCGGCGGCGAGTTCCTGGCCGGCGTCCTCGTCGCCGACCCGGACGATCACACGGCGGCGGTCATGCTCGCCGCCCACCAGGTGTGGCGTGCCTGGGAGGCCCGCAGCGCCGCCACCGCGGAACACGTCACCGAGCAGGGGTACGCGATGTTCCACCGGTGGCTGGTCAAGGCCGAGCGGCTGCTGGTCGAGACGGCCGCCCGGGCTCCCGGCGACGCGACGGTGTGGACGCAGCGCCTGATCACCGCCCGGGGACTGCAGCTCGGCCTGCCCGAGGTCCGCCGCCGGTACGCCCGCCTGGCCGCGGTCGCCCCGCACCACCTGCCCGGGCAGTACCAGCTGCTGCAGTCGCTCTGCCCGAAGTGGGGCGGCACCTGGGAGCAGGCGTACGCGTTCGCCCGGGAGGCCACCGCGGCGGCGCCGGCGGGGAGCCCGACCGGGATGCTGATCCCGATGGTCCACCTGGAACGCTGGCTCGACCTCAAGGACGCCCGCGGCGACGCGGCCGGTGACTACCTGCGTGGTGCGGAGGTACGCGAGGAGCTGACCGCGGCGGCGGACCGGTCGGTGTGGCATCCCGATTTCGCCAGGGAACCCGGCTGGGTGCGGACCCTGTCCACCTTCGCCATGGCGTTCAGCCTGGCCGGGGACCGTCCCGCCGCGGCCCGCGCCTTCACCGAACTGGGCTCGTTCGCCTCGGCGATGCCCTGGGAGTACGCGGTCGGCCCGGTCACCGCCACCATCCGCCGGCACCGCAGCCGGGCTCTCGCGCACGCGGCGGCCACCCGATGACGGCCGGACCGGTGATCGAGCGGCGGGAGGTCGACGGGGTGCCGGTGCTGCTCGGCCCGGGGGAGGGCCCGATGCGAGCCGGCCTGGTCTTCCGGGTCGGGCAGGCCGACGAGCCGCTGTCCCGGCGCGGCATCACCCACCTGGTCGAGCACCTGGCGCTGTTCCGGACCGGGGTGGCCGACCACCACTACAACGGGGAGACCGGGGCCGAGCACACCGCCTTCCACCTGCAGGGCACCCCGGACGAGGTGGCCGCGTTCCTCACCGGGGTCTGCGCCTCGCTGCGGGACCTGCCGATGGAACGCCTGACCGTGGAGAAGGACATCCTGCGGACCGAGGCGTCGACGCGGGGCCGCGGCGCCACCCACGGCATGCGGATGTGGCGGCACGGCGCGACGGCCCACGGGACCCCCGGCTATCCGGAGTGGGGCCTGTCCGCGCTCACCCCGGACGACCTGCGGGCCTGGACGGCACGTTACTTCACCCGGGGCAACGCGGTGCTCTGGATCGCCGGCGGTGACGTCCCGGCCGGTCTGCGCCTGGACCTGCCCGCGGGCGACCGGCAGCCCGCCCCGCCGGTCCCGTCCGCGCTGCCGGTCCGGCCCGCCTGGTTCACCGGCGTTCCCGGCATGGTGGCCTGGGACACCGAGTTGCCCGAGGGCCCGGCCGCGGCCGTGTTCACCGCGCTGCTCGGCCGGCGGTTGACCCGCGAACTGCGGCACGAGGCCGGGCTGTCGGCGTCGGTCACCACCGCGTACGAACCCCGGGCGGACGGCCGGGTACTCGTCACGGCCACCGCCGACGCCGTCCCGGAGCAGTCCGGCGCGCTGCTCGGCGGGTTCGTCGACGTGCTGGCCGCGATCCGCTGGAACAACCCGGACCAGGCCGAACTGTCCACCGTGGTGAGCCTGTGGTGCGACGGGACGCTGCGGGCCGAGCAGCGCGGCGCCCGGCTGGCACACCAGGCGTTCCGGGTGCTCACCGGGCATCCGGTCGAACGGGCCGGCGACCTGCTCGCCGCCGCCCGGGAGCTGACCGTCGCGGATGTCGCCGCGGTCGCCACCACGGCGTACGAGGCGGGCCTGTTGATGGTCCCACCCGGCACGACGGGGGAGTGGGCGTCGTACGCGGCGGCACCGACGACGTCGTTCGCCGCGGTGCACGGCCGGGACCTGCCGATCGCCGGCGCCGAGGGCCGTCGGCTGGTGGCCGGGTCCGAGGGGATCAGCCTGGTCGACGGCGCGGACACGGCCACCGTCCGGTACGCCGACTGTGTGGCCCTGCTGGTCTGGCCGGACGGCGGCCGTCGGCTGGTCGGCCGGGACGGCATCACGGTGCCGGTCGAGCCCACCCTCCTCGGCCGTCCGGCCGCGCTCCTCGCGGAGATCGACGCGGCCGTGCCCGCCGGGGTGCGGATCGACCTGCCGGCCCGGGACCCGGGGACCGTCCCGCAACCGCCGCCCCGGCCCTCTGCCGGGTCGCGGATGGTCCGCGCGGTCACCCGGCTGATGGCAGGCCGCTGGAAGATCACCGCTGCGGTGGTGGTCAGCCTGTTGCTGCTCGCCTCCGGGGTGAGCGACGGGCGCCCGCACCTGGTGATCACCCCGATCGCCATGATCCTGGGCTACGCGGGGTGGAGCCACTTCCGCGACAGGCCGTAGTTACCGGCGCCACAGCGGCGTCAACAGGGCGTCAATATCCGGGCGGGACGCGTCTGCGGGGCGTGAACAGCCCTGTCCGGTGGGCTCCTCGGCGGGGTGAGGTTGTCGGGTAACCGCACAACCCCTCACCGAGGAGTCCCGAAGTGGCTGACCTGTTGTTCGTCGTGCTCACGGTGGCGCTGTTCGCGGCGTTCACCGTGCTGGTCCGGGCGGCCGAACGCTGATGAGCATCGTCAACGCCGCCGGCCTGGTGCTGGCGCTCGCCCTGACCGTGCTGCTGGTGGCCGCCCTGCTGTTCCCGGAGAAGTTCTGATGGCCGGCTGGTTGTTCGTGCTGTCGCTGGCCGCCGCGATCGTCGCGGTGTACAAGCCGTTCGGTGACCACCTGTACCGGGTGGTGACCGGCACCCGGCACTCCGCCGTGGAGCGGGGTGTCTACCGCCTGGTCGGGGTGGACGCCGGCGCCGGTCAGAGCTGGGGTGTCTACGCCCGGTCGGTGCTCGCCTTCTCCGCCGTCTCGCTCCTCGTCCTCTATCTGCTGCTGCGCGTGCAGGACCGGCTCTGGCTGTCGCTGGGCATGCCGGCTGTGGACAGCCACATCGCCTGGAACACCGCGGTCAGTTTCGTGACCAACACGAACTGGCAGGCGTACTCCGGCGAGTCCACGATGGGTCATCTCGCGCAGATGGCCGGCCTGGCCGTGCAGAACTTCGTCTCGGCGGCGGTCGGCATCGCGGTCGCGGTCGCCCTGGTCCGCGGGTTCGCCGCCCGGGAAGCCGGCACTCTCGGCAACTTCTGGGTGGACCTGACCCGGATCACGCTGCGGGTGCTGCTGCCGGTCTGCGCCGTGGCCACGCTGGTGTTCATGGTCGGCGGTGTGGTGCAGAACCTGTCCGGCGGCACCGACGTGACCACGCTGACCGGCGGCACGCAGCACATCACCGGCGGGCCGGTCGCCTCACAGGAGGCCATCAAGGAGCTGGGCACCAACGGCGGCGGCTTCTACAACGCCAACTCGGCGCACCCGTTCGAGAACCCGACCACCTGGACGAACTGGGTGCAGCTCTTCCTGATTCTGCTGATCCCGTTCAGCATGCCCCGGCTGTTCGGCCGGATGGTCGGCCAGAACCGGCAGGGGTACGCCATCGCCGCCGTGATGGCCCTGCTCGCCGTCGGCAGCATCGCCCTGACGGTCGCCTTCGAGATCCACGGCGCGGGCACGGTCCCGGAGGCGGTCGGCACGGCCATGGAGGGCAAGGAGACACGGTACGGGGTGACGAACTCCGCCGTCTTCGCGGCGATCACGACCCTCACCTCCACCGGCGCGGTCAACTCGTTCCACGACTCGTACACGGCGCTGGGCGGCATGATGCCGATGCTCAACATGATGCTCGGCGAGGTCGCGCCCGGCGGCGTCGGCTCCGGCCTGTACGGCATGCTGATCCTCGCCGTGATCACGGTCTTCGTGGCCGGCCTGATGGTCGGGCGTACCCCGGAATATCTCGGTAAGAAGATCGGCGCCCGGCAGATGAAGCTGGCGTCGCTGTACTTCCTGGTCACCCCGGCCCTCGTGCTCGCCGGGACGGCCGCAGCCTTCGCCACCGGCAACGCCGCGACCGCCCTCAACACCGGCCCGCACGCGCTGTCCGAGGTGCTGTACGCCTTCACCAGCGCGGCCAACAACAACGGCTCGGCCTTCGCCGGCATCACCGTGAACACCCCGTGGTGGGACACCGCACTCGGCCTGGCGATGTTGTTCGGCCGCTTCCTGCCGCTGATCCTGGTGCTGGCCCTGGCCGGTTCGCTGGCCGCCCAGCGCCCGGTCCCCGAGTCGGCGGGCACCCTGCCCACGCACCGCCCGCTGTTCGTCGGCATGGTCGCCGGCGTGACGATCGTGCTGGTCGCGCTCACCTTCCTGCCCGCGCTCGCTCTCGGCCCCCTCGCGGAGGGACTCTCATGACCGCCGTTCTGGAGAAGGAGCCCGCGGTGAAACCGGGCCTGATCGATCCCCGCCAGTTCCGTTCCTCGTTGCCGGATGCGCTGCGCAAGCTCGACCCGCGCGTGATGTGGCGCAATCCGGTGATGTTCATCGTCGAGGTCGGCGCGGTCTTCACCACCGTGCTGTCGATCGCCGACCCGAGTGTGCTGGCCTGGACGATCACCGTCTGGCTGTGGCTCACCGTGCTCTTCGCCAACCTGGCCGAGGCGGTCGCCGAGGGCCGTGGCAAGGCGCAGGCCGCCGCGCTGCGGGCGGTCAAGCAGGACACCGTCGCGTACCTGCGGGACGGCCGGGAGCTTCCGGCGTCCCAGCTGACCCTCGGCGACATCGTGATCGTCGAGGCGGGGCAGATCATCCCCGGCGACGGTGACGTCGTCGAGGGCATCGCCAGCGTCGACGAGTCGGCGATCACCGGCGAGTCGGCCCCGGTGATCCGGGAGTCCGGCGGCGACCGGTCGGCGGTCACCGGCGGCACCAAGGTGCTCTCCGACCGGATCGTCGTCCGGATCACCCAGAAGCCCGGCGAGAGCTTCGTGGACCGGATGATCGCCCTGGTCGAGGGCGCGAACCGGCAGAAGACGCCGAACGAGATCGCCCTGAACATCCTGCTCGCGGCGCTCACCCTGATCTTCCTGCTGGCCGTGGTCACCCTGCAGCCACTGGCGATCTTCGCGAAGGCGTACCAGACGGCGGCGCCGGACACCGCGGCGATCGACGCGCACGGCGTCACCGGGATCGTGCTGGTGTCGCTGCTGGTGTGCCTGATCCCGACCACCATCGGCGCGCTGCTCTCGGCGATCGGCATCGCCGGCATGGACCGGCTGGTCCAGCGCAACGTCCTCGCGATGAGCGGGCGCGCGGTGGAGGCGGCCGGCGATGTGAGCACCCTGCTGCTGGACAAGACGGGCACGATCACCGTCGGCGATCGGCAGGCCACCGCGTTCGTACCCGCGAAGGGTGTTGATCTCGAGGATCTCGCCGGCGCCGCGCGACTGGCGAGCCTGGCGGACGAGACGCCGGAGGGCCGGTCGATCGTGGCCCTGGCCGGCGGTGAGCAGGGCCCGATGCGTGGCGCGACGTTCGTGCCGTTCACCGCGCAGACCCGGATGAGCGGGGTGGACATCGGCGACCGTCAGATCCGCAAGGGCGCGGCGACCGCGGTGATGCGCTGGGCCGGGAAGCCGGACGTGGCGATCGACGAGATCGTCGACCGGATCAGCTCCGAAGGGGGAACACCACTGGTAGTGGCCGACAGCGACCGGCTCTTGGGGGTCATCCACCTGAAGGACGTGGTCAAGCCGGGCATGCGCGCCCGGTTCGACGAGATGCGCCGGATGGGCATCCGCACCGTGATGATCACCGGCGACAACCCGCGGACCGCGGCGGCCATCGCCGAGGAGGCCGGGGTCGACGACTTCCTGGCCGAGGCGACGCCGGAGGACAAACTCGCCTACATCCGCAAGGAGCAGCGGGGCGGGCGGCTGGTCGCGATGACCGGCGACGGCACCAACGATGCGCCGGCGCTGGCCCAGGCGGACGTCGGCGTCGCGATGAACACCGGCACGTCGGCCGCGAAGGAGGCCGGCAACATGGTCGACCTCGACTCCGACCCGACCAAGCTGATCGAGATCGTGGAGATCGGCAAGCAGTTGCTGATCACCCGCGGGGCGCTGACGACGTTCTCCATCGCGAACGACATCGCCAAGTACTTCGCGATCATCCCGGCCATGTTCGCGGCGGTCTACCCCGGCCTGGACACCCTCAACATCATGCGGCTGCACTCGCCGGGCTCGGCGATCCTCTCCGCGGTCGTCTTCAACGCGCTGGTCATCGTGGTGCTGATCCCGCTGGCGCTGCGCGGGGTGCGGTACCGGCCGTCGTCGGCGAGCAAGCTGCTCAGCCGCAACCTGCTGATCTACGGACTGGGCGGCGTCGTCGCGCCCTTCCTCGGCATCAAGCTCATCGACCTGTTCGTCCAGCTCATCCCCGGGATCTGATCCACATGCGTCTTCCCTCCTGGCTCGCCCACCACCTGGCGGCGCTGCGGGCGCTGCTCGTCTTCACCGTCCTGCTCGGTCTCGCCTACCCCCTGGTGTTCGTCGGCGTGGCCAAGCTGCCCGGAATCTCCGAGAGATCGGGCAACCCGCTTCTGATCGGACAATCGTTCGGGGATGATTCGAAGTACTTCCAGAGCCGCCCGTCGGCGGCGGGGGACGGCTACGACCCGACCTCCACCGCGGCGAGCAACCTCGGCCCGGAGAGCGTGATCGACGCGCCGGACGCGCCGAGCCTGCTCACCCAGGTCTGCACCCGCAGCCTGGCCGTCGGACGGCTCGAGGGCGTCGACGGCAGCCGGCCCTACTGCACCGCGGACGGTGTCGGTGCGGTCCTGGCCGTCTTCCACCGGGACGGTCTGACCGGGCCGGTCACCCGGGCGGTCGCGGTGAACGGCCCGGCCTTCCTCGCCACCTACCAGGGCGTCCCGGTCGAGCCGGGACCCGCCGACACCACCGGCGCGGTGATCACACCGATCCGTGGTGACGCACCGGCCGAGCCCGCTGTCCCGGCGGACGCGGTCACCGCCTCGGGCAGTGGACTCGACCCGCACATCAGCCCGGCGTACGCCGCGTTGCAGGTGGCCCGGGTGGCCCGGGAACGCGGCCTGGACCCGGAACGCGTCCGGGAGTTGATCAGCGAGCACACCGACGGCCGGGCCCTGGGCTTCATGGGCGAACCCGGCGTCAACGTGCTCGCCCTCAACCTGGCCCTGGACGGCAGGTAACCGGGATGCCTCGCGGCCGTGGGGAACTGCGGATCCACCTCGGAGCGGCGCCGGGCGTCGGGAAGACGTACACGATGCTCGAGGAGGCCCACCGGCGTGCCGAGCGCGGCACCGACGTGGTCGTGGCCGTGGTGGAGACGCACGGCCGCCGGCACACCGCCGCCATGCTCGACGGACTGGAGGTGATCCCGCGCCGCGAGGTGACCTATCGCGGCGCGGCGTTCACCGAGATGGACCTGGACGCGGTACTGGCCCGGCGCCCGGAGCTGGCGATCGTCGACGAGCTGGCGCACACCAACGTGCCGGGCAGCCGGAACGCGAAGCGCTGGCAGGACGTCGAGGTCCTGCTGGAGGCCGGGATCAGTGTGCTGAGCACGGTGAACGTGCAGCATCTGGAGTCGTTGAACGACGTGGTCGCCCGGATCACCGGTGTCGAGCAGCGGGAGACCGTGCCGGATGCGGTGGTGCGGGCTGCGGGTCAGGTCGAGTTGGTCGACATGACGCCGGAGGCGTTGCGGCGGCGGATGGCGCACGGCAACGTCTATCAGCCGGAGAAGATCGATGCGGCGTTGGGCAACTATTTCCGGGCGGGGAACCTCACCGCGCTGCGGGAGCTGGCGTTGCTCTGGTTGGCGGACAAGGTCGACGACCAGCTCGACCAGTACCGCGCCGATCACGACATCGACGCCACCTGGGAGACCCGGGAACGGGTGGTGGTGGCGCTCACCGGTGGCCGGGAGGGCGACACGCTGATCCGCCGGGCGGCCCGGATCGCCGCCCGGACCAAGGGCGCCGACCTGATGGCGGTGCATGTGGCCCGCAACGACGGGCTGGCCGGCGCGGACCCGGCCGCGCTGGCCCGGCAGCGGGTCCTGGTGGAGAGCCTGGGCGGGACCTACCACCAGGTGGTCGGGACCGACGTGCCGCGGGCGTTGCTGGAGTTCGCCGGCGGGGTCAACGCCACCCAGGTGGTGCTGGGCGCCTCCCGCCGGGGCCGGTTCGCGCAGCTGCTCAGCGCGGGCGTCGGCGTCACCACGATCGCCCGGTCCGGCACGATCGACGTGCACCTGGTCACCCACGAGCGTGCCGGGCGTGGCCGGTCCCGCGGGCCGCTGCCGCCGGCGCTGTCCCGGGGCCGCCGGATCGCCGGGTTCCTCCTCGCGGTGCTCGGCCTGCCGCTGCTCACCGCGGTGCTGGCGCTCGGCCCTGCCCTGCCGCTGATCGACGACATCCTGCTGTTCCTGGTCGCGGTGGTCGGGGTGGCGCTGGTCGGCGGGCTGTGGCCGGCGCTGGTCGCCGCGGTTCTCGGTTCGCTGCTGCTGAACTGGTTCTTCACCCCGCCGGCCGGCCGGTTCACCATCGCCGAGGGGAGCAACCTGCTCGCTCTGGCGATCTTCGTGCTGGTGGCGGTCGCGGTGAGCTGGGTGGTGGACACCGCGGCCCGCACCACCCGGCAGGCCGCGCAGGCCGCCGCGGACGCGCAGACGCTGGCCACGGTGGCCGGCAGCGTCCTGCGCGGCGAGCGTCCGCTGATGGCGCTGCTCGAACGGCTGCGCGAGACGTTCGGGCTGGAGACGGTCACCCTGTTGGAGGGCGGCGTGGTGGTCGCCGCGGTGGGGACGCCCTGTGAACGGTCCGCCGAGGCCGACGTCGAGGTCAAGGGCGACGGCGACCTGCGGATGCTGTTGAAGGGCCGCACCCTGGAGGCCTCCGACCGGCGGATCGTGGAGGCGTTCGCGGCGCAGGCGGCGGTGGCGTTGCGTCAGCAGCGGCTGGCCGGCGAGGCGGACCGGTTGCGTACGGCGTTACGTGAGGCCGGCTCGCAGGATCCCCGCACATGACCGGCAAATGTTCCCTTTGCTCCCGTAATAAGGCGGTACGGTGGCCCGGTGACCCGGACGGAGACCGCGGACGGACCCCGCCTGGCTGTGGTCGTCGGGGCGCTCGGTGTGGTCTTCGGCGACATCGGCACCAGCCCCATCTACACGTTGCAGACCGTCTTCAATCCGGAGGATCCGCATCCGGTGCCGGTCTCCACCGCGAACGTCTACGGCGTCGTCTCGCTGATCTTCTGGTCCGTGATGATCGTCGTGACGGTGACCTACGTGCTGCTGGCGTTGCGTGTCGACAACGACGGCGAGGGCGGCATCATGGCCCTGATCACGCTGCTGCGCCGGGCCGGCAAGAAGATCGAGCCGCGCAAGGCGGCCTTCCTGGCCGCGGTCGGGCTGTTCGGCGCCGCCCTGTTCTTCGGCGACAGCATGATCACCCCGGCTATCTCGGTGCTGTCCGCCGTCGAGGGGCTCAAGGTCGTCCAGCCGTCGCTGGGCAGCCTGGTGGTGCCGATCACCGCGGGCATCATCATCGCGCTCTTCCTGGCGCAACGGCGGGGCACGGCCGCGGTCGGGAAGATCTTCGGACCGATCACGATCACCTGGTTCCTGGTGATCGGCGGTCTGGGCCTGTCCGGTATCGCCCAGCACCCGGCGATTCTCTGGGCGCTCTCGCCCACCTACGCGGTCGGTTTCCTGGCCGGGCACTTCGACATCGCGTTCTTCGCGCTGGCGGCGATCGTGTTGGCGGTCACCGGCGCCGAGGCGCTCTACGCCGACATGGGGCACTTCGGCCGGCAGGCCATCGCCCGCGGCTGGCTGCTGCTGGTGCTGCCCGCCTGCGTGCTCAGCTATCTCGGCCAGGGCGCCCTGATCCTCGAGGACCACGCCAACATCAGCAGCCCGTTCTTCCTGCTCGCCCCGGCGTGGTCCCGGCTGCCGCTGGTGCTGCTGGCCACCGCGGCCACCGTGATCGCCTCTCAGGCGGTGATCACCGGGGCGTACTCGGTGACGTCCCAGGCGGCCCAGCTCGGCTACCTGCCGCGGCTGCGGATCATCCACACCTCGGACTCCTCCATCGGGCAGATCTACGTGCCGTGGATCAACTGGATGCTGCTGCTCTCGGTGCTCACGCTGGTGTTCGCGTTCCGGTCGTCGGCGGCGCTGGCGTACGCCTTCGGCATGGCGGTCACCGGCACGATCACCATCACCACCACGCTGTTCTTCGTGGTGGCGCGGACCCGGTGGAACACGCCGCTGTGGCTGCTCGGGGTCGGCGCGGCCGTGCTGCTCACCGTCGATCTGCTGTTCGTGGCGGCCAACCTCACCAAGCTGGTGCACGGCGCCTGGCTGCCGCTGCTGATCGGGCTCGTCGCGTTCACCGTGATGAAGACCTGGCAGACCGGCCGGGACATCGTCACCGCGCAGCGCCGCCGGATGGAGGGCTCGCTGCGCGACTTCATCGCCGAGATGCAGGAGAACACCGCGGCGACCGTCTGCGTACCCGGCACCGCGGTCTTCCTGAACCGCAACAAGGAGGCCGCGCCGCTGGCCCTGCGGGCGAACGTGGAGCACAACCACGTCCGCCACGAGCACATCCTGATCATCTCGATCCGGTTCGAACCGGTGCCGCGGATCGCCGACGAGGAGCGGATGGAGGTCGACGGGCTGGGCTTCGGCGACGACGGGATCGTGCACGTCACGGCCCGGTTCGGGTACGCCGAGACCCCGGCGCTGATCCCGGCGCTGCGCGGCCTCGACGACCAGGACACCGAGGGTCACCTGGGCCTGGACCGGGCCTCGTTCTACCTGTCCAAGATCGACCTGCGGCGCGGCGACGCCCCGACCATGGCGGCGTGGCGCAAACGGCTGTTCATCGCGACGTCGTACCTGACGGCGGACGCGGCCGAACACTTCGGCCTGCCCCGGAACCGCACCGTGATCATGGGCTCGCACATCGAGATCTGAGCACGCCGCGTAGGTTCACAGCCATGCGCGGCGAGTTACGGATCTACCTGGGGGCGGCGCCCGGCGTCGGGAAGACGTACGCGATGCTCGAGGAGGCCGCCCGGCGCGCCGAGCGCGGCACCGACGTGGTCGTGGCCGTGGTGGAGACACACGGGCGGGAGCAGACCGCCGCGATGATCGGGGATCTCGAGGTGGTGCCCCGCCGCGATCTCGCGTATCGCGGCGGGGTCTTCACCGAGATGGACCTCGACGCCGTTCTTGCGCGCCGGCCGGAACTCGCCGTGGTCGACGAACTCGCCCACACCAATGTGCCCGGCGCCGGGCACGCCAAACGGCACCAGGACGTCGAAGTTCTGCTGGACGCCGGGATCAGCGTGCTCACCACGGTGAACGTGCAGCATCTGGAGTCGCTGCACGACGTGGTCACCCGGATCACGGGAGTCGAGCAGCGGGAGACCGTGCCGGACGCGGTGGTCCGCGCCGCCGGGCAGGTCGAGCTGGTCGACATGACACCGGAGGCGCTGCGTCGGCGGATGGCGCACGGCAACGTCTACCGGCCGGAGAAGATCGACGCGGCGCTGAGCAACTACTTCCGGGCCGGCAACCTCACCGCACTGCGGGAACTCGCCCTGCTCTGGCTCGCCGACCAGGTCGACGAGCAACTCGACCGGTACCGCACCGACCACGACATCGACGCCACCTGGGAGACCCGGGAACGCGTCGTCGTCGCGCTGGCCGGCGGTCCCGAGGGCGAGGCGCTGATCCGCCGGGCCGCCCGGATCGCCGCCCGTGGCCGGGGCGCCGACCTGCTCGGCGTGCACGTCACCCGCAGCGACGGCCTGGCCGGGGCGGACACCGCCGTGCTGGCCCGGCAGCGGGTGCTGCTGGAGAGCCTGGACGGCTCCTGGCACCAGGTGTCCGGCGGCGACGTGCCCCGGGCGCTGCTGGAGTTCGCCCGTGGGGTCAACGCCACCCAGGTGGTGCTCGGCGCTTCCCGCCGGGGCCGGTTCGCCCAGCTGCTCACCGCGGGAGTCGGCGTCACCACCGCGGCCCGGTCCGGCTCGATCGACGTGCATCTGGTCGGCCACGAGCTGACCGGACGCCGCCCGCGCAGCGACCGCCGGCCGCCGGCGCTGTCCCGGGGACGCCGGATCGCCGGGTTCGGGACCGTCCTGGCCGGGTTGCCGCTGCTCACGCTGACCCTGGCCGGCATCGCCGACCATCCGCTGATCAACGACATCCTGCTGTTCCTGGTCGCGGTGGTCGGGGTGGCGCTGATCGGCGGACTGTGGCCGGCCCTGCTCGCCGCGGTTCTCGGCTCGCTGCTGCTGAACTGGTTCTTCACCCCGCCGTTCAGCGCTTTCGCCATCGCCGAGGGGCACAACCTGGTCGCCCTGGCCACGTTCGTGCTGGTGGCGGTCGCGGTCAGCGGCGTCGTGGACATCGCGGCCCGGCGGACCCGGCAGGCCGCGCAGGCGTCCGCCGAGGCGCAGACCCTGGCGGCGGTGGCCGGTGGGGTGCTGCGCGGCGAGCGCCCGCTGATCGCGCTGCTCGACCGGCTGCGGGAGACCTTCGCGCTGACAGCGGTGGCGCTGCGCGAGGACGGGACGATCACGGTCGCGGTGGGCGTGCCCCCGGCGACGGCCGCGGACGCGGACGTCGCGGTCCGGGTGGACGCCTCGCTGAGCATGCTGCTGTGGGGACACACGCTGCCGGCGTCCGACCGGCGGATCGTGGAGGCGTTCGCGGCGCAGGCGGCGGTGGCGCTGCGCCAGGAGCGCCTGGCCGCCGAGGCGGCCCGGGCCGAGCCGCTCGCGGAGGCGGACCGGTTGCGCACGGCGTTGCTCGCGGCCGTCTCCCATGATCTGCGTACGCCGCTGGCGTCGGCGAAGGCGTCGGTGGCGAGCCTGCGCTCGACCGAGGTGCAGTTCGACGAGGCCGACCGGGAGGAGCTGCTGGCCACCGCGGACGAGTCGCTGGACCGTCTGGACCGGCTGGTCGCCAACCTGCTGGACATGAGCCGGCTGCAGGCGGGGGTCCTCGGCGTCACCATGATCGACATCGGGGCGGAGGACGTCGTACCCCGGGCACTGGAGGATCTCGGTCCGCAGGGCCGGACCGTGACGGTGCGCGTCCCGGAGGACCTCCCGATGCTGCGCACCGACCCGGGCCTGCTGGAACGGGTGCTGGTGAACCTGATCGCGAACGCGCTGCGGCACAGTCCGCCGGACCGCCCACCGATGATCACCGGGAGCCGGCTCGGCGGCACCGTCGAACTGCGGATCATCGACCACGGGCCGGGCATCCCCGCCGACCGCCGCGACGACGTGTTCCTGCCGTTCCAGCGGCTCGGCGACCGGGACAACCACACCGGCGTCGGTCTCGGCCTCGCGCTGTCCCGGGGGCTGACCGAGGCGATGGGCGGCACCCTCACTCCCGACGAGACGCCCGGAGGCGGACTCACCATGATCATTTCTTTGCCGGCCGGTGGGGCATGACCCGGATCCTGGTCGTCGACGACGAACCCCAGATCGTGCGGGCACTGCGGATCAACCTCAAGGCCCGCGGGTACGAGGTGGACACCGCCGCCGACGGCGCGTCCGCTCTGCACCTGGCCGCCCACCACCACCCCGACCTGGTCGTCCTCGACCTGGGGCTGCCGGACATGGAGGGCGCCGAGGTGATCGGCGGCCTGCGCGGCTGGACCAGCGTGCCGATCATCGTGCTCTCCGGGCGGGCCGGCAGCTCGGACAAGGTGGAGGCGCTGGACGCCGGTGCCGACGACTACGTGACCAAGCCGTTCGGCGTCGACGAGCTGCTCGCCCGGATCCGCGCGGTCACCCGCCGCGTGCAGACCCCGGAGGAGTCCTCGCCGGAGGTCCGCATCGGCGGGTTCACCGTCGACCTGGCGTCCCGGACGGTCAGCGACGGCGTCCGGCTCACCCCCACCGAATGGCAGCTCCTGGAACACCTGGTCCGGCATCCCGGCAAACTGGTCACCCAGCGGGAACTCCTGCACGACGTGTGGGGGCCGCAGTATTCACGTGAGACCAATTACCTCCGCCAGTACATGGCGCGTCTGCGCCGCAAACTGGAGACCGACCCGGCCCGTCCCGAGCATCTGCTCACCGAACCTGGAATGGGATACCGATTCCGCCCATGATCGACAGTTCCTTCTCGCAGACCGCGGCAAGCCGTCAGGCCGTACGGCTCGGCGTGCTCGACGTCGGATCCAACACGGTCAACCTGGTGGTGACGACGGCCGACTCCGGGCTGCCCCTCCCGGTGCACACCTGGGAGGGCCGGCCCCGGCTGGGCCAGCGTCTCGAACCCGACGGGGCGATCAGCGAGGACGGCCTGCGCCGGATGATCACCGCGGTGCGGCGGGCGGCCGCCGACGCGGAGGCGGCGAAGGTGGACCGGCTGTTCGCGTACACCACGGCGGTGGTCCGGGACGCGCCCAACTGCGACTGGGTGCTCGACCGGGTGCAGGAGGCGACCGGCATCCGCCTGGGCACCCTGTCCGGTGTCGAGGACGCCCAGCTCACCTTCCTGGCCGCCCGGCGCTGGCTGGGCTGGCAGGCCGGGCCGATGCTGATGCTCGACATCGGCGGCGGCTGCCTCGAGGTGGCGTTCGGCCGCGACCGGCTGCCCGAGTCGGCGATGTCGCTGCCGCTCGGCGCCGGCCGTCTCACCCGGGAACTCCTCGACGGCGACCCGCCGTCGGCCCGCTCGGTGCGCCGCCTGCGCCGCCACGTCCGGGAACAGTTCCACCAGGTCGCCGCCCGGACCTCCTGGGAGGCGCCGCAGACCTCGGTGGCCGCCTCCAAGACGTTCCAGCAGCTGGCCCGGCTCACCGGCGCGGCCCCGCTGCGGCAGGGGCCGTTCGTCCCGCGGCTGCTGCGGGCACACGCCCTGAAACCGTGGATCCGCAAGCTCGCCGGGATCCCCAGCGAACACCGGTCCCGTTACCCGGGGATCTCCGAACACCGGGCCAGACAGATCCTGGCCGGGGCGATCGTGGCGTACGAGGTGATGCGCCGTCTCGGCGTGGAGTCGGTGTGGATCTGCCCGTGGGGGCTGCGCGAGGGGATCATGCTGCGCGAGCTGGAACTGCGCCAGCCGCCGCTGGACAACGCGTCGTGGGTGCCCTGGCCTCCCGCTTGATCCCGCTTCCCGCTACATCGGGCGCGCGGGATGCCGATGGGTCGGATGTGCGGTTATTCGGTTCCCGGCCTGAGCTGCCGGAGTCCTCCCGGCCGGTGCCCCGTGACGTCGAGTCGCTGGAGAGCCTCGTGCTGGCTCTGGAACGGGCGACTGACGAGGCCAGTGCCTGGCGGATCACCGTCGACAGCATGGTGAAGTCGTACCAGTTCGGCTACGGCGCGGTCTGGGTGGCGGCCGGTCCGGGACTGCTGGAGGTCGAATACGAGACCGGCGCGATCACCCCGCAGATGCAGGCGGTGATCGCCGGCCGTCCGGTGCCCTCGGATGCGGGACTGGTCGGCCGGGCGTTCCGGCAGAAGACCCCGGTGTACGCCGCCTCCGCCGCGGACTGCCACGACTGCCTGCGCTGCCAGGCCGCTGACCGGGCCGGGCTGCACGCCGCGATCACCCTTCCGGTGGTGAACAAGCGCGGCGAGGTGCTCGCCGTCTTCGAGTACTTCAGCCCCGAGCCGCTCTATCTGGACGGGCCGCGGACCGAGAAGTGGGCGTCCATCGCCCGGATCGCCGAGCAGGCCCGGACGAGTGCCATCGCGGCCGCCGAGATGCGGCAGGTGGCCGACGACCGGCTGGCGGTCACCACGGTCGTCACCAAGCTGGGCACCGCCCACGACATTCAGAGCGCGATCCGGGTCGCCCTGGACAGTGTGCGGACCGCGTTCGGGTGGGCGTACGGGTCGTACTGGGAGATCGACCCGTCGGACAACGTCCTCAAGTTCGAGATCGAGTCCGGGTCGGCCGGTGACGAGTTCCGGCGGGTCACCCTGGCCGCCACCTTCGCCGAGGGCGTCGGCCTGTCCGGGCGGGCCTGGCGCAGCCGGGACCTGGTGTTCGTGAAGGACCTGGCCGAGGTGACCGACTGCGTGCGGGTGCCCGCCGCGCAGCGGGCCGGGGTCCGGTCCGGCGCCTGCTTCCCGATCTCGAGCAACGGGCACATCGTCGGCACGATGGACTTCTTCACCACCGAGTACATCGACCTGTCCGAGTCGCGGGCCGCCGCGCTGCGCAACGTGCAGCAACTGGTGTCCCAGCGTCTCGAGGTGCTGCGGGCCGCCGAGCGGGCCGCGGAGAACGCGCGGGCGCTGCTGGACACCGTGGAGCGTCTGCGGTCGGCCAGCGGCGACGCGACCTCGGTGGCCGAGCAGGCGGTGTCGCGGGCGTCGGCGATGACCGCCGAGGTGGCGGCGCTGGGCCAGGCGTCCACCGCGATCGGCGACGTCATCAAGATCATTTCGTCGATCGCCGAGCAGACCAACCTGCTGGCCCTGAACGCCACCATCGAGGCGGCCCGGGCCGGCGAGTCCGGCAAGGGCTTCGCCGTCGTCGCCGGCGAGGTCAAGGAACTGGCCCGGGAGACCGCCGAGGCCACCCAGAAGGTCGCCGACCAGATCGCCGGCATCCAGGCCAGCACCGAGACGGTGGCCGCCGGCATCCACACCACCAGCGAGACGATCGGCAAGATGGACGCGGTCCAGGCCCGGATGAACGACGTCCTCGCCGAACAGGCCGAGATGGCCCGCGCCCTCGCGGGCTGAGTGTCCCCTATCGGTCGAACATGGGTTCGGGCCTTCCCCGGGGGCGCGGATCCGTACCACGATGCAGTGATGACTGGAGTTCGACTGCTGGTGGGCACCCGCAAGGGCGCGTTCGTGCTGACCTCGGACGCCCGGCGCCGGGACTGGGCGGTGAGCGGCCCGCACTTCGGCGGCTGGGAGGTCTACCACGTCAACGGGTCGCCGGCCGACCCGGACCGGCTCTGGGCGTCGGCGTCCGGCGGCTGGTTCGGCCAGCTGATCCAGCGTTCCGACGACGGCGGCAGGACCTGGCGGCAGGTCGACCACGACTTCACCTACGACGGCGGCGTCGGCGAACACCTCTGGTACGACGGGACGCCCCGGCCCTGGGAGTTCAAGCGCATCTGGCACCTGGAACCGTCCCGGACCGACCCGGACACGGTGTGGGCCGGCGCCGAGGACGCCGCCCTGTTCAAGTCCACCGACGGCGGCCAGAAATGGGTGGAGATGACCGGGCTGCGGACGCACGCCACGGCGCCCGGCTGGGCGCCCGGCGCCGGCGGCCTCTGCCTGCACACCATCCTGTTGCACCCCACCGACCCCGCACGGATGTACGCGGCGATCTCCGCGGCGGGTGCGTTCCGCAGCGACGACGCCGGCGTCACCTGGACGCCGATCAACCGGGGTCTGGTGTCCGAGGGCATCCCCGACCCGGACGCCGAGGTCGGCCACTGCGTGCACCGGCTGGCCATGCACCCGTCCCGCCCGGACACCCTGTTCATGCAGAAGCACTGGGACGTGATGCGGACCGACGACGCCGGCGGGCAGTGGCGCGAGATCAGCGGTGACCTGCCCACCGACTTCGGCTTCCCGGTCGCGGTGCACGCCCACGAGCCCGAGACGGTCTACGTCGTCCCGATCACCAGCGACCACCAGCACTGGGTGATGGACGGCAGACTGCGGGTCTACCGCAGCCGGACCGGCGGCGGCGAGTGGGAGCCGCTGACCGCGGGCCTGCCGCAGCAGGACTGCTACGTCAACGTGCTGCGCGACGCGATGGCGGTGGACACCCTCGACGAGTGCGGCGTCTACTTCGGCACCAGCGGAGGCCAGGTGTACGCGTCCGCGGACAGCGGCGACAGTTGGCGGGCGATCGTCCGGGACCTGCCCGCGGTGCTCTCGGTGGAAGTCCAGGTGATCCCGTGATCCGGGTGGTGCTCCCACCTCACCTGCGGACCCTCGCCGCGACGGGCCGGGAGGTCCAGGTGGAGGTGGCCGGGACGGTCACCCAGCGCGGCGTGCTGGACGCGGTGGAGGAGCGGTACCCGATGCTGCGCGGCACGATGCGTGATCGGCGGACCGGTCAGCGGCGGCCGCTGGTGCGGTTCTTCGCCTGCGAGGAGGACCTGTCCAACGAGTCGCCGGACGCGCCGCTGCCGGACCGGGTGGTCACCGGTGAGGAGCCGTTCCTGGTGGTCGGAGCGATGGCCGGCGGCTGAGGAGGATACGACGGTGACCCGGGAGAACCTCCCGGGCCACGCGTCGGCATCCTGGTCAGATCGACTTGTTCAGGAGAGTCGGGTTCACCGGGACAGCCGGGACGATGCCACCGACCGGGGCGGGCGTCGCGACCACCGGCGGGAGGGTGTTCGGGTTGGCCAGGGTCGGCAGCGGGTTCGGAATGACCGACGATGGCAGGGCCGGCGTCGGCGCGATCACCGGGTCGGTGGCCGTGTCAGTCGGGATGGGGGTGGCCGCGCCGGAGGCCGGCTGGACCGTGGGAATGTTCAGCGGAGGAACCGTCGGTTCCTTCGAGACCGCCGGCAGGGTGGTGGCGGCCAGGGTGGGCTTCGGCGGCAGCGTCGTGGGCGCCACCTGGATGGTCGGGAACACCGAGTCCGGCGGGATGGTCGGCGGGATGGCCGGCGTGGTCGGCGCGGTCGGCGTCACGGTGGTCGCCACGCGGGCCATGGCCGGGACCGTGGGGAGCGGCGGCAGGGTCGGTGCCAGCGTCGGAAGGGCCGGCAGGGTCGGAGCAACGGTGGGCAGCGCCGGCAGTGTCGGCGCGATGGTCGGCAGCGCCGGCAGCGTCGGTGCCAGGGTGGGCAGCGGCGGGATCGTCGCCGCGGCCATCCGGCCGCCGACGAACGGCACCGTGGTGGGAGCCACCGACGGAGCCGACGGCACACCGGTGCCGGGCAGCGCCGGGGTGGCCGCCGTCGTGGCCGGGGTGACCGGAGCGGACGGGTTGGCCGGCGTCGCCGCTGCCGTTGCGGTCGCCGCTGCCGTCGCCGTGGAGGCGCCCGACGGGGTGGCGGTCGGGTCGTACGGTCCGGGCGGCGCCGAGGTGGCCGGAGCCGGCGGCGTGGTGATCGGCGGCGTGGGCGTGGGCGGCGACCAGGTCGGCGGCGTGACGCCCGGCTCCACCCACTTGCTGGGTGTGACGCTGGGTGCGCCGGTGGCGACCGGGGTCGCCGTGGCGCCTGCCACGCTGACAGTGGGGTTGGCCGACGCGTTCGGGTCGACGGTGGCATTCGGGTCGACGGATGCGCCCGTCGACGGATCGATGGTGGCTGCGGGCACGGCGGCCGCCCGTTCCGGTTGGGTACCGGCGAGCGCCTGTGCGGGCCCCGCTCCCAGCGCGGCGACCGCGAGCACACCTAGGCCCGTGACGGTCATCTTCCGTGTCGTCTTGCGCATGTCATGCCTTTCTAGCTGCTAGCTGGACAGATTTCTGGGAGGCCAGATGTCTGGCGAGAGTTGGTCGGCTGGATGCGGCTGACCCGCATAGCTGAGCACCCAGGACGGGTGCCTATCGGCTGTTCGGAGGAACCAGCCCGGGTTATGGCCCCTCGGGGACCGCTGGAGTGCAGACTGCGGTGCACGGGGGCCGCAGAGCGTTACCGTGACGCCGGTGACCTGGCGGGACGCGACGCGGCCTACGATCGGGGAATGGCCAGGCGGACGGGCGAGGCGACCCGCGAGGAGATCCGGGTGGCGGCGACCCGCCTCTTCCGGGAACGCGGCTTCGCGCGGACCTCGGTGCGGGACATCGCGGCGCAGGCGGCGATCAATCCGGCCCTGGTGATCCGGCATTTCGGCACCAAGGAGCTGCTGTTCCTGGAGACGATGCATCTGAGCATCGACGACGAGCCGTTGCTCGACGTGCCGCTCGAGCGGTTCGGGGAGCGCTTCGTCGAGGTGCTGCTCGCCGACGACGACATCCGGGGTGTCTATCTGGCGCTGGTGCGGGGCAGCAACGAGGAGCAGATCAAGTCACGGTTGCAGCAGATCCACGAGCGGACGTTCGTGGGGCCGGTCCGGGCACGGCTCACCGGCCCGGACGCCGACCTGCGGGCACGGCTCGCGGCGTCGGTCGTCGGCGGTCTGCTCTATGCGCTGTGGGTGGTCGGCGACGAGCCGCTGCTCGCCACCGACCCTGGTGAGCTGGTGAAACGTTACGGTGCGTTGTTGCAGCAGGCCCTGAGCGCCTGAGTCACTGGACGGACCAGCCGCCGTCGGACGGCAGCACCACACCGTTGAGGTTGACGCCGTCGTCGCTGAGCAGGAACGTGATCGATGCGGCGAGGTGCTCGGCGAGTGCCACCCCGGGGATCAGGCGCAGGTGCGGGCCGGTGCGTTCCTGGCCGTACGCGCTGGCGTTCGGCGGCTGCTGCATTCCGGTGGCCACCCCGCCGGGCGCCACCGCGTTGGTGCGGATGCCGCGGTTGCCGTACATGAAAGCGGTGTTCTTGGTGATGCCGACGACGGCGTGCTTGGACGCGGTGTAGGCGACGCCGGCCGCGTTGCCGCGCAGGGCCGCCTCGGAGGCCACGTTGACGATCGCGCCGCGGCCGGCCTCGAGCATCGCCGGGAGGACCGCCCGGGTCAGCTGGAAGACGCCGTCGACGTTGACCGCGAAGACCTTGGCCCACATGGCGTCGGTGGTCTCGTGGGCCGGGCTGAAGTCGTCGACGATGCCGGCGATGTTGGCCAGGCCGTCGATCCGGTCGCCGGCGGCCTCGACGATCCGGGCGATGTCGTCGGCCTTGGTGATGTCGGCGACGACCGGCACCAGCGACGGGGAGGCCGCCGCCGGCGCCGGAGAGTCGGCAGGCGCCGAGGTGGTGGTGATGTCGACGGCGATCACCCGGCCGCCCTCGCGGACGATGCGGGAGGCGGTGGCCCGGCCGATGCCCGATGCGGCGCCGGTGACGATCACCGTCTTGCCGGCGAAGCGTCCGGGGGTGATCTGTTCCTGCCAGGTGCCGCTCTCCTCGGCGGAGGAGGGCACGACGCCGCCGTTGACCTGCAGGACCAGGCTGTCGACCAGTTCCTGCGGGACGCGGCCCTGGCTGAGGGCGACGAGCTGCTGCAGGGGGAGACCGCGGGCGGGGGTGAGCGACGACGCGTCGAAGCCGCCGCCCTGGCCGAGGGCCTCGCGCAGCGCGGCGCCGCCCTCCGGGTGGTCAAGCCATTCGCCGACGGTGGAGGCCGCGGTGAGCGGCCGGGAGGTGTTCGCCATGTCGAGAGCCTTTCTGCAGGTCACGCGGCATTCCGCGCCGAAGTCAACTTAGTTTACTTCGACGGGATCCGACGATACGTCGGACGGGAGGCGGTCATTCCAGAAAACTCTTCAGGTATGTCGGCCACCGCACCGGCGATGCTCAGCCGGAGACAGATCAACGTCGTCTTCACCGCGATCCTGCTCGGCATGCTGCTCGCCGCCCTCGACCAGACCATCGTCTCGACCGCGCTGCCGACGATCGTCGTCGACCTCGGCGGTGCCGGGCACATGTCCTGGGTGGTCACCGCGTACCTGCTGGCCGAGACGGTGGCCACCGTGCTGGCCGGCAAGTTCGGCGACCTGTTCGGCCGCAAACTGGTCTTCCAGGTCAGCGCGATCGTCTTCGTGGCCGGCTCGGCGGTCTGCGGCGTCGCCCAGGACATGGCGATGCTGGTGGCCGCCCGCGCGGTCCAGGGCATCGGCGGCGGCGGCCTGATGGTCACCGCGATGGCGCTGATCGCCGACGTCATCCCGCTGCGCGACCGGGGCCGGTACCAGGGCGCGCTCGGCGCGGTCTTCGGCATCACCACGGTCGTCGGGCCCACCCTCGGTGGACTGTTCACCGACCACCTGAGCTGGCGCTGGGCGTTCTACATCAACGTGCCGATCGCGGTCGTGGTGATCGCCATGGCGGCCCGGGCCATCCCGTCGATCCGTTCCGGCGCCAAGCCGGTCGTCGACTACCTCGGCATCGCGCTGGTGGCCTCCGGCGCGACGAGCGTCATCCTGGCCCTGGAGTGGGGCGGCAACGAGTACGCCTGGGACTCCGCCGTCATCATCGGCCTGTTCGCCGGCTCGGTGGCCCTGTTCACCGCGTTCGTCCTCGTCGAACTGCGGGCCCCCGAACCGATGCTGCCGATGCGCCTGTTCCGCAACTCGGTCTTCACGGTCTGCTCCACGCTGGCCTTCATCGTCGGCTTCGCGATGCTCGGCGCGATGACGTTCCTGCCCACCTATCTGCAGTATGTGGACGGTGTCACCGCCACCGGATCCGGGGTCCGCACCCTGCCGATGGTCGCCGGGCTCTTCCTCTGCTCGATCCTCTCCGGCAACGTGGTCAGCCGCACCGGCCGGTACAAGATGTTCCCGATCGCGGGCGGGGCGGTGCTCACCCTGGGGCTGTACCTGATGTCGACCATGGGACCGGGCACCAGCACCGCGCTGGAGTCGTTCTACATGTTCGTGCTCGGCGCCGGCATCGGCCTGTCCATGCAGGTGCTCACCATCGTCGTGCAGAACACCGTGCCGTACAGCGACCTCGGGACCGCCACCTCCGGGGTGACCTTCTTCCGTACGCTCGGCAGCTCGTTCGGCACGGCCGTGTTCGGCACCCTCTACAGCAACCACCTGCAGCCGAAACTGGCCGCGGCGATCACCGCCTCCGGGATCTCGCCCGAGGCCGCCCTCTCCCCGGAGGCGCTGGACGCCACCGACCCGGCCGTCGCCGCCCCGGTGATCGCCGCGTACGCCGACGCGATCAACTACGTCTTCCGCTGGGTCGTGCCGGTCGCGTTCCTCGGCTTCCTGATCGCCTGGCTGCTCAAGGAGCTCCCGCTGCGCGACAGCGCCCGGGCCGCCGCCCCGGACGTGGGCGAGGGTTTCGCCCCGCCGGTCCCGGACGACCGGGTCACCCGACTCGAACGCGCGATCAGCGACACCATGCGCAAGGCGCACCGCGATCCGTCGCTCATCGAGGGGGTGCTCGCCGGCTCCGGCACCACGCTCAACCACGCCCAGGCGTGGGCGGTCGGGCAGACCCACCTGCACACCCAGGCCCGGGGCCGGGCCGGCGTCGCGGACATCGCCCGGCTGCACCGGATCCCGGCCGAGGTGCTGGAACCGGCGTTCGCCGAACTCTGCGCCGCCGGGTACGCCCGCCAGGACGGTGACGAGGTACGCCTGACCGACGCCGGTGAGGAGCAGTTCGACCGGGTCCGGGAGGCCTGGCGGCAGTGGCTCGACACCCATCTGGAGGACTTCGCCATGACCGAGCCCGGTGACCGTGCCCTGCTCGACCAGGCTCTCGGCAACATCGCCACCCGCCTGGTGGACGAGGAGGAAGCGGTCGGCGCCGGGATCGCACCCGGACGCTCTTGATCATCGGATCGGGTGGGCTAGGGTCCAGCAATGGGATTGCTGGACAGGTTCCTCGGCTCACCGGAGCGCCGGTTCGCCCAGCTGGCCCTCCGGGTGGCCCGGGCGACACCGGGGGTGGAGCGCGCGGTCTACCAGCCGGACGACTTCGCCATCGCGATCCACCGCACCGGCGGGGGCGGGCCCGCCCACCTCTACCTCTCCAACGTCTTCCGGGAGACCGCCTCGGCCGGGCCGGAGGAACGCCGGGAGCGGCTGGCCAAGCTGATCCGGCTGATGGCGTCGCCGCCGCCGGAGGACACCTGGGAGACCGTCCGCGGCAAGCTGCGCCCGGTGGTGCGCCCGGTGACGTTCGGGGTGGCCGGACCGGTCGGGATGCGCCCGCCGCTGTCGCGCCCGGCGATGCCGTTCCTGCGGGAGCTGGTGGTGGTCGACGCCCCGGACGCGATGTCCTACGTGATACCGGACCGTCTGGAGGAGTGGGGTGTCGCCGCCGAGGAGGTGTTCGACGCCGCCCGGGAGAACCTGTCCCGGATCGCCCGCCGGTCCCTGGAGCAGCGCTGGCCCGGCGGTCCGAGCGTGATCCGGATGCTCGACGACGGTGACGGCTACTTCACCTCGTTGCTGCTGAGCCCCGGCTGGCTGGCCGACGTGGGGGAGAAGATGGGCAGCCCGGTGCTGGCGTTCGCGCCGGACAACAACACGTTGCTGATCGCGCCGCTGCCGGACGAGGGCGCCCATCATCTGTACGGCCTGGTCGAGCAACACTTCCAGGAGGCGGTGCGCTATCTCTCGCCGGTCGGGTACGTCGCCGGCCCGGGTGGTGGCGCGGTGCCGTACACGCCGCAGGCCGGCCATCCGGATCACATGGCCGCGTGCCGTGCCGCCGCGGTGCTGGCCCTGACCGAGTACTCGAATCAGACCGACTGGCTGGCCGAGGAGTACGAGAAGGCCGGCGTCGACGTGCACGTCGGCCGGCTGATCGCGGTCGAGCCGTCCGACGGCGGTCCGGCCGAGACCATCGCCACCTGGGTCGACGGCGTGAGCACCCTGCTGCCGCGGGCCGACTCGGTGGCGTTCGCCAGTCCCGGATCCGGAATCGAGTTCCGGGTTTCGTGGCAGACGGTGGAGGAATATCTCCATCTGAGGCCGGAGCCGCTGCTGGCTCCGGCGCGCTACCGGGTGGACGGCTGGCCGCCCGCCTCGGTGCTCGCCGACCTGCGCGGACACGGCACAACTTCTTAACGAAACTTGCCTATACCGGCTTACACAGGGCAGGCTCGGCAGGACGGATGCTGTCGCGGCAAAGATCATCACGCCAGAGTCAGAGGTCCGTCACGTAAACCGCACAAGACCTGAACCTGGGAGGTCGGGATGTCTTCTTCGCCGCCACTCGATGAGGAAGAGGCCAACCTGCGGGTCGGGCAGCCTGCTGATCACGCCGCCGGTGTCAAAGCCGTCCGGCTCAGTCTCACCAACGCCGTGCAGAAGATGGGCGTCCGCAAGACGGTCCGCAACCTGCGCACGCTCAACCAGCACAACGGCGTCGACTGCATGAGTTGCGCCTGGCCCGATCCGGCCGGCCACCGGCACGCCGCCGAGTTCTGCGAGAACGGCGCCAAGGCCGTCTCCTGGGAGGGCACCCGCGACACCGTCGGCCCGGTCTTCTTCGCCGAGAACTCGATCGAGAGCCTCGCCGGGCAGACCGACTACTGGCTGGAGAAGCAGGGCCGGCTGACCCACCCGATGGTGCGCCGCCCGGGTGGCACGCACTACGAGCCGATCTCCTGGGCCGAGTCGTTCGCGCTGATCGGTGAGCACCTGTCCGGTCTGGCGTCGCCGCACGAGGCGGTCTTCTACACCTCCGGCCGGGCCAGCAACGAGGCCGCGTTCGTCTACCAGCTCCTCGCTCGGGCGTACGGGACGAACAACCTGCCGGACTGCTCCAACATGTGTCACGAGTCGACCGGTGTCGCGCTGATCCGCACGATCGGTGTCGGCAAGGGCTCGGTCACCCTGGAGGACCTGCACAAGGCCGATCTGATCGTGGTCTCCGGCCAGAACCCGGGCACCAACCACCCGCGCATGCTCACCGCGCTCGAGGTGGCCAAGCGGGACGGCGCCAAGATCCTGGCGATCAACCCGTTGCCCGAGGCCGGCCTGCTGCGCTTCCAGAACCCGCAGAACGCCCGCGGCGTGGTCGGCAAGGGCACCGGCCTGGCCGACAAGCTGCTGCAGATCCGCTCGAACGGTGACCTCGCCCTCTGGCAGGCCATCGGCCATCTCCTGCTGAAGAAGGAGGAGGCCGACCCGGGTTCGGTCGCGGACCGCGAGTTCATCGAGGCGCAGACCGTCGGCTTCGAGGACTGGGCCGAGAGCCTGGCCGAGATCGACCGGGACGCGATCCTCGCCGCGACCGGTCTGGCCTGGGAGCAGATCGAGGAGGCAGCCGACATGATGGCCACCTCGAAGCGGATCGTTCACTGCTGGGCGATGGGCATCACCCAGCACCGCAACTCGGTCGCCACGATCAAGGAGTTCGTCAACATCGCCCTGTTCCAGGGCATGATCGGCAAGCCGGGTGCCGGCCTCTGCCCGGTTCGTGGGCACTCCAACGTGCAGGGCGACCGGAGCATGGGCATCTGGGAGAAGCCGCCGGCGCTGTTCCTGGACCGGCTGCGTGACGAGTTCGGCTTCGAGCCGCCGCGCGAGCACGGTCACGACGCCGCCGACGCGGTGCGCGCCTTCCGGGACGGCAAGGCGAAGGTCTTCATCGCCCTCGGCGGCAACTTCGTGGCCGCGATGTCGGACACCGAGGTCACCGCGAAGGCGATGCGCGGCGCGGAACTGACCGTGCAGATCTCCACCAAGCTCAACCGCAGCCACATCGAGGCCGGCCGGACCGCGCTGATCCTGCCGACCCTGGGCCGGACCGAGAAGGACGAGACCGGCGGGCGCACCCAGCGGATCACCGTGGAGGACTCGATGTCCGCGGTGCACGCCTCCCGCGGCCGGTCCGAGCCGATCGGCACGCTGCTGCGTTCCGAGGTCGACATCCTGTGCAACATCGCGGACGCCGCCCTGGGCGAGGAACTGGACATCCCGTGGGGTGAGTTCGCCGAGGACTACGAGCGGATCCGGGAGCGGATCGGGCGGGTCGTGCCGGGCTGCGACGACTACGCCAACAAGATCAATAACGGTGGGTTCACCATGCCGCACCCGCCGCGGGACTCCCGCACCTTCCCGACGCAGGAGGGCAAGGGCGTCTTCACGGTCAGCCCGCTCGAGGTGATGACCGTGCCGGAGGGCCGGCTCGTGCTGCAGAGCCTGCGCAGCCACGACCAGTTCAACACCACCATCTACGGCCTCGACGACCGGTACCGCGGCGTCTACTCGGGCCGCCGGGTGGTCTTCATCAGCAAGGCCGACCTGGACGAGCTGGGCTTCGACAACGGCGAGATCGTCGACCTGGTCTCCGAGTGGGAGGACGGCCTGACCCGCCGCGCCGACCAGTTCCGCCTGGTCGAGTACGACACCCCGAAGGGCTGTGTCGCCGCGTACTACCCGGAGACGAACCCCCTGGTGCCGCTCGATTCGCAGGCCGAGGAGAGCGGGACCCCCACCTCGAAGTGGGTCGTCGTCCGCCTGGAGCGGCGCTAGACACCCTTTCGCAGTCAGGGTCTGCCTCTGTGGTGATTTCGGGCGCTCAGCGCGCCCGTATTCACCACACCGCCAGGGGTGTGGTGATTTGGGGCGTCGAGCGCGCCCGTATTCTCCACACCGCCAGGGGTGTGGTGATTTGGGGCGTCGAGCGCGCCCGTATTCTCCACACCGCCACGGGTGTGGTGATTTGGGGCGTCCAGCGCGCCCGTATTCACCACACCGCCACGGGTGTGGTGACTTCGGGCGTCCAGCGCGCCCGAAATCACCACGCGGATGGGCTTCGCACCCTGACCACGAAACGTGTCCAGCTTTACCACGCGATCCCTGCATGGAGCAGAAGAGCCCGGCAGCAGCGCTGCCGGGCCCTTCTCCATGAAAAGCGTCAGGCGGCGGTATCCGGAGAGGCGGCGGTGTTGTTCTCGAAGATGCCGGCGACGGTCTCCACGCCGCCGCCGAAGGCGGCGGCGAAGACGGCGGCCACCACGGCGCCGGCGCGGGCGGCGTGCACCATGCCCTGGCCGGTGCCGGCCTGGCCGAGGTTGCGGGCCACCGCGCGGGGCAGGGTGCGCCGCAGGTAGTCCTTCTCGGTGCCCAGCTCCTGGTCCTTCGGCATGAAGGCGGCCATCTGCACCTTGCCCCGGCCCTCGGCGTAGCACCGCTTGATCAGGAAGCCGAACGTCGAGCGTGCCGCCGGGACCTCGTGGTCGATGGTGGCGTGCGGGACGTACACCCAGTGGCCGTTGTTGACCGCGCTCATCCGCAGGCACAGCTCGGTGTCCTCGGGGCGGTTCTGGTCGCCCAGCTTGCCGAATCCGGTGCGGAACCCGCCGACCGCCAGGAACGCGTCCCGGCGCACGATCATGTTGGCGGACCAGACGTTGCGGATCGGCGAGGTGCTGGTCGGCATGCCGGTGTACGAGACGCCGACCGCCCAGAGCAGCTCGTCCGGCCACCAGGTCGGGCGCGGGCCTTCCCACGCCGGGATGATCCCGCCGCCGGTGCCGACCACGGCCGGGTCCTCGAACGGCACGACCTGCTCGGCCAGCCATGCCGGGCTGGCCACGGTGTCGTCGTCGAGGAACGCGATGAACGGGGTCCGGGTGTGGAAGGCGCCGGTGTTGCGGTTGCCCGAGGCGCCGCGCGCGTACGCGTTCTCCAGCACCGTCACGCCGGTGAACTCCTGCTTGACCCGGGCGGCCATCGAGGGGTTGTGGTCGACGACGACGACCACCTCGTCGGCGGGCAGCGTCTGGTTCAGGGCGGATGCGATGGTGCGGCTGAGCGAGGCCCACCGCTTCTCGCTGTGGGTCGGGATGACGATGCTGACAGCGCTGCTGTTATCAGGTTCCAAAGCCGGATACTCCTGGGCTTTTCATGTAAGGCGAGGGCGGGCGGCGCGTTCAGCTTTCCCCGGGTTGAAGACCGGGGAATTACATGAACATGACGATGGCGATCAACGAGCGGGGGATCCGGCGGGGCGGGGCCGACACTGCGCAGGGCCGGTGATCACGGACTCTCGCCTAGATTCCTGTGGCCGACCTGTGGTTTCGATAACGGCGGCTCGTGTTTTCGTTATAAGCCCGGAGTTTGTGACGCACGTGACTGGCAGGGCGTCCCGGACGTCCCGATGCGTCGCTTCAGCGCCGTTCTCGCAGTTCACACCAGATCGGCAGGTCTCCCGGAAATCTGAGGGGAGCACGAGTATTCCTATGAACTAAGTCTGACATGTGGGAAAGGTATGTAATGCCGGTCACTTAACTCTGGTGGCCCTCTCCGCGGGACACGTACGTTGCGGATCACTCAAGATCTTCTTCGACCGCAATGGAAGTCCCCATGCATAACGCGATCACCCGGCGCCGCGCCCTCGCCACCCTTGCCGCCGCCTCCGTCGCCCTCGCCACGGCCGCCTGCGGCAACGGTGACGAACCGGCCACCGGCGCGAGGGGCGAAGCCCTGACCAAGGTCCAGATCGCCCTGGACTGGACGCCGAACACCAACCACACCGGGCTCTACGTCGCGCAGGAGAAGGGCTTCTTCGCCGCGCACGGCCTGGAGGTGGAGATCGTCCAGCCCGGTGACGCCGACCCGGCCGCCCTGGTCGCCGCCGACAAGATCCCGTTTGCGATCAGCGCCCAGGAGGCGCTCACCACGGCCCGTGCCGAGGGCGCGCCGCTGGTCTCGATCGCCGCGGTCATCCAGCACAACACCTCCGGCTTCGCCTCGCCGAAGGACCGCAACCTGACCCGCCCCGCCCAGTACGCCGGCAAGACGTACGGCGGCTGGGGCGGCCCGATCGAGGATCCGCTGCTCAAGGCGGTCGTGCAGGCCGACGGCGGCGACCCGTCCACGGTCAAGAGCGTGAACGTCGGCGACGCGGACTTCTTCGCGGCCACCAAGAAGGGCATCGACTTCGAGTGGATCTTCTACGGCTGGACCGGCATCGAGGCCGAACTGCGCGGTGAGCCGGTGAACATCCAGTACGTCAAGGACTACGACCCGGCGCTCGACTTCTACACCCCGATCCTGATCACCAACGAGAAGCGCGTCTCCGGCGACGCCGACCTGGTCAAGAACTTCACCGCGGCGGTCTCCGAGGGGTACACGTACGCCGCGAAGAACGCCGGTGAGTCGGCGGACATCCTGCTCGAGGCCGCCCCCGACCTGGACGCCGACCTGGTGAAGAAGAGCCAGGAGTGGCTCAGCCCCCGTTACCAGGACGACGCCGCGCGCTGGGGCGAGCAGAAGAGCGAGATCTGGACCGGGTTCTCCGACTGGCTCTACCAGCAGAAGGTGCTGACCACCCAGGTCGACGGCACCAAGGCGTTCACCAACGAGTTCCTGCCGTCCGCATGAAGGTGAGGACGGCGCTGCCCCCGGCGATCACCGTCATCGCGCTGATCGCCGGGTGGCAGCTCTACACCACGCTCTCCGGCATCGACGCCTGGCTGCTGCCCAGCCCGGCCGGCATCTGGCAGGCCGCGGTCGAGCAGCGCGCGGCGCTCACCACGCACACCCTGGCCACCGCCGAACTGATGCTCTACGGCTTCGGCCTCGGGGTCGCCACCGGCCTGCTCGTCGCGGTCGTCCTGCACCTGCTGCCGGTGGTGCGCTCGGCCGTCTACCCGCTGTTGGTGATCAGCCAGAACGTGCCGATCATCGCGCTCGCTCCGCTGCTGGTGATCTGGCTCGGCTTCGGCATCGCCCCGAAACTCGTGGTGATCGTGCTGGTCTGCTTCTTCCCGATCGCGGTCGCCACCCTGGACGGGCTGAGCCGCAGCGACGCCCTGATCGCCGACTACATGCTGATGAGCGGCGCGAACCGGCGGCAGCTGTTCACCAAACTGCAGTGGCCGCACGCGCTGCCCACGATGTTCTCCGGCCTGAAGATCGCCGCCACCTACAGCGTCTTCGGCGCGATCATCTCGGAGTGGCTGGGCAGCGAGGAGGGCATCGGCCGCTACATGATCATCCAGAAGTCGGCGTTCCGCGCCGACCGGATGTTCGTCGCCATCGCGATCGTGGTGGCGCTCGCCCTCGTCGTCTTCGGCCTCGTCGTGCTCCTGGAGAGACTGACCGTGAAGGGGCGCCGCCGTGCCTGAGCATGCCTTGACCGTCCAGGCGCTGGACCACAGCTTCGGTGACCTCCAGGTCCTCGAGGGAATCGACCTGACCGTCGGCAAGGGCGAGTTCGTCTCCGTCGTCGGGCCCTCCGGCAGCGGCAAGAGCACCCTGTTCCACCTGATCGGCGGCCTGCTCACCCCGTCCGCCGGCCAGATCGCCATCAACGGGGAGCCGTCGGTCGGCCGACGTGGGCGGATCGGCTACATGCCGCAGCAGCCCGCCCTGATGCCGTGGCGCACCATCCAGGACAACGTGGTCCTGGCCCGGGAGATCAGCCGGAAGAAGGTAGACCGGGCCCAGGCGCGCGAGTGGCTGGCGCGGGTCGGCCTGGAGGACTTCGCCACGGCGTACCCCCATCAGCTCTCCGGCGGCATGCAGCAGCGTGTCGCGTTCCTCCGGGCGCTGCTCGCCGAGCAGGAACTGCTCTGCCTGGACGAGCCGTTCAGCGCACTGGACGCGATGACCCGCACCGAGATGCACCGCTGGCTGCTCGACATCTGGGAGGCCGACCGGCGGGCCATCCTCTTCGTCACGCACAACATCGAAGAGGCGCTGCTGCTCTCCGACACCGTCTACGTCTTCACCCGCCGCCCGGCCACCGTCCTGGAACGGATCACCGTGCCGTTCGGCCGTCCCCGCCGCGACGAGGTGGTCGACGACCCCGAGTTCGTCAAACTCCGCCGCCGCCTCACCGATCTCCTGACAGGTAGCCCCCGATGACCCTCACCCACGTGCGCGTGATGCTCGAGTACTTCCACCCGTGGACCAACGCGGCCGGCCTCTACGTCGCCAGCCGCCAGGGCTGGTACCGCGATGCCGGACTGGACGTCGAACTCACCGTCTTCGACTCGCTGCGCGGCGACACCCTGGAACACCTGGTCCGCGGCGAGGTGCACCTCGGCGTCTTCCCGACCAACCGGCTCCTGGTGCGCAGCGCCGCCGGCCAGCCGGTCACCGGCGTCGCCTCGATCAACCACCGGGGCATGGAGACCATCCAGAGCGTCGTCGGCCGCGGCATCGAACGCCCGCGTGACCTGGCCGGCAAGCGCCTCGCCCTGAACCCCACCCCACGTGGCGTCGCGATGGTCCGGCACCTGGTCGCGGCGGACGGCGGCGACCCGGACGCGGTCGAACTCGTCGACAGCGGATACCGCGAACTGAGCGTCGACGACATCGCCGACGGTGTGGTCGACGCGACCTTCGGCGGCTACTGGGCGTGGGACGCGCTCTTCGCCCAGCTCCCCGGCGAGCAGCGGATCGTCTGGCCGGTCGACGAGATCGGCGCACCGCCGTACCACAGCTATCTGCTCGGCACCGGCCCCGCGCTCACCGACCCCGGTCTGCTGCGCACCTTCCTCGAGGTCACCGCGCGCGGATACCGGTCCGCCACCGACGATCCGGCGGGCACACTCGAGGTCATGGACCGGGTGATCCCGTACTTCCCGCGCGGCATCCTCGCCCGCTCCCTCGAACTGATCGCGCCGACCTGGTGGCACGGCGACACCTGGGGCTCGATCCGCGAGGAACTGATGACGCCGTACACGTCGTGGCTCGCCGGCAACGGCATCCTGCCGGCGGACTTCGACTGGCGGCAGGCGATCGCCGCGGACGCCGCCGGGGTCGGGGCGCTGCCGCGATGACAACGTCGTTCCTCGGTCCCGCAGCCTTGGGGGTACGCCGTGAGCACGGTCCCGTCACGATCCTCGACGCGACGGTCGAGCTGGCGAAACCGGCGTACGACGGCGACCACACGTCGGCGTCCGGCCGTCCCGGCTGGGAGCGGGCGCACATCCCCGGCTCCCGGCACGCCGACCTGCTGGTCGCCCTGAGCGACCCGTCGGCGGCGTTCCACTTCGCCCACCCGTCCCCGGAGACGCTGGCCGCCGCGCTGGTGGAACTCGGGGTCCGGGACGGCGTTCCGGTGGTGGTCTACGACCGGGCCGGCGGCATCTGGGCGTCCCGGCTCTGGTGGCTGCTTGACTGGTTGGGCATCGAGGCCCACGTCCTGGACGGCGGCCTCGCCGCCTGGCAGGCCGAGGGACATCCGGTCGTGTCCGGGGCGGAATCCGCCGCCGTCACCGGCCCTCTGACCATCGAGCCACGGGACGGGCGATGGATCGGCCGGGCGGACCTGGAGGCGTGGACGGCCGGCGAGCACCAGGCCACCGTGCTGTGCGCGCTGGACCCGGCCTCCTACGCCGGGGATGTCCCGACGAGGTATTCCCGTCGTGGGCACATCCCGGGCACCGGCAACCTGCCCGCGCGGACCCTGCTCGACAGTGCCGGGCGGTTCCGGCCCGAACCGGAGTTGCGGGCCGTGCTCGGGGACCTCCTCGACGACCCGGCACCGATCTGGCTCTACTGCGGTGGCGGCATCTCGGCGACCCTGCTCGGCCTGGCCCTGCGGTCGCTCGGCCGCGAGGACGTCGCCCTCTACGACGGCTCGCTGGAGGAGTGGTCGGCCGACGCGTCGCTCCCGCTGGAACTCACGCTGCCCGCCGAGGTCCGGGAACTGCTCGACCGGCCCGAGTTCGCGGTGCTGTCCACCACGGACCCCGACGGGACGATCCAGTCGTCGGTGATGTGGGCCGGGCGCGACGGCGAGGAGGTGGTGATGGCCACCAAGGGCGGGCGCCGCAAGGTCCGCAACATCGCGCGGGACCCCCGGGTCACCGTGCTGGTCTACGACCGGCGGTCCCCGGTGTGCTACGCCGAGATCCGCGGCACCGCCCAGGTCACCGGCGAGGACGCGCACGCGCTGGTCGACGAGCTGGCCCGGCGCTACACCGGCGCCGACCACGTGGTGACCGACGCCGCCGAGGAGGCCGACCGGGTGGTCCTGCGGATCACCCCCACCCGGGTGCTGTTCCGCTCGTGAGCGCCGACGTCTGGCTCGCGGACGCCGTCGACCGGGTGCTGACCTGGTCCGCGGACCGCCAGCCGTCGGCCGGCCCGCGCCGGGTGCTCGCCGTCGAAGGACGGTCCGGGTCGGGCAAGACGACCCTCGCCGGGGCCGTCGCCGCACGACTGGACGCGCCCCTGATCCACATGGACGACCTGTACGCCGGATGGGACGGCCTGGACCGCGGCGTCAGCGAACTGCACGACCGGGTCCTCGCCCCGCTGCGGGACGGCCGCCCGGCGGTGTGGCGACGCTGGGACTGGGCGGCCGGGCACTACGCCGAGGACCATCCGGTACCGGACGCCGACTGGCTGGTCGTCGAAGGCGTGGGAGCCGGTGCACGGGTGCTCCGGGCGTACACCTGCGGGGTTGTCTGGGTGGAGAGCCCCACCGCGATGCGCAGGCGACGCGCCCTGGCCCGGGACGGAGCGACCTATCAGCCGCACTGGGAACGGTGGGCGCGGCACGAGGACGCGTTCTACGCGGCCGAGCAGGTCCGCGAGAACGCCACACTGATCATCGAGAACCGGGAACCGGGGAATCAACCATGAGCACCATCCGTCTGAACGGGCTGCGACAGTCCACCGTCGGGCACACCGCGATCGGCCTGTGGCGGCACCCGGACAGTCAGGCCCACCGGTACCGGGACCTGCCCTACTGGGTGGAGACCGCGCAGATCCTGGAACGCGGCCGGTTCGACGCGCTGTTCGTCGCCGACGCCCTCGGCCCCCTCGACGTCTACCAGGGCAGTGTGGACGCGGCACTGCGCGACGGCATCCAGACCCCCACCGACGACCCGCTGCTGCCGATCAGCGCGATGGCCGCCGCGACCGAACACCTCGGGTTCGCGGTGACCGTGTCGTCGACGTACGAGCTGCCCTACGCGTTCGCCCGCAAGATGACCACCCTCGACCACCTGACGAACGGCCGGATCGGCTGGAACATCGTCACGTCGGCGCTGGACAGCGCGGCCCGCAACCTCGGACTGGACCGGCAGCTGCCGCACGACGAGCGGTACGCGAAAGCCGAGGAGTTCATGGACGTCGTCTACAAGCTGTGGGAGGGCAGCTGGGCCGACGACGCCGTGGTCGCCTCCGGTGACCTGTTCGTGGACCCGTCCCGGGTGCGGCCGATCGAGCACCGGGGGAAGTACTACCAGGTGCCGGGCATCGCCCTGTCCGAACCGGGCATCCTGCGCACGCCGGTGCTCTACCAGGCCGGGACCTCGCGGGTCGGTCAGGCGTTCGCCGGACGGCACGCCGAGGGCGTGTTCCTCTCCGCCTACCTGCCGACGATGGCCAAGACCCTGGTCGACGGCGTCCACGCCGCCGCGGCGTCCGCCGGACGGAACCCGCAGTCGGTGAAGACGTTCGCCATCGCCACCGTCATCGTCGCCGAGACCGACGCCGAGGCGCGGGCCAAACTCGCCGACTACCAGCGGTACGCGAGCATCGAAGGCGCGCTGGCCCGCTGGAGCGCCCTGATGCACATCGACCTGTCCGCGCTGGACCTGGACAAACCCCTGGAATACGTGGAGACCGACGGCATCCGCGGCATGGTCGAACTGTTCACCACCCTCGACCCGAACCGCACGTGGACCCCGCGCGCGATCGCCGAGTTCGTCGGTGTGGGCGGCGGCGGCCCGGTGATCGTCGGCAGCCCGTCGACGGTCGCCGACGAACTGGAACGCTGGCAGCAGGAGTCCGGCGTGGACGGCTTCAACATCGCCGACCCCGTCCCGCCGGTCACCTTCCGCGACTTCGTCGACCTGGCCGTCCCGGAGTTGCAGCGCCGGGGTCTGGTGCGGACCGAGTACGAGGGCGCGTCCCTGCGCGAGACCTTCTACGGCCCCGGCGTCACCCGCGTCCACGACGACCATCCCGCGGCGGCGTACCGCTTCCGCTGACCGGTTGCGCACCCCCGCTACCGTGCGCGCGTGAACGACGATGGGACGGGGGAGTGACGTTGTTACGTACATCCTGGAAAGCCGGGGTGGGTCTGACCGTGCTGGCGACGGTGTCGGCCGGGTTGCTCGCCACCCCGGCCGAGGCCGCAGCCAAGGGCGTCGTGTCGACGATGTGGGGCACCCGGGTGGTCTACAAGGCGGCCAAGGGCGTGCAGAACAAGGTGGTGCTGAGCACCAAGGGCCTGACGACGATCGTCGACGACGTCGTCGCCATCAAGGCGGGCAAGGGTTGCAAGGCGGTCAAGGGCGACAAGACCAAGGTTACGTGCAAGCTCAAGCACAAACCGACGACCGTGCTGGTCTACACGTACGACCGTAAGGACCGCATCACCAACAAGACCGGCTCCGACATGCACGCGGAAGGCGGCAGCGGCCCGGACACGATCATCGGTGGCCCGCTCGGCGACGGGCTCTACGGTGGCTCCGGCGACGACATCCTGTACGGCCGCGGCGGCGGCGACGGCCTGAACGGCGAGGCCGGCCAGGACACGTTGTACGGCGAGGCCGGCGACGACTTCCTGAGCGGCGACTCGGGTACCGGAAAACTCTACGCCGACGTGCTCTCCGGCGGCACGGGCTCCGACACGGCGTCCTACAGCGGGTACACGAAGCCGATCACCGTCGACCTGGACGGTGCCGGCCGCGATGACGGCGCCGCCGGCGAACACGACACGGTCCGCACCGACGTCGAGAACATCTTCGGTGGCCGGGGCGCCGACCGCCTGACCGGCAACGCGGCAGCCAATGACATCAACGGCTACTTCGGTGATGACGTCATCCGCGGCGGCGAGGGTGACGACAAACTGACCGGCGGCGACGGCGTGGACCAGATCTACGGCGAGGCCGGTGACGACTTCCTGAACGGTTGGTCCGCGCCGTCAGCGTTGGACCTCCTCGACGGCGGCCCGAACGGCAGTGCCGGCGACTGGTGCTACGGCGAGGACACCGACCGCCGGACGGACTGCGAACGCTGATCCGATCGCGGTCTCTGCCCCTCCCGCACGCCCGGGGAGGGGCAGGATTGAGTCATGAGTGAGCAGACGATCGCGGTGACCGGGAGTACGGGACGGCTGGGCGGGCGGGTTGCCACGCGACTGGCTGCGCTGGGCGTACCCCAGAGGTTGCTGGTGCGGGACGCGGCGCGGGCGCCGCAGCTGGCCGGTGCGGAGGCGAGGGTCGCGGCCTTCGGTGACGGTGACGCGGTGCGGCAGGCGCTGGACGGTGTCGGGACGGTGCTGATGGTGTCGGCCTCGGAGACCCCGGACCGGGTGGCGCAGCACCGGACGTTCGTGGACGCGGCAGCCGAGGCCGGGGTGAGGCACCTCGTCTACATCTCGTTCTACGGCGCCTCGCCGGAGGCCACGTTCACTCTGGCCCGCGACCACTACGCCACCGAGGAACACATCCGCAACGTAGGAATGGAAGCGACATTCCTCCGCGACAACCTCTACGCCGACTTCCTCCCGGGACTGGTGGGCGAGGACGGGGTGATCCGCGGGCCGGCCGGTGACGGGGAGGTGGCCGCGGTGGCCCAGGACGACATCGCCGACGCCGCGGTGGCGGTGCTGCGCGACCCGGGCGCGCACGCCGGGCGCACCTACGAGCTGACCGGCCCGGAGGCGGTGAGTTTCGACGACATCGCCGACCTGCTCGGCGTCAAGTATCACGACGAGACGGTCGCTGAGGCGTACGCCTCGAGGGCCTCCTACAACGCACCGAGGTGGCAGCTGGACGCCTGGGTCTCCACCTACACCGCCATCGCCGCCGGCGAACTGGCCGGGGTGACCACCCACGTCGCCGACCTGACCGGGCACCCGGCCACCGGCATGGTGAAGCTGCTGCGGGGCTGAGCTCAGCCGACGTGGACGTGGGGGCGCCGGTCGCGTTCCGGTTCGGCCCGGCGGATCATCTCGCGGGTCACCGGCGCCACCTCACCCTGGCCGAAGATCAGGTACCGGACGAAGTTGGCGACCGGCTTGCCCTCGGTCCACTCGAAGTAGACGTGCGGCCGCCGGTGGGTGGTGTCGCGGATCCAGAGCAGCAGAGCGGCCAGCGCGCTCGGCACCGACGACCCCTCCACGCTGAGCACCCGGTACCGGTCGTGCAGCACCTCGCCGTGCAGGTGCAGCTCGGTCTCGAAGTCGGACGCGTCGCGCACGGTCACCTCGACGAAGATGATGTCGCGCTGGTCGGCCATGTCGTTGTCGGTGATGATCTGGGTGATCTTCTCGGAGTACTCGCGGGCGTCGCGGCGGTCCGGTTCGTTGGCGATCAGCCGGATCTGCCGGTCGCCCAGGTCGCGCAGGAAACCGGCGGCGGTCTCGTCGGCGTCGATGGTGGTGACCCGCAGCTCGAAGGAGCGGAAGATCCGGGACAGCAGCGAGACGATGAGGATGCCGGCGATGAAGCAGGCGGCGATCTTCACGCCGTCCGGGCGTTCCACCACGTTGGCGACGGTGGTGTACGCGAAGACCACGGTGATCACCCCGAACGCCCCGGTCCGGGCCCGCTGCCCGCGGCGGTGCGCGGAGAGCGTCACGGCCGTGGCCGCCGAGGTGATCAGCACGAGGACGCCGGTGGCGTACGCGCCGCCCTGCGCGTCCACGTCGGCGTCGAAGATCCAGGTGATCACGAACGCGGTGAGGGTGAAGACCAGCACCAGCGGGCGGACGGCCCGCGCCCAGTCCGGGGCCATGCCGAACTTGGGCAGGTAGCGGGGCACCAGGTTGAGCAGCCCGGCCATGGCGGAGGCGCCGGCGAACCAGAGGATCGCGATGGTGGACAGGTCGTAGATGCTGCCGAACACGTCACCGAGGTATCGGTGTGCCAGGAAGGCCAGGGCCCGCCCGTTCGCCTCGCCGCCGGGCTGGAACTGCTCGGCCGGGATCAGCACGGTGGTGGCGATGCTGCTGGTGATCAGGAAGACGCTCATGATGACCGCGGCCGTGGTCAGCAGGCGTTTGCCGCCACGGATCCGGGCCTGCAGGTCGCCCTTGATGTGCGGCATGACGGCGACGCCGGTCTCGAAGCCGGACAGGCCCAGCGCCAGTTTGGGGAAGACCAGCAGGGCGATGCCGACCATGGCGAGCGGGCTGCCGTGTGAGGTGGTCAGCGTGGTCGTCCAGTCGGTGACCGCGTGCGGGTGGGTGACGACCTGCCACAGCGCGGTGCCGACCACCACCACGTTCAGTCCGAGGTAGACGGCGACCAGGCCGACCGCGATCCCGATCGCCTCGGTGAATCCCTTGAGGAAGACCGCCCCGAGCAGGGCGATCAGCAGTAGCGTGATCAGGACCTCGTAGCCGTGCAGCGACTCCGGCCAGAACGGGTTCTCGTCGATGTGCGCCGTGGCGTCGGCCGCCGACAGGGTGATGGTGATGATGAAGTCGGTGGCCGCGAACCCGAGCAGCACGAGGACGAACAGTTTGCCCTTCCAGAAGGAGAGCAGCCGGACCAGCATCGCGATCGAGCCCTCGCCGTGCGGGCTGTCCGCGGCCACCCGCCGGTACACCGGAAGCGCGCCGAGCAGGGTGACCAGCACCAGGACGAAGGTGGCGAGCGGGGAGAGGACACCGGCGGCCAGCGCCGCGATGCCGGGCTGGTAGCCCAGGGTGGAGAAGTAGTCGACGCCGGTCAGGCACATCACCTTCCACCACGGATGCCCCTTGTCGGGTTTCTCCTCGGTGGAGCCGGTTTCGAGCAGCCAGTCGCGCATGGTGACGGTCATGGGGTGGCCTCCCGGCAGGATGGATCCGGCCGGTCGATTCCCGCCGCTCGTTTTCCGATCCTGACATCGGTCCCGGGCGGCGGGCGGTCCGCGAGGCGTTAACAAAACGTCAAAATCACGGGCGCCTCTCCAGTAGCGCGATGGCCAGCAGCTTGAAACCCCAGCGCTGCTCGACCCGGTACCCGGCCTCGATCCGCTTCCGCTTCGCCGGGGTCATGTCGGTCAGCAGATCCGCCGCGGGACTCACACCGACCACCCAGATCCGGTTCGGGGTGCCCAGGCAGGACGCCTCCGGGCACTCCTCGGCGAGCAGCGTGCCGTCCTCCCGCTGGCCCCGGACCCGCAGCACGTCCGGCGGCCGGGGCGCGGGCAGGTACCGCTCGTAGATGTCGCGCATCGCCCACGGGATGCTGTAGCGCCGGTCGGGGAAGACCACCACGTCACCGGGCTGCCAGCGGGGGCCGATCACCGCGGCGATCCGGGCCGAGTCCTGCCCGTGCCCGTCGGACTCGCGCAGTTCGGTGTGCACCGGGTAGGCCAGCACCGCGGTCAGCGCGAGCACCGCCACCGCCTGCGGCCGTCCGGCCCGGACCGCGGCGGCTCCGGCCAGGGCGGCGAGCGCGGGCAGCGCCACCAGGGCGTACCGGGGCACGAAGATCGGCGTCAGGACGCCCACCACCAGCAGCAGGACCGGGGGCACGAACGCCGCCGCGGCCAGGGCGGCGGTGGTCCGCCCGACGCCGAGAACCGCCAGGGCGAGCAGGATCCCGCCGCACGCCGCCGACACGAACATGTTCTGCGGCAGACCCTGCACGCTGTTCCAGTCGACCAGGGTGATCCACGAGATCTGCGCGCTCTGTGCCATCCCGCGCGCCGCCAGCAGCAGCGCCGGCACACTGCCGATCCCGGCGCCCAGCATGCACAGCAGCGCTGTGCGCACCTTCCACGGCCGCAGCACCAGCGGCACGGCCACCGCGTGCCCCGCCACCATCAGCATCCCGCCCAGCGGATGGGCCAGCCCGGCACCGGCCACCGCCGCCGTGTAGAGCGCCGTTCTCGTCACGGTCGGGCCTTCCAGCAGCCGTACCAGGGCGAGGAGCGCCAGCGCGGCGAACAGGATCACCAGGGCGTAGGGGCGGGCCTCCTGCGCATAGCGGGACACCACCGGGAGCAGCGCGAACAGCATCCCGGCGGCCAGCCCGGCACGATCACCACCGGCGCGCCGGCCCAGTGCCACCACAGCCAGGGCGGTCAGGGTCACCGCGATCACCGACGGGAGGCGCAAGGCAGTCGTGCCGGTTCCGGCGATTTTCGTGTACGCGTGAAGCACCCCGTAGTAGGGCAGCAGGATGACATCCACCGACCCGGTCAGCTGGCGCAGCTGATCCCAGGACAGGCGCACGGCGCCCCAGGTGGCCAGTTCGTCGGCCCAGAGCGACGCTCCGGTCAGCCGCCACATACCGAGCCCGGCGGCGGTGATCGCAGGAAGCACCCAGGTCAGTGCACGGGTGGTCACATCTTTGATGACGGTCTCCGGTGATCATGGATGGTGGAGCCCGCCGAGATTAGTCACCGATCGGCGGCGGTGGAAGCCGGTTCAGCGGAACAACGCGTGAATCCTGCCCCCGACCCGGGGTGCGTGTCGCGTCTCGCATGTGTATCGCATTACCGACGTGAAGAAAGGCGAATGGCGCCGGTCGCGAAGCCGTTCGGAGGACGCCGTTCCCCCGATGTCTCCCGATAATCTTTCGCCGAAGAACGGGGAAAGGGATGTCGATGAACCCTCGGGGACTCGGGTTGGGACGGCTGAAGGCGGTCGCCGATGCGGCTGGGCGGCGGGTTGCCGACAGCGCCGGCGCCGTCGGGCAGTTGGTCGCTGACACCGCCGGCGATGTCGGGCAGCGGGTCGCCGATGTGGCCGGTGACGTCGGGCAGCGGGTGGCCGATGCGGCCGGTGACGCGCAGGACATGGTGAAGCGTTCTGCCGAGCAGGTGAAAGCGAAGGTCGAGGACGTCACGGCCGGCCTGTCGGCGGGATCCTCCCGCGAGGACGCGGACTCCACCGATCTGTCCACGCTCAGCCCTGAGGTGAAGCTGCTCTATTGCCGCACATTGGTGAGCCTGGCGTTGGTCGACACCGTTCTCGATCCCCGCGAGATCGCCAATCTGTACCTTTTCGCATCGACGATCGGTCTCGACGGCGACGCGCGATCGGCGTTGCGCGGTGACATCACGGCGGCGCAACGCGGTGCGGAGACGCCCGGCACCACGGAAGAGCTGGCCCGGCAATTGCACGAGCTCCTCGCGGACGATCGGCGCGAGCCCGTGTTCACCATGCTGATCCGCGATCTGGTGCGCATTTCGCGTGCCGACCGGCATGCCGCCGACGTCGAGCGGGCACAGATCACGCTGGTCGCGGGACTCGTGTTCCCCGCGTCGGCCGGCGAGGTCGTGCAGGCGACCGAACGGCTGGTGATCGCCGAGGAGGACTTCGCCGCCGGCAAGGTCACCACCAGCCAGATGGAGACCACCACCAAGGAGATCGTCGCCAAGGTGGCCGCGTTCGGAACCCCGATCGCCGCCGTCAGCCTCGCCGGCAGCGTCTCCGGTCTCGGCGGGGCCGGCATCACCTCGGGTCTGGCGGCACTGGGGTTCGGGGGACTGCTGGGCCTGAGCGCGATGGTCACCGGGATCGGCACGGTGGTGATTCTCGGGGTCGTGGTCCACCAGGGCGCACGGTACGTACTGGCCACCAACGAGCGGGAGCGGGAGAACCGGCGCGAGTTCCTGATCCAGCAGGTCATCATGTGCCACCAGCAGGCGATGGCGGAGCTCACCGACGACATCGCGGGCCTCGCTCACCGGCTGGAGGCCGGCCTCGACCGGACCGTCCGCAACGAGGAACGGCTCATCACGCTCAAGGCCGAACTGGACGCCTTCCAGCAGGCCCTGATGAGTCTGCAGAGCAGCCAGGAAGCCTTCGAGCGGCGGGAACCGCTCAGTGTCGGCTGACCACCTCGCGGCTGCCGCGACGGTCGTGGCCCACCAGTCCGTGACGCTGACCGAGTTGCAGGGTCTGTTCGACCGGATGGACTTCGACCTCAGCGACATCCTCGACCGCGAGCAACGCGTCAGCGACGGCCTGGACACGGTCGAGTCCGAACTCGACGCTGTTCGTGCCCGCCTCCGGGCGTTGGGTGTCCATGTGCCGGCGCCCACGGTGGGAGTCCCGAGTGCCGAACCGTCGGGCCGTCCCCGGTACGCCGTGCCCCTCGTCCCGGCCGGCGGCGACTTCGATCAGCTCACCAGGCTCGCCGAGGCCCGGCTGGATCTGCTGGGTGTCGATCTGACCCGGGACCCGATCCAGCAGGTGATCCCGCACGACCAGATGACCGGCGGCCTGCGCGCGTACGCCGCGGAACACGGCGACGTGAGCTGGGACAAGACCGACTGGGCAGTCGTCCTGTTCGCCGGGGCGGTCGCGACCCTGCTCGACATCGTTCTCGTCCGCGTCCCCCGGGACGGAACCTTCCTCGGCAAGGAGCAGAAGGGATCGCCGCTCACCAAGTGGCTCCAGGACCGCGATCGTGGCCGGCAGATCCACAAGCAGTTCTTCAAGAAGTTCGAGAAGCTGGCCAAGGTTTCGTACGACGCCCCCACCACGGCGGCCACCGGAGGCCTGGTCAGCGGGATGCGGCCGGACACGCACCGGCTTCAGAGCTTCGGCCACGACCCCGCCCTCGGGTTCCTCGTCGGCGTGGCTGATCTGATGCACGGCACCGGCACCTACATCGACAGCGTCGGGAACCCGGTGCGGGTCTGGCCCGGGGCCGACCCGGTCGGCCTGATCAGCGCCCTCCTCACCCAGGTACGCCATCTGCTCTCCGACGTCTACACCCCGGCCGGTCTGCAGCCGCCGTTTTTCACCCTGCTCCAGTTGGGGCAGGTCGATTCCCCGTTCGCGCTGGGCCCGTCCGGGGTCAGGGTGCCGTGGACGGACGTCGCCCGGCACATGTATACACACGGCTACGACCTACGCCACTTCTTCACCATGGGCATCACCCCCGGCATCGTGTCCGCGATCATCCGCGGCTACTGGCTGCTCGACAGCTACGCCACCGGCGGCCACCGGGAGCAGCGGAAACGGGAGCACGCCAAACTCACCTCCATGCTGCTGCTCGGGCACACCATCGCCACCTCGGGCACGCTGCTCAAGACCGGCCTGGTGTTCGGCATGAACCCGGCGGCCCTCAACTACAACCAGCTCCTCGCCATGGCGCCCGCCACCATCGCCTGGGTGAAGGAGGCCGTCGCCCGCGACCACCGCATCAACCGGGCCCTGGAGAGGCAATGGGAGGTCCTCCTCGACACAGGCCCTAGCTGATGGGGGTCAGCCGGACCCGGCCGGTCAGCTCCTCGATCGCCTCGCGGCGGCCGGTGCCCAGACCGTGCCGGGTCACGTTCAGCGCGCCCGCCGCCGCCCCGGTCCGGACCGCCTCCCGCAGGTCACCGCCCTGGGAGAGGACCGTCGCGACGCCCGCGGTCATCGAGTCCCCGGCACCGCGGTGGTCGACCACCTGCAGGCTGGGCAGGGTGACCAGCATCGGGCGGTCGTCGATCAGGGCGATGCCCGGCTGGTCGGCCCGGCTGATCAGCACCGACGTGGCGCCCTCCTTGCGCAGGTCGTGGGCGGCGGCGACCAGGGTCTCCACGCTGTCGTCGGCGGCCCGGCCGGCGTCCAGCAGTTCCTCGTGGCTGACCTTGAGGAAGGCGACGCCGCCGTCGAGCACCGCGGTCAGGTGGTCGCCGGACAGGTCGGCCACCACGGTGCCGCCGTGGGCGGTCAGGTCGGCGGCGAGACGCCGGTACACCTCGGGGGCCACCACGTCCGGTGCGGCCGGGCCGGACAGGATGCTGACCCGCGAGCGCAGGCCGGCGGCGAGGGCGTGGCCGTACAACTCGTCCAGGTCGTGCCGGCCGAGCGGGGCGCCGGCGTGTTCGGCCACCGGGTCCCGGGAGCCGGTGCGGCGGTCGTGGACGTACCAGCCGCTGGCGCTGGACCGGCGGACGGTGTGTACCTCCAGCCGTTCCTGGGCGAGCAGGGATTCGATGACTCCGCCGATCTCGCCGCCGACCGCGGCGCAGAGGGTCACCGACGCGCCCAGCCCGGCGCACATCCGGGCCTGCCAGATGCCCTGCCCGCCGGGGTGGACGTGCAACTCCTCCTCGCCCGACTGCCGTTCGACGGTGACCGTCAGCTGCGGCACCGGGGCGAAGACCATGACGGTGCCTTTTTCCTGGAGAGCCATGGGTTGGCGTTACCCGGCCCGGCGCCGCGGAACCTGTGTGTTGGCTGAGCACCTCAGCCCTTGACGGCTCCCGCGGTGATGCCCGCGACGAAGTGCCGCTGCAGGAACGCGTACGCGATGATCATCGGCAGTGACGCGACCACCACGCCGGTGAACAGCAGCGGGTATTCGGTCAGGTATTCGCCCTGGAAGTCCAGCAATGCCAGGGGCAGGGTGCGTTTGTCCGGGTCGTCGATGAAGAGCAGCGGATAGAGCAGGTCGTTCCAGTGCATCACGATCAGGAAGATCGCGGTGGCGGCCATCGAGGGGTACGAGACCGGCACGGCGATCCTGGCGAACGACGCCCACGACCCCGCCCCGTCGATCTCGGCGGCCTCGAACAGTTCGCCGGGTAGCGTCCGCATGAACCCGGCCAGGATGAACACCGCCACCGGCAGCGTCACCACGATCTCCACCAGCATCAGCCCGGTCAGACTGTTGCGCAGCCCGAGGCGGTCGAACTGCACGTACTGCGGGATCATGATCGCCTGCGCGGGGACGGCCAGCCCGAGCGCGAAGATCCCGAAGAGGATCCGGGACGGCCACCGGGGCAGCCGGGCCACCGCGAAGGCGACCAGGCTGCCGAGCAGCAGGGTGGCCGGGACCGACACCAGCACGACCAGCACGCTGTTGCCCAGCACCCGCAGCAGGTCCTGCTTGGCCAGCACGGTCGTGTAGTTGTCCAATGTCGGATCGGTGGGCAGCCCGAACGGCGAGGCGAACAGTTCCGGTGTGGTCTTGAGGCTGCCGCCGACGATCACCACCAGCGGGACGACGATCAGCAGGGCGTAGATGCCCAGTACAACGCGTCTGGTCATCTGTGGGCCATCCTCGCGGCTCGGTTCTGCAGGATCGTGACGACCGCGATCACCACCATGAAGACGATCGACTCGGCGGCGGCGTACCCCAGATGGGAGTTCGCGAACGTCGTGTAGATCCGGGTGGCGAGCACGTCGAGGCTGGACCGGGGCGGATTGCCGGCCAGCCCGAGGATCAGGTCGAAGGCCTTGAACGACTGCAGTGTCGTGTACGCGATGACCAGCGCCGTGGCCGGTGCGACCATCGGCCAGGTGACGTGCCGGAACTGCTGCCAGCGTCCGGCGCCGTCGGTGCGCGCCGCCTCGTACAGTTCCGCCGGGATCTGGTTGATGCCGGCGATGTAGATGACCATCATCTGCCCGGCGTGGAACCAGATCTGCGCCACCGCGACCCAGAGGATCGCGGTGCCCTCCTCGCCGAGGTAGGCGGACTGGAACCGGCCCAGGCCGACCGCCTGCAGCAGGGTGTTGGCCAGGCCGAAGTTCGGGTCGTAGACGAACTTCCAGATGAACGCCACCGACACCGACGACAGCACGGTGGGCAGGAAGAACAGCGCCCGCAGCAGTGTCGACGACCGGCTGCGGGCGGCCAGCAGCACCGCGAGCAGCAGGGCCAGCAGGGTCTGCCCGACCACGACCACCAGCAGGAACTTGAGGTTGTTGGTGAGCGCGTTGCGGAACAGGTCGTCGTTGCTCACCACGTCGGTGAGGTTGGCGGCGCCCACCTCGGTGAAGGTGGGGCTGTACCCGTCCCAGTCGGTGGTGGCGTACCGCAGGCCCTGTACGGCGGGCAGCAGGAAGAACCCGCCGTACAGGGCCAGCGCCGGCGCGGCGAACAGATAGAGGCCCAGCCGGTTTCGTTTGATCATTTCTTCTGGTCGACGACCTTCTGTGCGGCCTCGGCGGCCTCTTCCGGGCTCTTGCCGCCGACGACCTGCACCGCCGCGTTCTCCACCGCGCCGCGGACGTCGAGGTTGCTGAACTGGAAGCGCGGGGCGAGGGCGGTCTTCTTGGTGAGCCAGGGCGCGAGGGCCTTGAGGTCGGCGTTGGTGTACTCGACGCCCTTGACCGTGACGTGCTGGGCGGTGCCGTTGGCGTAGACGCCGGCGACCGCGGGGTCGGACAGGTGCTCGAGCCATGCCTGCGCGGCGGCCTGCTTGGTGGACTTGGCGTTGACGCCGAGGATGAAGGTCGCGTTGAACACGCCCTCGTACTTGGCCTTGTCGGCGGTGGTGGTGATCGGGGCGAGCAGGTCGATGCCGAAGGTGGCGCCGAGCTTGCGGACCCCGGCGACCTGGAACGAGCCGGTGGCGAGCAGGCCGGCCTTACCTTGGGCGAACAGGGCCAGGGCGGCGTCGGCGGAGGTGCCGGTGGAGCCGGTCTGGAAGTACGGCGCGAGCTGCTGGTACTGCTTGAGGACGGTGAGGAACCAGTCGTCGGTGACCTTGGCCTCGCCGGTTTCGATCTTGCCGAGGGCGTCGTCGGTGGGGGCGTTGTTGACCACCATGACGTTGAGCAGCTGACCGGCGTTGGCCGCGTCACCGCCGGGCCAGGCGATCGGGCTGACGCCGAGGCCCTTGAACTTCTCCAGCAGGGCGAGGAACCCGTTCCAGTCCTTCGGCGCCTCGGTGTACCCGGCCTTGCTCAGCAGTTCGGTGTTGACCAGCGGGGTGTTGAAGACCAGCTGGTACGGGACGCCGAGCTGCTTGCCGCCGTCGGTGCCCGCGGTGATCAGGGCCGGCTCGTACCTGCCGAGCAGGGACTGTCCGGTGAGGTCGGTCCAGACGCCGGCCTTGGCGATCTCCAGGAACTGCGCGCCGCGGAACGCGGTGAACGCGTCGCCGACGCTGCCGCCGCGCAGCTTCTGCAGGGCGGTGCTCTGGTAGTCGTTGGACGGGGAGATGTCCTGCTGGACGGTGATCTTCGGGTTCTTCTTCTGGAAGTCCGTGATGATCTGGGCGAAGACCTCCTTGTCCTCGGCCCGCCAGTGGGCGAACGACAGGTCGCCTCCCGCTTCCTGTTGTGCGGCGGTGCCGGAGTCCCCGCCGCCGGGCCCGGCGCAGGCGGCCAGCAGGGAGGCGGCGCCCGTTCCGGCCGCGAGGCGCAGCATGTCGCGACGGCTGAATGACGACTTCATGAGGGTTCTCCAGGAGAGGAAGGGGTGGGGGCGAGGAGGCCGCGCCGTCGCAGCTCGGGCACCAGGCCCTCGCCGGCGTGGTACGCCTCCTCCAGGTGCGGGTAGCCGGAGAGGATGAACTCGTCGATGCCGAGCTCGTGGTATTCGGCGATCCGGTCGGCGACCTCGGTGTGGCTGCCGACCAGGGCGGTGCCGGCGCCGGGGCGGACCAGGCCGACACCGGCCCAGAGGTTGGGGGAGACCTCGAGGTTGTCGATCGAGCCGCCGTGCAGGGCGAGCATCCGCTGCTGGCCGACCGACTCGGCCTGGCGCAGGGACTGCTGGGCCTTCTCGATCTCCTCCGGGCTGAGGGCACTGAGCAGCGCGTTCGCCTCGGACCAGGCCTGCTCGGCGGTGTCGCGGGTGATGACGTGCAGCCGGATGCCGAACCGTAGGGTGCGCCCGGCGGCGGCCGCGCGCTCGCGGACCGCGGCGATCTTCTCGGCCACGGCGGCGGGTGGCTCGCCCCAGGTCAGGTAGGTGTCGACGTGCCGGGCGGCGACGTCGAGGGCGGGTAGTGAGGAGCCGCCGAAGTAGATCGGCGGCGGGGCGAACCGGCCCGGGGCGACCGCGCCGGCCACCCGGTAGTGCTCGCCCTCGAAGTCGTACGGCCCGGACCAGGCGCCACGCAGCACGCTGAGAAACTCGTCGGTGCGTTCGTAGCGCTGGTCGTGGTCCAGCCAGTCGCCGAAGCGCCGCTGCTCGGTGGCGTCGCTGCCGGTGACGATGTTGAGCATCAGCCGGCCGCCGGAGATCCGCTGGAACGTCGCGGCCATCTGGGCGGCCAGCGTGGGGGAGAGCGAGCCGGGGCGGAACGCGACCAGGAACCGCAGGGTCCGCGTCTCGCGGGCGATGGCGGCGGTGGTCAGCCAGGCGTCCTCGCACCACGTGCTGGTGGGGGTGAGGACGCCGGTGAATCCGTTGCGCTCGGCGGCACGGGCGACGTCCACCAGGTAGTCGATGTCGGCCTCGCGGACGGCGGCGGCGGACGAGGCGGTGTGCGTGCGGCGTCCACTGCGGTCGTCGTCGCCGACGATGGAACGACTGTCACCGGATGTGGGCAGGAACCAATGCAGGACCACGGGCATGGTCCAGGATATTTGCACAACTCCTATAGATCAACAAGGCGAGCTAGAGTATGTGCACGTGAACAGGCAATCCGTCACCGGGAGCTTCCCGCTGGATGGACATCGGGGTCAATCGATAGCGGGGGATCGTCGCAACTGTCCTTCGGCGCGGTCCAGATGGTGAACGCGAAGACCGTGCCGCCACCCTCATGCGGCTCCGCCTCGATGTGCCCGCCGTGGCGTTCCACGATCCGGCGGCAGATGGCCAGCCCCAACCCGGTCCCCGGCACCGCCACCCCGTTGCCGGCCCGGTGGAAACTGTCGAAGACCGCGGCGTGCTCGCCCTCCGGGATACCGATACCCCGGTCCGCCACCCGGATCAGTGCCTCGCCCCGACCGTCCACCCGCGCGGTGATCGTGATCCGCGGGCGCTCGTCCGCCGCGGTGTACTTGATGGCGTTGCCGATCAGGTTGTCCAGCACCTGCCGCAGCAGCACCGGATCACCCCGCACCCAGGGCAGCGGACCGATCGCCAGCTCCGGCGCCGACTCCGTGCCCGGCGGCGCGTCGGCCCGGGCGGCCACCACGTCGTCGACCAGCGCCCGCAGGTCCACCTCCTCGATCCGCAGGGTGGCGTCGCGGGCCGCGGTGTAGTCGAGCAGTTCGGTGATCAGCCGCTGCATCCGGTCCGCCCCGCCGATCACCTTGTCCGCGCTGCGCAACGCCCGGTCCAGGAAGGCGGGCTGCCCCTTGCGCCCGGCCCACTCCTCGGTCGCCTTGTACCCCTCGGCCAGCCCCTCCAGGCACTCGGCGACCAGTTCGGCGTACCCGCGGACCGCGGTCAGCGGCGCCTTCAGGTCATGGGCCACCACCCCGGCGAACCCGCGCAGCTCGGTCTCGGCATGTTTGCGGGCGGTGATGTCGTGGAAGACCGCCACCGCACCCCGGCGGCCGGACGCGGTCTCGATCGGCCGGGCCGACACGCTGATCACCCGGCCCTCCGGGTACGCCTCGTTGCGCACCACGATCTCCACGTGGTCGCAGTTCTCCCCGCCCAGCGCCCGGGCCAGCGGCAACTCGTCGTCCGGGAACGGCGTGACCCCATCCAGCCGGAAGAACCCGTAGTGCGCCTGCCACGTGCCCATCCCGCCGTCGGCGTCCCGCCGTCCGACGATCCTCCGGGCGGCCGGGTTGACCAGCAGGAACCGGCCGTCCGGCCCGGCCACCGTCACGCCGTCGCTGATCCCGTCGAGCACGGTCCGCAGCAGGTCGGCCTGCCGCTGCGACTCGGCCTCCCCGGCGCGCAGCTCGGCGGTCGTCCCGCGGACCCGGGCGTGCGCGCGTTCCCGGTCGGTGGCGAGCACCCAGATCAGGGCGGTGAGCAGCAGGGTCAGGGCCAGCCCGCCGGCGCCGACCACGAGCGGGAGATCGGTGTGCGCGCCGGACAGGGACGCGGCGTGCGCCGCCAGCCGCAGGGTCCAGGTTCCGTCGGCGACCGGCACCGAGATCGTACGGTGCACATCGCGGAGGCCGGGTGTCGCGGCGCGCAACGCGGCGACGGTGGTCTCGGTCCGGTCCGTCCTGCTGGTCGCCGTCAGGCTCATGTCCAGCAGGCCCTGCCCGGCCGCGGCCATGGTGGCGCCCATGAAGTTCTGGCCGCGCACCCCCAGCATGATCCAGCCGGTGAACGTCTGCCCGGCGCCGGTGTAGACCGGGGCGGTCAGCACGAACGAGTTCTGCCGCCGGTCGGCGGGCAACACCCGGTCGACGATCAACTGGTACGGGGCCGAGACCGACGGCCGCCCGGTGCGGCGTGACTCGGTGAGGGTCGCCGCGGGCGCCTCGGCCAGCATCAGGTCGACGCCGCCCGGGGCGGGAAGGCCGTCCAGCGACGTTCCGAAGATCGAGTAGACCCGGTCGCCCGGCCCGTGCTCGACCAGTTCGAGGTCCGGCACGCCCCGTTCCCGCCAGCGTTGCTGCACCCGCGCGGCGGTGCCGTCGGGCACCGGCACCAGGAAGGCTATCGAGGTCGCCCCGGCCAGTTTCATGGTCCGCAGCGGCTGGGTGATCGCCGAGTACTCGGTGGCGGTGAGCGCCTCCTGCGCGCCGGCCGCGGCCGCCGTGGTCCGCAGCGTGTCCAGGTACCGCCGGGTCTCCGAGCTGATCGCCGCGGCCGCGACCGTCGCGTTCCGGTCCATCCGTGCGTCGCCGGCGAGGGTCTCCCGATGGTCGAGCGAGGCGGCGATGCTCATGGTCACGACGACACCGGCCAGCGCGACGAGCGTGCTGACCACCGCGGCGCGACTTCGCTGCCTCCCCACGTTCTCCTATCGGATGGCGGCGCCGGTCGGCTGAGTGTCAGACCTCTGCTGCCGCTCGCTCGGCCTCCGCGCGGCGCAGTGCGCCGCGGGCGGTGATCTGTGCTTCGGTGACGGCCCGCTCCGCGCGGCCCCGGCCGCCGAAGGCGACGGCCCAGCGCACCAGCGAGCTGACCCGGTTGCGGCCCTTCGGCAGGTACGCCCAGTGCACGCCCAGCCAGAGCAGCCAGCCGGCCAGTCCACTCAGCCGCAGGCCGCGCAGGTCGGCGACGGCCGAGAACCGCGCGACGGTGGCGATGTTGCCCTTGTCGAAGTAGCGGAAGGGCCGGCCGTCCGGCTTGCCGGCCAGCCGGCGGCGGATCGTGGCACCGGCATGGCGCCCGCCCTGGATCGAGACCTGGGCGACGCCGGGCAGGCCGTCGACACTGGCCAGGTCGCCGACCACGAAGATCTCCGGGTGGCCGGGGACGGTCAGGTCCGGCGCGACCCGGACGCGTCCGGTGCGGTCGGTCGCAGCGCCGGTGGCCTCGGCGATCCGGCGGGCCAGCGGGGCGGCCGCGACACCGGCGCTCCAGATCTTGGTCATCGCCGGGAGGCGTTCGGTGTCGTCGCCGGCCAGGATCTCGACGCCGGTGGCGTCCACGTCGGTGACCCGCGCGCCCAGCCGTACCTCGACGCCGATCTTGCGGAGTCGTTGCGCGGCGCTCGCCGACGACCGCGGCGAGAAGGTGGGCAACACCCGGTCGACGGCGTCCAGCAGGACGATCCGGGCCTGGCGTGGGTCGATCCGGCGGTACTCGCCGGGCAGTGTGCGGTGCGCGATCTCGGCGATCTGACCGGCCAGTTCGACGCCGGTCGGCCCGGCGCCGACGATCACGAAGGTCATCCAGCGGGCGGCGGCCGCGGGGTCGGTCTCCAGTTCGGCCCGCTCGAACGCGGTGAGGATGCGGGCGCGCAGCTCGACCGCGTCGTCCAGGGTCTTCAGGCCGGGGGCGTGCTCGGCGAACCGGTCGTTGCCGAAGTACGACTGCCCGGTCCCGGCCGCCACGATCAGAGTGTCGTAGGGGACCTGGTATGCGACACCGTCCGCGGCGTTCGCGGTGACGGTCCGCGCCACGACGTCGATGTCGGTCACCCAGCCGAGCAGCACCTCGGCGTTGCGCTGGCGACGGAACATCTCCCGGACCGGGGTGGCGATCTCGCCGGGCGAGAGCACGCCGGTCGCGACCTGGTAGATCAGCGGTTCGAAGACGTGGTGGTTGGTCCCGTTGAGGACGGTGACGTGCGCCGGCGCGTTCTTCAGTGCCCGGACGGCGTACCGCCCGCCGAAGCCCGCGCCGACGACGACGACCCTGTGCTCGGTCATGTGGCCTCACGCTCCTTGTTCCGTCCAGTACAACGGTTCAGGGCAGGCCACACATCCCTCCTGAGCTGGGATGATGATCACCGATATGTGGTGTCACATTTCCCGGCGCTCCTTCGTCTGCTGTTTTTTACTGGACGACGAACAGCAGGCGGTTCGGCGAGCCGGTACCCGGGCTGGTCACCACGTTGGGCGTGGCGTTGCTGGTCAGCGCCGAGGCGACCTGCGCCGGGGTGTAGGAGGTGTTGCGCGACAGCACCAGAGCCGCGGCCCCGGCGACGTGCGGCGACGCCATCGAGGTGCCGCTGATGGTGTTGGTGGCGGTGTTGCTGGAGTACCAGTCCGAGGTGATCGAGGTGCCCGGCGCGAAGATGTCCAGGCAGCTGCCGTAGTTGGAGTAGCTGGCCCGGGCGTCGGTGTTGGTGGTCGCGCCGACCGTGATGGCGGTCGGCACGCGGGCCGGCGAGTAGCTGCAGGCGTTGGCGTTGTTGTTGCCGGCCGCGACGGCGTAGGTGACACCCGAGGAGATCGAGCTCGCGACCGCGTTGTCGATGGCGGTGCTGGCGCCGCCGCCCAGGCTCATGTTGGCGACCGCCGGCTTGACCGCGTTCGAGGTGACCCAGTTGATGCCGGCCACCACACCGGCCGTGGTGCCGCTGCCGGAGCAGTTGAGCACCCGGACACCGACCAGCTTGACGGCCTTGGCCACACCGTACGTGGTGCCGCCGACCGTGCCCGCCACGTGGGTGCCGTGGCCGTTGCAGTCGACGCCGCCGGTGCCGACCGCGTCGTATCCGAAGGTGGCCCGTCCGCCGAAGTCGTTGTGGGTGTACCTGATGCCGGTGTCGATGATGTAGGCGGTCACGTTGGATGCGGTGACCGGGTACGTGTACGTGGTGCTCAGCGGCCGTGCCCGCTGGTCGATCCGGTCCAGCCCCCACGTCGCGTTCGACTGGGTGGCGTTCAGCCGGACCACCTGGTTCTGCTCCACGTACGCGACGTCGGTGTCGGCGGCGAGCCGCTTCGCCTGGGTCTCGCTCATGGTGGCCTCGAAGCCGTTGAGCGCCGTGCCGAAGCTGCGTCTGACCGCGGCGCCGTACGCCTGGCTGACCTCGGCCTGCTGGGCGCCGGACTTGAGGACCACGATGTAGCTGCCCGGGATCGCGTCCGCGCTGCCGGCGAACCGGATCTGTCCGGTCGCCGGTGCGGCCACCGCGGGGTTCGCCGCGGCCAGGACGGCTGCTGCCGCCACCAGTCCGGCGGCGAGTTGTCGTCGAGTCGCCATGCTCATTCCTCTCCCACGCCTGTAACTATCGATGGGCATGAGCGTATGAGCTGCGGAGATCGTCTTTAAGATATCGAAACAGATATATCAATGACCGGGTATCGGGCCGGATGTTCAGCGGAGCGCCGTCCGTGCCGATGTGAAGGTGAGAAGGGCGGTTCCAGCTGTCGAGGCGGTGCGATGAGTAGTCGGTTGTCCGTTCCCAGCACACTGGTCTTCGCGCCCCTTTACCTGGTGACGGTCCTGGCCGGCCAGCAGACCGTGCTGGACTCGATCGGCGAACCGATGATCTGGCCGGCGGCCGGGGTGGCCGCCGTCTGGCTGGTCGTCCGCGACGACGCCCGCGGCCGCTGGCTGGACATCCCGATCCTCGGCGTCCTCACCGTCGCCGGTCTCGCCGTCACCGGCATGAGCCCGGGCATGGCCGCGCTGCACGGTGTCACCGCCGTGGTCTTCGCGATGGTCTTCGCCGTCGCGGCCGGCCGCTGGCTGCCCGGCCTCTGGGGCGGCGACCAGCTCAGCGGCGGCGGCCGTCCGCTGACCCAGCTCGGCGAACTCTGGGGTCTGGTGCTCTCCGCCGTGCTCGCCTCGCTGGCCTCCACGGTCCTGGAGGTCGGCGGCGAAACCCTGGCCTCCGGGGAGTTCTCCGCCAGCGCGGCCTTCGTCGTCGCCTCCCGGGACGTGGGCGCCGTACTCATCTTCGGCGTCGCCGCGCGGCGCCTCGGCTTCCTGGCCAACGGCCACTGGCGGCGGGTCACCAACAGCCGGCTCGGCCTGGAGTGCATCGCCGTCTTCGGCGTCTCGGTGCCGTCCTACTACTACATCTTCGGCGTCAACCACACCGTGCCGATCGGCTTCATCCTGCTGCCGCTCACCGTGTGGGCCGCGGTCCGCCTGCCCACCACCCTCACCATCCTGCACACCATGGTCTTCACCTGCATCGCCGGGATCTCCACCCTGTCCGGGCGGGGACCGTTCGTGGTGGTCGCCGACGAGGGCACCCGGGCCTTCGTCGTCCAGCTGTACGTCGGCGTGCTCGCCGTGGTCGGCCTGGTGATCGCGCTGGCCCGCGACGAACGCGAGGCGCTGATCCGCAAGATGAGCTCCTCCGAGGAGGAGGCCACCGAGAAGGCCGGGCTGATGACCACCATCGTCAACTCGATGACCGAGGGCCTGGCCATCCTCGACCCGGCCGGCAAGCTGATCCTGCGCAACCCGGCCGGCGGGCGGATCCTCGGCAACCTCAACACCGTCGCCGGCGGCGGATCACCCGGCACCGACCACGGCTTCTTCCACCCGGACGGCACCCCGCTCAAGGACGACGAGCTCCCGTACGCGCGGGCGCTCGCCGGCGAGGACGTCGAACCGATGGACATCATGATCCGCAACTCGGCGGCGCCGGAAGGCCGGATCGTCCGGTTCAACGTGGCCCGGATCGCCGTGCACACCGGCGGCGCCCAGCACGTGGTGGTGGTCTTCCACGACGTCACCACCGACCGCCGGCACCGCGACGAGCTGATGTCGTTCGCCGGCCGGGTCGCCCACGACCTGCTCAACCCGCTCACCACCATCGAGGGCTGGGCCGAGGTGCTCGAACAGGAACTGGCCGGCTACAAACCGGCCGAGCGGGTCAACCGGATCCAGCGGGCCGCGGCCCGGATGCGGACCTTCCTGAACGGGCTGCTCGCGTACACCGCGGCCCGCGACGGCAAACTCATCCTCACCACGGTCAACCTCGCACTGATGGTCGGCGACATCGTCAACAGCCGCCTCGACCAGGCCGACAGCGCCGGCACCGCCCCGCCGTCGTTCGAGGTCGGCCAGCTCGACCCGGTCGAGGCCGACCCGGTCCTGATCCGGCAACTGCTGGAGAACCTGATCGACAACGCCCTCGCCCTGGTCCCGCCGGGCGTCGGCGCGTACGTGAGCATCTCCTCCCAGCAGGCCCCGAACGGCATGCTGCGCATCGACGTGCTGGACAACGGCGTCGGCCTCCCGGAGAACGCCCGCCGGGAGATCTTCACCAACTTCCACCGCGGCGAAGGCATGAGCACCGGCGGCGGCAACGGGCTGGAGCTGGCGATCTGCAAACGGATCGTGGACCGGCACGGCGGCGCCATCGAGGCGATGGCGAACCCGTACGGCAGCGGCACCCGGATGTCGTTCACCCTGCCGGCGGGCCGGTCCGCGTACGCGAGAGCACTCGGTGCGCAGCGCGTCACCCCGGTGCGATGAACCAGACGGGGGAACGCCGGCGCCTCGCGGCCCTGGCCGGGTACCGGGTGATGGACACGCCCGCCGAACCGGACTTCGACGACATCGTGACGCTCGCCGCGCAGGTCTGCGGCACCCCGATGGCCATGATCAGCCTGGTGGACGCCGACCGGCAGTGGTTCAAGGCCCGGATCGGCACGGACGTCACCGAGACCCCGCGGTCATCCTCGCTCTGTGCCCTCGCCATGTACGCCGACGGCGTCACCCACGTGCCGGACGCCCGCCTCGACCCCCGCTTCGCCCGCAGCCCGCTGGTCACCGGCGCCCCCGGCATCCGCCTCTACGCCGGTGCGCCGCTCGCCGACCCGGAGGGCCGCCCCCTCGGCACCCTCTGCGTCGCCGACCACGAACCCCGCGAACTGACCGAGGCCCAGCAGAACGGCCTGCGCGCCCTCTCCCGGCACGTCGTCTCCCAGCTCGAACTGCGCCGCTACGCCCGGGACATGCGCGAACTCAACGAGCGCCTCCGCGACGCCGAACGGATCAAGGACGAGTTCCTCTCCCGGGTCACCCACGAACTGCGCACCCCGCTCAGCTCGATCCACGGATACCTCGAGGTGCTCGACGACCCGGACCTGTCCAGCACCGCCCGCGCCGGCTTCCTGGAACGCATCCAGCGCAACTCCGACCGGCTGATCACCCTGGTCGACGACATGCTGCTGGCCGCCCGGCTCAGCGGCGAACACGGCGGCTTCGACCGGCACCCGGCCGACCTGGCACTGCTGGTCACCGCGGTGGCCACCCAGAACCGGCCGCTGGCCGAGGCGAAAGGCCTGACCGTCACCGCCGAGGCGGAACAGACGGGCCTGTTCGCCGGCGTCGACCTGACCCGGCTCACCCAGGCCCTCGACCGGCTCGTCCTCAACGCGGTCAAGTTCACCGCCCACGGCGGCATCCGGATCACCGCGGGCCGCCGCGGCGACCGGGTCGAGGTGCGGGTCGCGGACACCGGCATCGGGATCGGCCGGGCCGACCGGGAGCGCGTGCTGCAGCCGTTCCGGCGCGCCGCGGAAGCGGAGAAGGCCGAGGTCCCCGGAGTGGGACTGGGCCTGACCATCGTCAAGGCGATCGTCGAGGGACACGACGGCGCCCTGCGGGTGGAGAGTCTCTCCGGTCAGGGCACCACGATCGTCGTCGAGCTTCCGGCCCTCTGACTCACGGGGCGTCTCCTATCAGATCCAGGACGCCGATGATCAGCGTTGCGGTCGTCGACCGGTCCAGGTGCCGGTCCTGCCAGTCCCGGTCGCGCAGCCCGGACAGCACCCCGTCGAGAGTGCCCCGCACGGTGCGCAACGTGGCCGGCGAGAGCAACACCGCGGCGGTGCCGTCGTCGTGTGCCGCCCGGGCGGCCGCCCCCACCGCGACCAGGGCGGCGGCAGCCCCGTTCAGGACCTGGGCCACCAGCAGGCGATCACGATCGAGATTGAACGCGGTGATGTGTACGGCCATGCCGAGCGCCGTGATCACCCGGCCGGTCTCGTCGCCACTGAGCACGGCCGGCATCGTGGCGGCGTCCTCCTCGGCGGCGTCCACCGGCGTACAGAACCCGGTGATCAGCTCGTCGGCGACCGCGACCGGAACCCGCAGGACACCCGGGTCCACGCCGGGGAACCGGGCACCCAGCGCCGCCGCCAGCGCGTCCCGGACGAGGTACTCCGGCACCACCCGGTCCTGTTCGGCGAGGCGCCGCAGGATCGCGCCGGTCAGGTCGTCGATGCTCATCGGTGGCGTCGTGATCGGCCCGCTCGTCAGACCGTGCCGGGCAGGCTGATCCGGGCAGTGGACCCGCCTGGCGTACTCGTCACGGTCAGCGTCCCGTCGTGCGTCTCGACGATGTTGCGCGCGATGGTCAGACCCAGACCCACCCCCGGCACCGCATGCTCGCGGGCATGGGCACCCCGGAAGAACCGGTCGAAGACGTACGGCATCTCGTCCGGCGGAATGCCGATCCCGTGATCGTTCACCTCGACGGACGGCCGGCGCCCACCCTGCACCGCGATCAGCACCTGCCGGTCGACCGGGGTGAACAGCAGCGCGTTCCGCAGGATCTGCTCGACCGCGTGCGCCAGCCGGGTCAGATCGGCGCGGATCGGCACGTGATCCACGGCGTGCACCTCCACCGAGGCGGGACGCTGCGAGATCAGCGGACGGCAGGCGTTGACCGCGGCCGCCACCACGGTGACCAGGTCGACCGTGCCGACGTGATCCGGGATCGGGGCGCCGGCCGGCCGGGTGCCCGCCAGGATGTGGTCGACCATCGCCACCAGCCGCTGCCCGTTGCGGTGGATCGGCTCGATCAGCCGCCGGTACGGCGCCAGGTCGTCCTGGTCGCCCAGCAACTCCAGGTAACCCTGGATCGAGGCGACCGGCGTCCGCAGCTCATGGGTGATGGTGGCGACCAGGTCGTCCTCCCGCTGCGAGGCGCGGGCCAGCTCGTCGCCGAGATCCGACATCCGCATCCGGGTCCGGATCGCGGTCATGTGCGTGGCGGCCTGCCCGGCGAACGCGACCAGATTCTCCACCTGCCGGTCGGTGACGTCCCGCGGCTTGTCGTCGATGACGCAGAGGGCGCCCAGGGTGTACCCGTCCTCGTCGATGATCGGCGCACCGGCGTAGAACCGGATCCCGGGCTGCCCCACCACGTTGCTGTACGTCGCGAACCGCTGATCCCGCGTCGCGTCCGGCACGATCAACGGCTGCGCCTGCGGGACCACATGCGCGCAGAACGACACGTCGAGCGGGGTCTGCGGCTCACCCAGCCCGACACTGCCGGCGAACCACTGCCGGTCCCGGTCGACCAGCGACACCGCGGCCATCGGGGTGTCGAACATCGACGAGGCGAGCCGGGTCAGGTCGTCCAGCACCGCGGGTTTCGGCCGGTCGAGCAGCCGGTACGACTGCAGAGCGGAGAGCCTCGCCTGCTCGTCGCGCTCGGATCCGCTCCCCTGGGTGCCGTCCACGTCAGTTCATCGGCCCGCCACCTGCACACTTGAGTGAATGGATGACGAGAAAGGCACCGAGGCCCGTGTGGGCCCCGGTGCCTTCGCCCGGTGTCTTCGTGCCGTGTTTCAGTGCGGTGCTTCCATGTCGTGCTTCAGTGCGGTGCTTTCGTGCCGTGCTTTTCGTGCCGTGCTTTCGTTTTCCGGCGGAACGTCAGCTGACCGCGGCCCGGCGGGCGGTGTACTCACCGGTGCGCTGACCACCCGGGTACGGGACGATGCTGTCGGCCTGCTGGTCCTCGTACGACTCGGCCCAGCGACGGTTGCCGGCCGCCTCCATCGGGTCGTCGTAACCGCCGCGGCTGTGGAAACGCTGCCCGTACTCCATCATCCCGTCGACGAGCCGGTCCACGTCGGCGGCGGGACGCACCACGAGACGCATGAACTGGCTGGTCATGCCGAGCTTGTTGCCGCACTCGCGGGTCATGATGCCGTGGTTGGCGACCAGGTAGTCGCGCAGCGCCACGCCGGACCACTCGTTCGGCAGCTTCACCAGGAAGAAGTTGCCCTGCGACGGGAAGACCGTCAGGCCCTGGATCCGGTTCAGCTCCCGGCCCATCGACCGGCGGTCCCGGCTGAGCAGGCGCAGGCTCTCCTCGTACTCCATCTCGTGGTCGGAGATCATGTGGACGACCTTCTCCGCGAGGGAGTTGAGGTTCCACTTCGGCAGCATCTTCGCGATCTTGCCGGAGATCGCCGGGTTGGCCAGCATGTATCCGAATCGGATGCCGTGCAGGCCGAAGTTCTTGCCCAGGCTCTTGAGCACCACGGCGTTCGGGCGGATCACCGCGTCCGGGCCCACCGACGGGTACCGTTCGGCGTCCGAGAAGTCGATGAACGACTCGTCGACGACGACCAGGTCCAGGTCGCTGAGCGCGTCCATGAACCGGATGACGTCCCGCCGCGGGATGTAGTGCCCGTCCGGGTTGTTGACGTTGCAGACCACAGCGACGCGGGACTTGCGCTCCCGGATGAACTGGACGTACTCCTCGAGGTCGAGGCGGAACCCGTCCCGCTCCTGCAGCGGGAACATGTCGACCCGCTTGCCGGTCTCCATCGGCTGGTCGGTCCACCGGCCGAACGTCGGGATCGGGATCGCGACGCTCTCCTTGATCAGGAGGTGGTCGATCCAGGTGATCAGCTCGGTCGAGCCGTTCGCCATGGCGACCGTCTGCGGGTGCAGGCCCAGCACGCTGGCGAGCTTCTTGGTGATCGACGCCGAGTCGCTGGGGTAGTACTTCAATATGCTCTTCAGATCCCGTGAGAGCTCGTCGAACATCTCCGGTGTCGGGAAGTACGGGTTGCACGGAATGCAGAAGTCGACGATCTCCGCACCCTCGCCGGCCGCTCGGGCCAGGTCGAAGTACGAGGCGCTGTGCGCACCCTTGTGCAGGATAGACGTATCGATTCCCGTCCGTGCCACGGTGATCCTCCCGAACCCTCGGTGACGTTGCACCCCCCAGTACGGGTATGGAAGTGGATTCGTTCAGCCTTATCGACTCTGCTTTCCCAGCAACTTGTCAGAATGGCTCGTACGCTGGGAATACTCCGTTGGGTGACGGCGCTCCGGCCGCCCCCGCGCCACCAATGATCAACTTTTTCGTTCTCCCGGTGAGCGCGCTGGGCGGTTCTCCCGGTGAACACGTCGGGCGGCAAGTACCGGTGAGCATGCCGGGCGGAAGTCCCGGTGGACGCGTCAGGCGGGAGGAGGATGTCATGCGAGAGATGATCCGGGTGGCGCTGACCACGGTGGTGGTGTCCGGCGCGGTGGCCACCGCGAGCCCCGCCCACGCGACACCCGGGCACGGGGTGACCACCCGCGAGGTCTGGCACTGGACCGTCGACGACACCGCGTACACCCTGCGCGAGATCACCATCGGCCCCGGCGGCGCCACCGGCTGGCACCACCACCCCGGCCTGGTCTTCGCCACCATCCGCAGCGGCACCCTGACCCACGTCCTCGCGGACTGCGAGATCAACCGCTACCGCACCGGTGACAGCCTGATGGAGGACCCCGACGATCCCCGCTCCCACACCGGCGAGAACCGCGGCAGCACCCCGCTCGTGATGGACGTCGTCTACGCCACCCCCGCCGGCAAGCCCCTGTCGACAGACGCCCCCGCCGCCGACTGCTGACCCGGGCGTCGGACACGGCTTGTGACCCGGGCGTCGGACACGGCTTGTCGCTTCCGGTCCGAGCCCGGCATGCCTTCAACTGCCTGGCCCAGTCCTCACCTGTTCACGCGAGGGCTGGGCCAGGCAGTGTCCAACACCCCTAGCCTGGGCCGTCCTGTCTCGGGCCGTCCTGTCTTGGGCCGTCCTGTCTTGGGCCGTCCTGTCTTGGGCCGTCCTGTCTTGGGCCGTCCTGTCTCGGGCTACCGCCGAGTGTCACGTCGCCGGGCGCTGGCTCCGTCGGCGGGTCAGCGTTTGTGCTGCTCGGCCCACTCCAGGGCCTTGTCGGCGACGGCCTCCCAGCCGGGCTCGGCGCAGGTCCAGTGCGAGCGGCCGGGGAACTCGTGGTACTCCGTCAGGGCGGCGGACTTGTGGTACTTCTTCGCGTTCGACTTGTTCACCGAGGCGGGCATGATGTGGTCGGCGCCGCCCGCGATGAAGAGCAGCGGGGCCCGGTCGTCGTTGTCGTAGTCGACCCACGTCTCCTGATGGCCGGGCTTGAAGTTGGCGATCAGACCGTAGGCCCAGATCCAGTTGCCGGGGGCCGGGATCGCATACTGCGCCCACGCCTTGTCGGAGTCCTCCCGGCTGAGCGTGTTGGCGAACGCGTAATGGAACTCCTCCGGGGTGAAACCGACCGCCTTGTGGAAGTTCGCCGGGTTCTTCAGCGCCGGGAACAACGACCGCACCTGCGAGAGCGGCGTGACGTGCACGCCCTCGGTCGGCGCCGAGTCGATGACCACGCCGGCGCTGCCCAGGCCCCGGGCGAGCAGCAACTGGGTGAGGGTGCCGCCGAACGAGTGTCCGATGATGATCGGCGCCTCGTCGAGGGACGCGATGACGCCGGCCAGGTGATCGACGGTGGCCGGAACGGTCAGGTCGGCGATCACCTCGGGCTTCTCCCGGAGCGCCTCGACCTCGATCTCGAAGCCGGGGTAGGCCGGGGTGATCACCCGGTGGCCGCGCGCCTCGAGGTAGGGCACCCAGGACTCCCAGGAGCGCGGGGTCATCCAGAGGCCGTGGACCAGAACGATGGTGCTCATCAGTGTGTCTCCTCGCGACGCAGGAAGGCCAGGAGGTCGGCGCCGAGCCGCTCCTTGTGGGTGTCGGTGATGCCGTGCGGTGCTCCGGCGTAGACCTTGAGCTCGGCGTCCTTGATCCGGGCGGCGGACGCGCTGCCGCCGACGGAGAACGGCACGACCTGGTCGTCGTCGCCGTGGATGACGAGCGTGGGCACGTCGAAGCTGTCCAGGTCACCGCGGAAGTCGGTGGCGGAGAAGGCGGCGATGCACTCGTAGGCGTTGCGGTGCCCGGACGCCATGCTCTGCAGCCAGAACGCGTCCCGGACGCCCTCGGACACGTCGGCGCCGGGCCTGTTGTTGCCGAAGAACGGCCCGTCGGCGAGGTCGTGGTAGAGCTGGGACCGGTCGGTGACCGACCCGGCCCGGATGTCGTCGAACACCTCCACCGGCACGCCACCCGGGTTGTCGTCGGTGCGCAGCATGAACGGCGGCACGGCCGAGACCAGCACGATCCCGGCGACCCGCCCGGTGCCGTGCCGGCCGACGTAGCGGGCCACCTCGCCGCCGCCGGTGGAGAACCCGACCAGGGTGAGGTCCCGCAGGTCGAGCGCGTCGATCAGGGTGGCCAGATCATCGGCGTACGTGTCCATGTCGTTGCCGTGCCACGTCTGATCGGACCGCCCGTGCCCGCGCCGGTCGTGCGCGATCACCCGGTGGCCGTGCTCGGCCAGGAGGAGCGCCTGCGCCTCCCAGCTGTCCGCGTTCAGCGGCCAGCCGTGGCTGAGCAGCACCGGCGGCCCGCTGCCCCAGTCCTTGTAGAAGATCCGCGCGCCGTCCGCGGCGGTCACGAAGCCCATGATTCCCCTTCGGAGATCGAGTCAGCCCGTTCGTCCTGCGGGCTCGATGCTCCTCCGAAATCCGGCCGCGCGAATCCGGCGAGATGCGTAGTCGGCCTACGTTCAGATGCGTAGTCCGACTACGTTCAGATGCCTATTCATCGAGGTGGGTAGGCGTGCTTCAATTGCCGCCGCGAGCTGATGCCGAGCTTCCGGAAGACCTTCCGGAGGTGGTAATCGACCGTGTTCACGCTCAGGTACACCCGTGCGGCGATCTCGCCGTTGGTCGCTCCGTCCCGGGCCAGCGCCGCGATCGTCGCCTCCTGGGGCGTGAGGTCGCCGCCCGCGGAGGCGCCGTTGGTGGAAGTGCCGAGGGCGGAGACAGCTGACGAGGAGGCGGTGAAGGAGAAATGCGACGACGACACGGACGCGGACGGTTCTCCGGCCGCCGCGAGTTCCTGGACTGCTCTCTCCGCGTACCCCATGGCTCCTATCGCGACGAAGGCGTCCCGCGCCGCACGCAGCTGGTCCCGCGCCTCACGCCGGCGTTTCTCCCTGCGCAGCCACTCTCCGTAAACCAGATGTGCCCGCGCGAGATCCGTCCGCGACCCGATGTCCGCGAAGTGGGCGAGGGCCTCGCGATAGAGCTCGTCGGCCGTCTCTCCCCGCGCGAGAAGTGCCCGCGATCTGGCGAGCAACCCGAGCGCGCGAGGCGTGCCGGCCGCCGAGGCCCGCGAGATCAAGATGGTGAGGGTACGCACGGCGAGCGCCCGGTCCCCCGACCGGATCGCCGCCTCCACGAGGTCCGGCAACACCCGTGTCTGGGTCCCGAGCGGATCGTCGTCGACAAGCCCGCGCAGGATCTCGCGGGCCTCGTCGTGGTGCCCGCGACCGAGGGCGAGCAGCGCCTCGGCATAACGGGCGAGCGCGACCACCGCGCCGTGCCCGAGCGGCACCGACGCCGCGCCGATCCCGCGGATCCGCTCCGCGAGATGCTCCGCGGTGCCGCGCCACGCCAGCATCTCCGGGAACTGATAGACCTCCCACTGGTCGGTGGTGGCGCCGAGCGCCGACCGGATCTGATGGCTTTCGATCATCAACTGCTCGGCCTCGGCGAGAAAACCCAGGTCGGCGCGGTTCGTGGAGTAGGCATAGAGGGCCGCGTCGAGTTCCCACAACGCCCCCGTGCGGCGGGCCGTCTCCACCGCCCGCTGCATGACCGCGACACCGTTGGTGACGTCCCAGCGGATCGTGCACGCCGTGACCGCCACGATGTACCGCTCGAGGAAGAGCGCGTCCGGCGTGTCCGGGGACAGCAGCGCCGCCACGCCCCGGCGCAGGATCGGTTCGGCCTGCTCATAGCCGTGCGCGATCAGCGTGGCGAACCCGGTGGCCAGGTCGTCGGCGGGCCCGGCCAGCACCGCCGTGGCGAGGTCGGCCGGGGTGGTGCCGCGCATCAGGTGTTCCGCGTTGATCGCCCACTGCACGCTGCGAAAGAGCGCCGTCTCGGTGGCCTCGGGCGTCCCGTCGCCGAACGCCCGGGCCGCTTCCAGGCAGATCGCCGCCGCGTCGGCCACGGTCCCGTCCCCGAGCGTGATCCCGGCGTAGGCGCGGGCGATCAGCGCACCTCCCCGGTCCGCGTCGTCCAGCCAGGCCGGGTTCAGGCCGTCGAGCAGCGACCGGGCCTGCAGCGGGGCGCCCGCGGTGATCGCGGCCTGCGCGGCGACCACGCGGCGGCGGGCTCGCAGCCGGTCGTCCGGCGTCAGCTCGGCGGCCCGGGCCAGGAAGCTGACCCGCGCGGCATAACCACCCCGGGCGGCCGCCCGCCCGGCACACCGTTCCAGCTCGTCGGCGACCTCCGGGTCCGGTCCGAGCGCGGCCGACGCCAGGTGCCAGGCCCGGCGGTCCGCGTCGACGGCGTCGGTGGTGGCCCCGGCCAGCGCGCGGTGTGCGGCCCGCCGTTCCCCCGGCGTGGCCCCGCTGTAAACGGCGGACCGCACGAGCGGATGCCGGAACCGGACATCGGCCTCGATCGTCACCAGCCGCACGGCCTCTGCGGGCTCCCCGGCGTCGGCGGCGACGCCGAGCACCCCCGCGGCGGCCGTGATCCGGTCCAGCCGTCCCGAGGGTTCGGCGGCGGCCAGCAGCAGCCAGGTCCGGGCCTGCGGCGGCAGCCCGTCGACCTGCCGCCGGTAATGCGCCTCGAGACGGGTGCCGATCGGCAGCGGCTCGGGCAGCTGCCGTCCGCCGAGCAACTGGTCATCGGTCAGCTCGTGACCGAGATCGGTCAGCGCGAGCGGGTTGCCGCCGGTGGCCCGGACGATCCGTGCCGCGACCGCCGGATCCAGCGGCCCACCCACCACCGCCCGCAGCAGCCCACCGGCCGCCTCGTCACCCAGCCCTTCCAGCTCGATCGCCGGAAGGCCGTCCAGCAGGCCGAACCCGTTACCGCTCCGGACCGTGAAAACGAACCCGACCCCTTCGGCGTGCACCCGCCGCGCCACGAACGCCAGCGCCGCCGCGGATTCCCCGTCCAGCCATTGGGTGTCGTCCACGCAGCACAGCAGCGGGCCGTGCGCCGTGGTCGCCTCCGCGAGCAGCCCGAGCGCGGCGAGGCTGACCAGATGCCGGTCGGCCGGCGCCCCTCCGGCCTGCGCTCCTTCGGCCGGTGTTCCTTCGGTCAGTCCGCAGGCGACCAGCAGCGCCCGGTGCTGGGCCGCCGGCAGCCGGTGCGGCAGCTCGAGGAACGGGATCAGCAGCCGGTGCAGCGCCGCGAACGGATAGTCCGCCTCCGCCTCGACCCCAGCGACCCGCAACACCCGCATCCGCCCGTCCGCGGCCCCGGCGGCGTATTCGAGCAGCGCGGTCTTGCCGATCCCCGCCTCCCCGCGCACCACCAGCACCCCGCTGAGCCCACCCGCTACCGCGTCGAGCAGCCCGTCCAGCCGTTCGAGCTCCCGCTCGCGTCCCCACAGCCCCATGCGTTGCTGAATAGGCGAGTCCGCCCCGTCGCGCAACCCCGAAGTCCACAGAGGAGTCAGCGATGAGAATGGTTCTGCTGCGCGGCGTACCCGCTGTAATCGTGGTCGTGCTGCTCCTCATCGCCCTGGCCTGGGTCTTTCAGCGTCGCGTCATCTACTTCCCGGACCGTCTCACGCCGCCGCTGCCGTCCTCGGCTCGCGCTGTGGTTCTGCACACCGTGGACGGCCTGGACCTCGCCGCATGGTCGGTGCCCCCACCGCCGGACGTCACCGACCGCCGGATCGCGGTCCTGGTGGCCCACGGCAACGGCGGCAGCCGATCAGGCCGCATGCTGCTCGCCACCGCCCTGGCCGGCCGAGGCCTGACCGTGTTACTCCTGGACTATCGCGGCTACGGCGGCAACCCCGGCAGCCCCACCGAGCAGGGCCTGGCCCACGACGCGGACGCGGCCCGCTCCTACCTGATCGGCGAGGCCGGTTTCGCCGCCGACCACCTGATCTACTTCGGCGAGAGCCTGGGCACCGCTGTAGCCACCGGCCTGGCCGTGCGGCATCCGCCAGCCGGGCTGCTCCTACGGTCACCCTTCACGGACTTGGCGGCGGCCGGAAGCGTGCATTACCCCTTCCTCCCGGTACGCGCCCTGCTCCGCGACCGTTTCCCGGTGGCCGAGCGGGTCACCCAGGTGAAGGCGCCAACGATCGTGGTCTACGGCTCAGCTGACACGATCGTCCCGCCCTCCCAGAGCCAAGCCGTAGCCGACGCCGCCGCCAACCTCACGCAGGCAATCGTCGTGCCCGACGCCGGCCACAACGACCGCACCTTCCTCGACGGCCCCGAACTGCTCACCGCCGTCGAAACCCTGGCCATTGCTATCGGCTGATCTTCTTGCGTGACTGGCTCCCGTGAAAGGCGTCGAAGGTGGATCTGAGCAGCAGACTTGAGGGTGTCGCGTGGGCGGGACTCGATCACGCATGCGGCGATGCCGCTGACCTGCCGCCGCTGCTGCGTGAGATCTACCGGGCGGAGGATCCCGACGAGATCGTCCGTGAGCTTCGTGCACGGCTGGTTCACCAAGGCCATGTTGTGTACTCCGCGTCGGTGGAAGCCGTCCCTGTTCTCGTGGGCATGGTGGTGGAGGCCGGCTGCCCGGCTCGGGCGGCCGTGGTGCGGCTGATCGGTGAGATCGCTCGAGAAGCCGGCCGGGCAGCGGCGACGCAGGAGCCGAAGATCCCGTGGTTGCGTATGTGGCGCGAAAACCTGCCTCAGGTGGCCAGCCTGCTGACTGATGGCGACGTCGGCGTTCGGCGCGTCGCCTCGTCGGCGTTGGCGTCGGCGGAGTTCGACCAAGAGCAGTTCCTGGAGCGGCTTCTGGAGGTGTGTTCGACGGAGCAGGACGAGCCGGCACTGCTGGGACAGTTGACAGCCATCGCCGACCTGCTGCAGGTGTCGCTGGCTGCCGTCCGAGACTCAGTGGCCGACAGGGTCCTCAGCGTCGTGTCGAGAGGTTCGCCGCAGGTGCGGATGGCGGGCGCCTTCATCCTGCGAGGGCCGGGGGACGCCGGAGTCTTCGTGGAGGCGCTCTCTGCCCCGGACGTCGAGCAGTGGCGTCGAACCTGGTGTGTGCCCGGTCGGCGTCAGTCGATCGTGCTGTGGGTCGACCAACGGTTGGCCGATGACCGGAACCTTCGTCTGAGCCTGGGGACCGGGCTGCTCGCATCGGCCGATGCGGCGACCAGGACCGTGGCGTTCAAGGTGCTGATACGGGTGGCGGCCAGATGGAGGTCCGCGATGGCCGACGTCGCCGCCGCGGGATTCCGGGCACTGGACGACCCCGCCGAGTCGGTGAGCAGCAGAGCGCTGTTCGTCCTTGCGCTGTCCCGGTCACGCAAGCCGGAACATACGAACCGGCTCGCGGAGATCGCCGCCGGCGACGGGGGGCACGCACGGCAGACCGCGATCTGGGGACTGGCCCGGGCCGGCGACTCTCGCTGCGTCCCGCATCTGTTGTCCGCCCTGCGATCGCCATACTTCGGATACCCCCACCATCAGGTGTACGAAGCGGCGGTGTCGCTGCCCGCTCTTCCTTCCGTCGACGAACTCCTGCTGGAGGCGGCCCCGTGGTCCGACAGGCTGCTCCCGGCCATCGAGTCGAGGCTGGCCGACACTCCAGCCGGCCTCGAACGGCAGACGCTCCTGCGCGTCGCATCGGCGTGGGAGACAGCCGAAGCCCTGCCCCCGTCGGCGGAGCATCGGAAAGCGGAAGACCGATCATCGGTACCCGAACAACCGGCAAGCCACGCCCTGACGAGGACCCTTCTCGACCTCGACAAAGGACACCCGGCCGATCTCATGACCCTCAAGCAGTTGACGGAGATGAGGACCGCCGATCTCCAGCTGATTCCCGTACTGCGTTTTCTGGTACGAACAGACGAACGCGTCACCGCCCCCGGAGGCGGCTGGCACAGCATCGACCTCGACGAGAAGCTGGCCGATGCCGCCCGCCGCCTTCTCGCCGCCACGATTTAGGTGCTGTGGTTTGAGTCTCCGTCACGCCCGGTCGTCTGAACCGCGGTTTTGATGGATGGGTGTGATCGTTGGTGGCGATGTGGGCGGCTCGGTGCCGAGGCGCTGGGGCGGCGGCTAACGTTCAGGCGTGGCAAACGGATTTGTGGGATACCTGGTGGACGCGGACGAGCTGGCGGGGCTGGCCGGCAGCGCGGAGCGGATCGAAGAGCTGATCGCCGAGTCGGCTGATGACATCGCCGACTTCGACGAGGAACTGCGCGACGACGTGGACGAGAGTGGCGACGGCGGGCAGCCCACGCTGGTCGAGGCCCTGCGGGCGATCCCCGGGGGTGACCTGGATGACGAACATGGTGTCGTCTACGCCGCCGCTTACCGCGTCCTGGTGGAGGCGCTCGGCACCCAGCTGATCGAGGGCCATCTTTCGCCGCTCCCCGGCGGGAAGGCCGGCGTGCTGGAACTTTCCACGGCCCTGCGGGACGCCGGGGTCACCGGGCAGTTGCCGGACGGCTTCACCGTCTACGAGCCGGAGATCGACCTGCCCGCCCCGGACGACTACCCGACCGTGGTGACCCTCAGTGCCGAGCAGTGCGCCAAGGCCGCCCAGGAGTATGAGGCCGCGCTTCCCACTCTGGCCGTCGAGCCCCGGCTGCGGGCGGCCGCCCAAGACCTGATCGTCTGGTTCCGCACCGCCCGCGACGCCGACCGAGACCTGATCATCTTCTTCGGCTGAAGGAGCAGGGCCGGTTGTTACCAGGTCTGCGGGACGCCGCGGACTTCGATCGTGTAGCCGACTGCGGCCCGGCGTGCACTACCCATCTTCCGGTGCCAGCTGACCACCGCCGGCCCGGTGGTCGACAGCACCCAGAGCTACGGCCTGGCGGCGTGGGTGCGGCTGGATCACCTCAACACGCCGCGCCCACCAGGTGCAGGTCAAGGTGCAGGGCGCGGCCGGCACGATCGCCGACCGCTCCTACACCTACGACGACAGCGGCCAGATCACCTCGATCTCCGACACCCCGGGGATCGGCGAGGCCGAGACCCAGTGCTTCACCCACGACCACCTGCAGCGGCTCACCTCGGCCTGGACGCCGAAGGCCGGCGTCGACTGCGAGACCGTGCCGTCGGTGGCGAACCTAGGCGGTCCGGCGGCGTACTGGACCGACTGGACGTTCGACAACCTGGGCAACCGCACCAAGGAGGTCACGCACGGTTCGGCTGGTGACACCACCCGCGCGTACGCGGTGCCCACCGCGGGTGCCGGTGTGGTCCGCCCGCACGCGGTCACCGGCATGACCACGACCCAAGCGGACCAGAGCAGCGTGACGGTCGGCTACACGTACGACGACACCGGCAACACGCTGACCCGCCCCGGCGACACGGCCACCCAGACCCTCACCTGGAACGCCGAGGGCAAGGCTGTCAAGTCCGTCGAAGGCAGCAAGGTCACCACCAGCCTGTACGACGCCGACGGCACCCGCCTCATCCGCCGCGACAACGACGGCGCCACCCTCTATCTGCCGGGCATGGAGGTCCGGCGCGCGTCCACGGCCACCATCGTGAACAGCGGTACCCGTTACTACAGCTTCGGCGGCGGCACCATCGCCTCCCGTACCCAGGCCACCGCGAGCCTGGCCTGGCTCTTCGCCGACCACCAGGGCACCCAGCAACTGACGGTCAACGCCTCCACCCTGCAGCACACCGTCCGGCGGCAGACGCCGTACGGCGGTCCGCGCGGCGTCAACCCGATGTGGCCCAACAGCAAGGGCTTCGTCGGCGGTGACCTGGACCCCACCGGCCTGATCCACATCGGGGCCCGCGAGTACGACTCGGCGTTGGGCCGCTTCGTCTCGGTCGACCCGGTCCAGGACTTGACCGACCCGCAGCAGTGGAACGCCTACGTCTACGCCAACAACAGCCCGATCACGTCGTCCGACCCCACCGGAATGCTGGTCGACGTCGGCAACGGCATCATCTACAACCCATACACCGGCAAAACAACCGGCGGCTCGACAACCAAAACCACCACCCCAAAAACCACCACCACGACTAGCGGCAACGCCGTTCAGTTAGGCGGATGGCTCATGCGTCAAGGCTCGTCGGTGACGACGTTGATGCTGGTGGTGGCCTTGTAGGTGTGGCGGTCGATGTTCGGTCCGCGGGCCTGGTATTTGGAGTTCGAG
>NZ_BSSY01000020.1:0-170720 GCF_030269225.1 Actinoplanes sp. NBRC 101535 | reverse complement strand
GCTCCGGGCTCCGGGCTCCGGGCTCCGGGCTCCGGGCTCCGGGCTCCGGGCTCCGGGCTCCGGGCTCCGGGCTCCGGGCTCCGGGCTCCGGGCTCCGGGCTCCGGGCTCCGGGCTCCGGGCTCCGGGCTCCGGGCTCCGGGCTCCGGGCTCCGGGGAATTGTCGCGGAGCTCGGCGGGAAGAGTCGCCCCTCCAAGAATCAGCGCAGCCAAGCCGCCCCAACTTCGGCGATCTTCCCGTTTCACGTGAAACACAGAGACATGAGCCAGAGCTACGCGAGTGACCCAGGAATACCAATAACGCATTCTCAGTGATCTTGCCGGTTTCACGTGAAACGACCACCCGACCCCGAGCCCTGTCGTCGTCGCGGCAGATCCAGCCACGGTTCCGAATCAGAACCCCCACACCCGCCGACACCCCACCAGCGGCTACTGCCAACGTGAGAACCGGTCGCTTTGGGGTTCTGTCAGAGCGATTCTCCTGGGATTTCACGTTGGGGCTCGTGGGGCAAAAGATCACTTCAGAACGCCGATTCCACAACCCTGGGCACGAAAAAGCGCGCGACCACCACGGCCACGCGCTTCCGTCACCTTCCAGCAACCGGAGCCGATCCGGCTACTCCTCCGCGGCCTCGCTACCGCGTTCGCCGGCTCCCTCTTCCTCAACGCCGATCATGCCCACGATCCGCTCGAGGTCGTCGACCGTCGCGAACTCGATCGTTATCTTTCCCTTGTTCCGGCCGATGTCGACCTTCACCCGGGTGTCGAAGCGATCCGACAGACGCTCGGCCAGATCGTTCAGGGCGGGTGCGTGCACCTTGGCTCGGCGGGCGGGTGCCGCCTTCTTGGCCGGGCCTTCGGCTGCCGCAAGCTGAACCAGTTCCTCGGTGGCCCGCACCGACAGGCCTTCGGCCACGATTCGCAGCGCGAGCTTCTCCTGGGCTTCGCTGTCGTCCAAGCCGAGGAGTGCCCGCGCGTGTCCCGCCGACAGCACGCCGACCGCCACCCGCCGCTGCACCGGCGCCGGCAGGTTCATCAGCCGGATGGTGTTGGAGATCTGCGGGCGGCTGCGGCCGATCCGCCGGGCGAGTTCCTCGTGCGTGGCACCGAACTCTTCGAGCAGCTGCTGGTACGCCGCGGCTTCTTCCAGCGGGTTGAGGTTCGCCCGGTGGATGTTCTCGAGCAGCGCGTCGCGCAGCATCGCGTCGTCGGGGGTGTCCCGCACGATCGCCGGGATGGTCTCCTTGCCGACGGCCTGGGCGGCACGCCACCGGCGCTCGCCCATGACCAGTTCGTAGCGGCCGTCGCCGAGCTCCCGCACCACGATCGGCTGGAGGAAGCCGACCTCCTGAATCGAGGCCTTCAACTCCTCCAGCGCCTCTTCGTCGAAGACATGCCGGGGCTGCTTCGCGTTCGGCTCGATGTCGGAGACGGCGAGTTCGGCGAACCGGGCACCCGGCACCGGCGCGAGTTCCACCTCAGGAAGCGACGGCAGCGCCGACGACTGCAGCGCCGGCGGCAACGACGACAGTGGTGCCAGAGTCGACAGAGACGACGAGCCCGCCGCATCCGACGGGAAGGACGCCAGACCGGCGGCCGCCCCCGCGCCCTCCGGCGATTCCTCAGCCTCGCCGGGAGTGGCCGGCTCAGCGGCAGGCGCCGTGGGGATCAACGCACCCAGGCCGCGGCCCAGGCCACCCCGCGGACGGTTCTTCATGCCGTTCCTCCCGTGTTGACCCCACGCATAGCGATCTCCAGGGCTGCCTCGAAGTAGCTCGTTGCACCCCGTGATCCCGGATCGTAGGTCATCACGGACTGGCCATAGCTAGGAGCCTCGGACACTCGTACGTTCCGGGGGATAACGGCGTTCAAGACCTTGGCTCCGAAGTGGTTCCGGACGTCCTGTTCCACCGCGTCGGCCAGGCGCGTACGCCGGTCGTACATGGTCAGCAGGATCGTGGAAACGTCGAGCGTCGGGTTGAGGTGCTGGCGTACCAGGTTGATGTTGTTGATCAGCTGGTTGAGGCCCTCCAGCGCGTAGTACTCGCACTGAATGGGTATCAGCACCTCCTGCGCCGCGCAGAGCGCGTTGACCGTCAGCAGGCCGAGCGACGGTGGGCAGTCGATGAAGACGTAGTCGAACTTCTCCGGGTGCCCGGAGATCGCCCGCGCCAGGCGGGATTCCCGGGCCACCACTGAGACGAGTTCGATCTCGGCGCCGGCGAGGTCGATCGTGGCCGGCACGCAGTAGAGAGTCGGAATGCCCTCGACCTGCTGCGCCACCTCGGCGAGCGGAACATTGTCGATCAGGCAGTCGTAGACGTCCGGCACACCCGCATGGTGGGGCACGTTCAGACCGGTGGAGGCATTGCCCTGTGGGTCAAGGTCAACCACCAGCACCCGGTTGCCGTGGAGCGCCAGCGCCACCGCCAGATTGACGGTGGTCGTGGTCTTCCCGACCCCACCCTTCTGGTTGGCGACGCAAATCACCCGCGGGTGGTCGGGGCGCGGCATGACGATCTCGCCGCTCGGGTTGAGGATCTGCACAGCTCGCAACGCTTCCATGGCAAGGGGCGGATCGTCCTCAACCCCGCCCGGCGTTTCACGTGAAACATGCTCGGCGGGGACTCCGGAGGCCGGAGCGCTGGAGGACCGTACCGCCGCAACTGGCTGCTGGGGCAGGGGTGTGCCGTAGCCGTAACGCGCTGGCTGGCCGTAAGCGCCGGCTGCCCGCGGCAGGGGGGCATTCTGGTCACCGGCGTGCAGCCCACCCGCGTTCACTGCCGACGGCCTGTCGAGAGGCGACTCGGTTTCACGTGAAACACCGTACTCATGCACCGCTTTATCCCTGTGAGTGAGGAAGGATTCGGCCGGCTGACCATGCGCCCCGGCGGGGAGAATCCGGTCCACGTTATCGACGCTTGGCCAGCCTACGGCCGTCGGGCTTGTGTCGCCATGGTCCTCAGTCCGATGAGTCGGACGCAACGTCGCTTTACCCGTCACCAAAACGGCATCAATGGGCGCAACCAACGCAGCAAGCTCAGCCGCTTCAGGTACAAGGTCAAAAGATTCAAACCCTTTTCGGGTACGCGTGACCCCGCCCCTCAACCGCACCACGGTCGTCCCGCCAAGCGGAGGAAGCACCCCTGACCCGGCTTCCACCAGAGGCGCACAGTCCGAGCACGCCCCGCCTCGAACACACGCCGCCCGCAAACAGGTAGACAACGCACCGCTACCCACCACGTGAAGCTGCGGCGCCACGGTGGACCCGTCCCACCGAACGCCCGCCAGCCCGTCCAGCCACGTGGCCACCGCCTCGTCGACGCGCACCACGGCCGGCCCTGCACGGCGTACACCCGAGGTCCCGTCCACGCAGGCCGCGAAAGAGCCACCGCCTGCGGAAGAACCACCGGCCGTCGCAGAGGAACCGCCGACCGGGGAGGAACCATCGGCCGGGGAGGAACCGCCGGCCCTGACGGCAGCCACACCTTCGCAGCGCACCACCGCAGGCCCGGGAGCAACGGCGGGATGCACTTTGGCCTTACGTCTCCGTGCGCCCCGCCTGCCCATGGTTATCTCCTCCGCGTTCCCTTCCGCCCATCACCGCGCCGAGCCCCGCCCTGCCCCGCCTCCGAACGCCCATCCAAGCGCCCATCCGAGCGACGCTCTGAGCGCCCCTCAGAACGACGCTCCGTACGCCGCTCCGCGCGCCGAACAGCAGCCGCACTGGGGCCCCGCACCGGCACCACGTGCCGTTCCTTGATCACGTCCACCACCGTCGCCGGCGGGTCGATCAGCCCGGCTCCGCAGAGCCGCACCACCGTCTCGCCACCGCCCAGCTTCGCCAGGGCCCTGGCGTGCTCGGCGACCTCGTCTGCCGCCGACGCCCCCTTGAGCGCCAGCAGCCGTCCGCCGACCTTGGCCAGCGGCAGGCACCAGCCCGCGAGTTTGTCGAGGGCGGCGACCGCGCGTGCCGTCACGACGTCCGCTTCGGGCAGTTCTCCGATCACTTCTTCGGCACGCCCGCGGACGACCGTGACGTTGCTCAGGTCGAGCGCTTCCACCGCCTCGTCGAGGAAGGAGGTGCGCCGTGCCAGTGGCTCGACCAGCGTGATGTCCAGGTCTGGGCGGGCCACAGCCAGCACGATACCGGGCAGACCGGCACCAGATCCGACGTCAATCACCGAAGCGCCTAATGGGATTAACTGGGACATAACTCCACAGTTGACCAGGTGCCTCTCCCAGAGCCGGGGAGTCTCCCGGGGCCCGATCAGCCCACGGACGACACCCTCGGTGGCGAGCAGCTCCGCGTACCGGCCGGCCAGCTCGAGGCGCTCTCCGAACACCTCAGCGGCCGCGGCGGCGATCTCCGCGGGCGGCACCAACACCGACGGACCGTCCGGGTCCGCAGGATCAGAACCGGCCACCACGGAGGAAACGCCAGGGGGGACAACAGCTTCGGGGGACGACAACGGGAAAGACGACGGCCCGGGCGTCAGCTCGCCCGGGCCGAGGTCACCCGCGCCGTGGCGTGGGTTCGTCATGATCAGTCCGCCACACGCACCACGATGCGCCGGTTGGGCTCCACGCCCTCGGACTCGCTCTGCACACCCGAGATCGCGTTGACGACGTCGTGCACGCACTTGCGTTCGAAGGCCGACATCGGCTCCAGGCGGACCGGGTCGCCGTGCTCCTTGACCTTCTCCACGGCGTTGCGGGCCACCGCCCCGAGTTCCTTGCGCCGGGCCGCGCGGTAGCCGCCGATGTCCAGCAGCAGCCGGCTGGGCGAGCCGGTGGCGCGGAAGATCGCCAGGCGGGTGAGTTCCTGGAGCGCTTCGAGCGTGGCGCCCCGCTGGCCGACGAGCGGCTGCAGGCGGCCACCGACGACCTCGACCATCGGACGACCGGCGGAGACCAGCTCGTCGATGTCGCCGTCGTAGTCGAGGATGTCCAGCAGCCCCTCGACGTAGTCCGCGGCGATCTCGCTCTGGCGGAACAGGTCGCCGTCCGAGGCGACGCTCTCCGACTTCTTGACCTCGGTGGAGGCTGTCCCCTCGGCACCGGCGACCGGCTCGACGTCCTCTGATGCGGACGAACCGGCGGACGAACCGGCGGAAGGGGGCGTGCTGGTGTCGGTCACGGTCTCATCTCCGTTGTCACTCGGGCCGGACCGAAGTCGGTCCGATGTTTCCCACGGCGCCGATTCGTGCCCGGCAGCGCGGGGAGGTCGGTAGCGGGAGAGCGCTCGGGTCCGGACGGGCCCGAGCAGCGATCATCCCTTGGGTTTGGCCGCCGGTCGGGCGCCCTTCTTCGGATTCACCGGTTTGGCACCGGGCTTGGGCGCCCGGGCGTTGGCGTCGACGACCGGGGTGACCGGCTCGGCCTGCGCCTTGCGGGCACCGAAGAGACCACCGGTGCGGGCCGGCTGAACCGGGCTCTTGGCGCTGCCGCCCCGGTTCGTGCCGCCGCCCGGCTTCGCCGCGGAGGACGTCTTGGCGCCCGCCATCTGCACCGGCGGGAACTTGCGGAGCACCCACTGCTGCTGGGCCAGGGTGAACAGGTTGTTGGTGACCCAGTAGATGACCACACCGATCGGGAACAGCGAGCCGGAGATCAGCAGCGAGAACGGGATGCCGTAGAGCATCAGGCGCTGGATCATCTTCTGCTGCGGGTCCTCGGCCCAGCCGGTCTTGAGGATCATCTGGCGGCTGGTGAGGAACGTCGTCCCCATCATGACCAGGACCAGGATGCCGGCCAGGACCTTGACGGTGGTCCCGTCGGCACCGACCGCGGCCAGTTCGGCGGCGGAGGAGCCGAACTTGGCGCTGATCGGGGCGCTGAACAGGTGCGCGTTGGCGGCGCTGTCGAACTGGCCGAGCGTCCAGCCGTAGAGGAGTTTGTACTTCTCGGAGATCGACGGGTCCAGGTGCTGAAGCACGTGGAAGAGGCCGAAGAAGACCGGGATCTGCAAGAACATCGGAAGGCAGCCCATCAGCGGGTTGGCCTTCTCCGTCTTGTAGAGCTCCATCATCTCTTTCTGGAGCGTCTCGCGGTCACCCTTGTGCTTCTCCTGCAGAGCCTTGACCTTGGGCTGCAGTGCCTGCATGGCCCGCTGGCTCTTGATCTGCTTCACGAAGACCGGGAAGAGAATGACGCGCAGCGTCACCACCAGGAAGATGATCGCCAGGATCCAGGCCCAGTTGGTGCCGACCACCCGGCCGTCCGGGATGCCGATCGCGTCCCACAGGGCATGCCAGCGGAGGAGGATCCACGAAATGGCGTAGTAGATCCAGTCGAGACTCAATCTATGCTCCAGTCACATCGGCAGGACGGTGACGGATCGGGTCAGGCACCGGGTCGTACCCGCCAGGGTGGAAAGGTTGGCAGCGCAGGAGCCGCCAGACTGTCAGGCCCGTACCCCGAATCGCACCGTGCTTCGCCAACGCCTCCTGGGCGTATGCGCTGCACGAGGGATAGAACCGGCAGCGAGCCGGCAACGCCGGACTCAAGTATCGACGGTACGCGACGACCGCTGCGCTCAGCAGCCGGGCGGTGACGCTCATCGGGGCCGCCGCGATCGGCGGGCGGCTGCGAGCGCCGACTCCAGGTCCGCGGCGAGCACGGCGAACGGAGCGGCGGCGGAAGGTGGCAGCGCGCGCACGACCAGGGACGCGCCAGCCGGAAGGTCGTCCAGCAAGGGACGGACCAGGTGCCGGAGACGGCGCTTGACCTCGTTGCGGGTCACCGCGTTGCCCACGGCTTTGGATACGACGAAGCCGGCGCGCGCCGTGGAGGCGAACGCCGGCTCCTCGATAAGCAGGTGAACGACCAGAGTCCCACGGCCGGCACGACGGCCACCGCGGATCGCTGCGGCGAAGTCGTTGCTACGCCGCAGTCGCTGCGTCGCGGCCAGCACGACTACCTGAGCATTCCGGCCTGACTGCGGTCGGCTCAGGCCGACAGCTTGTCGCGGCCCTTGGTACGGCGGGCCGAGAGGATGGCGCGACCGGCACGGGTGCGCATGCGCAGCCGGAAGCCGTGGGTCTTGGCACGCCGGCGGTTGTTCGGCTGGTAGGTGCGCTTGCTCACGTCAATACTCCGTCTTCGTCTTACATCCAGGGGGCATCCGCTGCAAGACGCCACTTTAGCAGAGTGCGGCGGAGCAACCGCCCAACCCTACGCAGGGCACTTACAGCGGTCAACCATATCCTTGGTCGGCACGCCGACAAGCCGGGGCGTGCGCCAACCACCTGGTCTTTCCACGCACAAAGTGAATCTTTTCCTGCGGACGGGCTGCGGCGGGCTCCGGGCGGCAGTTGTAGTCCACGCGTCACCGCTGTTAGCGTGCGCGGTTGCTGGTCTCACCGGCCGTCTGCAAACCGCGAAGCGGCGGCCAAAACCGGACAAGCAGGTGGATCGTTCGCCACGATGAGCCTGTTTTCAGCCCGCGCCGCTACAGGCTCCGGTAAATCTGCCGACCAATCCGGCCGGGAGCGGCCACCGGTGGCGCCACAGGTTGTGGATAACCTGTGGATAGCTGGGTGGCGCCGTGCGTGTTCAGCAGGTTAGCTGTGCTGGGTTGGGGGAAGCCGATCGACCGCCCATGGGGGCGACGAGAGGCAGCACAGGCGAAAGGCCGGACAAGCTCCACCGGGGGTCGGTGGCGATGGGGGTGGCGCGGCGGTGGCCGATCAGGTCGACCTGGGCGGGTTGTGGCGGGAGACTCTCGAGGAATTGTCCGACGAGATCGCCTCGCCCCAGCAGCGTGCCTATCTACAGCTGACCCGGCTCCGGGCGATCGTCGAGGACACCGCTCTACTGTCGGTTCCGGACACGTACACCCGCGACATCATCGAGTCCCGCCTGCGCCCGGCGATCACCGAAGCACTGACCAAGCGCCTCAACCGGCCGATCCAGGTCGCCGTTACGGTTCGTCCCCCGGAGGACGGTTCCGGGATATCCACGATGACCGGCACGGTCTACGGCTCACCGTCCGAGGTGGGCGAGCCGCCCGCCGGCGAACCGCAGGCCCGGCACTACGACCCCCGGCCGTACCAGCCCGAACTGCCGACCTATCCGGGTCAGCCACGCCAGCAGGAACCCGCCTACACCCCGCAGGAGTACCCCGCCGAGGCGTACCCGACGGGTTCCGCGCAGCATTCGTCGCTGCCCGGGCCGTACCCACGCGGGGTGCCCACCGCCCGTGACGGGCAGGAGGCCCTGTTCGCCGACCCGTCGCAGCAACCGCCGCCCCCGCCGTCGAACCGGACCGGTGTGACGCACCCGCCGGACCAGGGACCGGACCAGGTGGCACCGCCGACGCCGAACGACACGGTCGCGCACCGGCTCGCCGCCGACCCGTCGCAGCTGCGCGACAACCAGCGTTACCCGGACAACCAGCGGTTTCCCGACGACCGGCCGGCCCTGATCGGCCAGGACCGTCGTGACGACCCGCTGCCCGTCCGCGGCGACAACGGCCCCGGCCGTCCCCCGATCGACCTGCGCGGCCCGGGCGCCTCGCCGCGGCCCGGGGGCAACGACGGCAACCGGCTCAATCCGAAGTACCTGTTCGAGTCGTTCGTCATCGGCTCGTCCAACCGCTTCGCGCACGCCGCCTCGGTGGCCGTCGCCGAATCGCCGGCCAAGGCGTACAACCCGCTCTTCATCTACGGAAGCTCCGGGCTGGGCAAGACCCACCTCCTGCATGCGATCGGCCACTACGCCACCACCCTCGGCCACGCGCGCTCGGTGCGCTACGTGTCGACCGAGGAGTTCACCAACGATTTCATCAACAGCCTGCGCGACGACAAGACCCAAGCGTTCCAGCGCCGCTACCGCGACGTCGACATCCTGCTGATCGACGACATCCAGTTCCTGGAGAACCGCGAGCGGACGCAGGAGGAGTTCTTCCACACCTTCAACACCCTGCACAACGCCAACAAGCAGATCGTGATCAGCTCGGACCGGTCGCCGCGCCAACTGGCCACACTGGAGGACCGGATGCGTACCCGGTTCGAGTGGGGCCTGCTCGCCGACATCCAGCCGCCCGACCTGGAGACGCGCATCGCGATCCTGCAGAAGAAGGCCGCGCAGGAACGGATGTATGCGCCGGCCGACGTCCTGGAGTTCATCGCGAGCCGGGTCTCCAACTCGATCCGGGAACTCGAGGGCGCCCTGATCCGGGTCACCGCGTTCGCCAGCCTGACCCGCTCGCCGGTACAACTGTCGCTGGCCGAGGAGGTCCTGCGCGACTTCATGCCGGACGGCGCCGGGCCGGAGATCACCGCCGACCAGATCATGGTGTCCACTGCGGACTACTTCGGTGTCAGCCTGGAGGATCTGCGCGGCCACTCCCGCAGCCGGGTGCTCGTCAACGCCCGCCAGGTCGCCATGTACCTGTGCCGCGAGCTGACCGATCTCTCCCTGCCGCGCATCGGCCAGGCGTTCGGCGGACGCGACCACACCACCGTGATGCACGCCGACCGCAAGATCAGGCAACACATGGCCGAACGCCGGTCGCTCTACAACCAGATCGCCGAACTCACCAACCGCATCAAACAGAACACCTGATCTTTCTCGTACGCGCCACACCTCCCTCAGCCGCAACCAAGCCGTCCCCGAGCTCTCCGGGACGGCTTCGTGCTTTCCGGGTCCCCGCCTTGCCGCCGCACCGCTACCTCGGACCGCCTGTGGAGCTGCTGAGCCGTCGAGCCCACGCTGCCCAGCCGACCTGTGGAAACCGCGCGTACGCTGCGGAAACGAGCGCTGAGTCGGCCGCCCCGCCGCCCGCATCGATCTTCACGATTACGCGCGGTGACTGGTGAATCCTCCTCGCAGACGGCCTTCCGCAGAGGTTGTCGGTCAACTGGTTGACCGACTCACTAAAGAGTGACGGCGCCTCGCGTTCGGATCTTGGACGGTTCGCGCTCCGGCAGCGTTGTACACAGAGTGATGACTAGAGGGTGGCCGCTTATGCCCACAGGGCGTGAGCAGCGAAACCACTAAACGATCCACAGGCAGGCCCAGGTTATACACCGGGTTATCCACAAGTTATGCCCAGATCATCGCAGGTCAAGGTCATATTGATGACAATCGTTGTCCGAAAATGAGTACCAAGAACGTCGAGTTGTCAACGTCGCGACGGTTCAGTTTCGTGCCAACGTTTTCCACACTTGTCCACAGGCTTCCACAGGCTTCATCCCCAGATCGTGGATATCCCGGAGGTGAGTTATCCCCAGATGTGGAAAAACCCTGGGGATATCGATGTGGACAGTCGCTCTCCGTAATATTTCTGTCCCCAGGCTGTGGAAGGCTGTGGATAGCCTGTTGAAGGATCTGGGGACGACGGGTCAGTAGCGTCTCAGCGTTATGCACAGGGCAGGGGATAAACCCGGTGGATAACCGGTGGATAACTCGTGGATGCCTGTGGACGACTGTGTGGAGACAGGTCGTAGATGACCTTCCTGTGGACAGAGGGCCGGGTTTATACCCTGGTTACCCACAGGCTAAACACCGGTGGATAACTCGCTGACCTGCGAAAAGGCCGGTTATCCACAGAATCCACAGCACCGATGAAGACGACTAGATATTTCTTCCTAGAAAACTTAAAAGCAATCATCAGCGTTGTGGATGGTGTGGGAGGGCTGCTTGCGGGTCGCTGCGCCTCGGGCTCGACTTCGCAGCACCGGGGTCGGGCGCGCATCAGTGCCGTCAGCGCCATAGAGTTCAGTGGGGTCGGACCCCCTGTAGAGGAAGCATCGCGGAGGACAGCATGAAGTTCCGGGTTGAGCGAGACGCACTCGCCGACGCCGTGGCCTGGACAGCCAAGAGCCTGCCCAGCCGGCCGTCTGTTCCGGTGCTCGCCGGCGTCCTGCTGCGAGTCACCGACGGCAGGTTGCAGGTCTCCGGCTTCGATTACGAGGTCTCCAGTCAGGTGACCGTCGAGGTGCAGGCCGACGCCGACGGCGCCGCCCTCGTCTCCGGCCGCCTGCTCGCCGAGATCACCAAGGCGCTCCCCGGCAAGCCGGTCGACATCGCCGCCGTCGGTGCGCATCTGGAGCTGGTCTGCGGCAGCGCACGCTTCACTCTGCCGACGATGCCGGTCGAGGACTACCCGAGCCTTCCGGAGATGCCGTCCAGTGCCGGCACCGTCGACGCCGCCACGTTCGCTTCCGCCGTGTCGCAGGTGGCGATCGCCGCGGGCCGTGACGAGACGCTGCCGATGATGACCGGTGTCCGGCTGGAGCTCAACGGAACGACGATGGCGATGCTCGCCACCGACCGCTACCGCCTGGCGATGCGCGAGATCGAGTGGAACCCGGACGACCCGGAGATCAACATCAACGCGCTGGTGCCCGCCAAGACCCTCAACGACACCGCCAAGGCCCTCGGCCCGATCGGTGGCTCGGTGACGATGGCTCTGGCGCAGGGCAGCGCGGGCGAGGGCATGATCGGGTTCGCCGGTGGCGCCCGCCGCACCACGAGCCGTCTGCTCGACGGGGCCAACTACCCGCCGGTGCGGTCGCTCTTCCCGGCATCGCACAACGCCGAGGCACGGGTGACCGTCGCGGCCCTGGTCGAGGTGGTCCGGCGTGTCGCGCTGGTCGCCGAGCGCACCACCCCGGTGCTGCTGAGCTTCAGCGAGGACGGTCTGGTGGTCGAGGCCGGCCAGACCGAGGAGGCCCGGGCCAGCGAGGCCATGGAGGCGGCGTTCACCGGTGAGCCGCTGACGATCGGCTTCAACCCGCAGTACCTGATCGACGGTCTGCAGAACCTCGGATCGGCCACCGCGGTGCTGTCGTTCGTCGACGCGTTCAAGCCAGCTGTGATCTCGCCCGCTGGCGAAAGCGGCGAAATCATCCCGGGTTACCGCTATCTGATCATGCCGATCCGGGTCACTCGCTGATACTGAGCTGGAAGCAATCGCTCATCTAGGGAGATCACCATGCAACTCGGCCTGATCGGTCTCGGCCGAATGGGTGGCAACATGCGGGACCGTCTGCGTGCTGCCGGGCATGAAGTAGTTGGATTCGACCACAACGCGGACAAGAGTGACGTCGCCAACCTGGCCGAGTTGGTGGACAAGCTGGCCGCACCTCGCGTGATCTGGACGATGGTTCCGGCCGGCAAGATCACCGAGGAGACCGTCGACGCGCTCGCGGAGCTGCTGTCCGAGGGTGACATCGTCATCGACGGCGGCAACTCGAAGTTCACCGACGACGCCCCGCGCGCCGCCCGCCTGGGCGCCAAGGGCATCCACTACCTGGACGTCGGCGTCTCCGGCGGCGTCTGGGGCATCACCAACGGGTACGCGCTGATGGTCGGCGGCGACGCCGCGCAGGTCGAGCACTGCAAGCCGATCTTCGAGGCGCTCAAGCCGGCCGGCGAGTTCGGTTTCGCGCACGCCGGCACGCACGGCGCCGGCCACTACGCCAAGATGATCCACAACGGCATCGAGTACGGGATGATGCAGGCGTACGGCGAGGGTTACGAGATCCTCATGGCGTCCGAGCTCGTGCACGACGTGCCCGCGGTCATCAAGAGCTGGCGTGAGGGCAGCGTCGTCAAGTCGTGGCTGCTCGACCTGCTCGACCGGGCGCTCGACGAGGACCCGACGCTGGCCAACCTCAAGGGCTACGTCGAGGACACCGGTGAGGGCCGCTGGACCGTCGACGAGGCCGTCCGCCTCGCCGTTCCGGCCCACGTCCTGGCCGCCTCGATCTTCACGCGTTTCGAGTCGCGCCAGGAGGACTCGCCCGCGATGAAGGCCGTCGCCGCGCTGCGCCAGCAGTTCGGTGGCCACGCCGTGAAGCGCTGATCCATGCACGTACGCCGGGTCGAGCTCACCGACTTCCGCTCGTACGAGCGGGTGGCCGTGGACCTCGATCCCGGCGTGTCCGTGCTGGTCGGGCAGAACGGCATGGGCAAGACGAACCTCATCGAGGCGTTGGGCTACGTGGCCACTCTGGACAGTCACCGGGTGGCCACCGACGCTCCACTGGTCCGGGCCGGCGCCACGTCGGCGGTGATCCGGTGCGCGGTCGTCCACGATGGACGCGAACTCCTCGTCGAGCTGGAGATCGTCCCGGGCCGGGCCAACCGGGCACGGCTCAACCGGTCGCCGGTACGCCGTCCCCGTGAGGTGCTCGGGGCGCTGCGGATGGTGCTGTTCGCCCCGGAGGATCTCGAACTGGTCCGGGGCGACCCGTCCGAACGCCGCCGCTACCTCGACGACCTGCTGGTCGCCCGCCAGCCGCGGTTTGCGGGCGTGCGCGCCGACTACGACCGGGTGGTCAAGCAACGCAACGCGCTGCTCCGGACGTCGTACCTGACCCGCAAGGTCGGCGGCACCCGCGGGCAGGACCTGTCGACGCTCGCCGTCTGGGATCAGCACCTGGCCCACCACGGCGCCGAGCTGCTGGCCGGCCGGCTGGAGCTGGCCGCGGCGCTCGGCCCGCACCTGACGAAGGCCTACGACGCGGTGGCGGCCGGGCGGACGGCGGCGTCGATCGCCTACTCGTCGCGGCTCGGCGAGTCTCTGGTCCCGGACCGGCCGGCTCTCGAGGCGGCTCTGCTCGCCTCGCTGGAGGAGCGCCGGACCGCCGAGGTCGAACGCGGCACCACCCTGGTCGGCCCGCATCGCGACGACCTGGCCCTGACGCTCGGAGACCTGCCGACCAAGGGCTACGCGAGCCACGGGGAGTCGTGGTCGTTCGCACTGGCGCTGCGGCTGGCCGCCTACGAACTGCTGCGGTCGGACGGCATCGAACCGGTGCTGGTCCTCGACGACGTCTTCGCCGAACTGGACGCGGGCCGCCGGGAACGCCTGGCCGCGCTGGTGTCGGACGCGGCCCAGCTGCTGGTGACGTGCGCGGTCGCCGAGGACGTGCCGGCGTCGCTGGCCGGTGCGCGGTTCGACGTGAGCACCGGAACGGTGGACCGTGTCACGTGACGCCATCCCGGCGAGTGATTGTTTCCGGTCTCAGCGGCCCGTGAGAGCTCTCGGGGTGCTGTGGGTGGGTCCGGGTGTGGCCGGAGGCGCTTCGGGGCCGCAGAGGGCTCGTGAGGGGCGGTTGCGGCTGTCCGGGTTCGGGGCCACGTCGTGTGGATCATTGATTCGACGGCGGGCTGGTTCGTTCGGCGGCATCGGTGGAGACTTCTCGGGGCCGAACCCGACAGGGCCGAACCCGACAGGGCCGAAGGCGAAGGCAATGGCGGCCGTCGTGATGGAGCCGGACGTGAAGGCGCTGCGGAGTGCCGGGCGACCACGAGGAGGACCGCGATGAGCGAGGACCCACGACCGGACGCCGACAAGCCGACCGCGGGTGCTGACGGTCCGGCCGGTCCGGAGCTGGCGCGCGCGGTGCTCGACGCCGCCCTCGCCCGGCGGCGGGAGGCGATGCGCCAGCCGCGGAAACGCGCCGGGAGCGGGACCGGCCAGAAGCGCCTGCGGGGATACTCCGGTCCCGGACCGGACCCGCGGGATCCGCAACTGTTCGGGGCGATGCTCGAACGGCTCGTGAAGGCCCGCGGCTGGGAGAAGCCGAAGGCCGAGGCGACCGTGTTCGGCGCCTGGGAGCGGGTCGTCGGACCGGACATCGCCGATCACAGCCGGCCGGTGAAGCTCGAGGGCGGCGTGCTGACCGTCGAGGCGGAGTCGACCGCCTGGGCCACCCAGTTGCGGATGCTGACGGCCACGATCCTGCGGAAGATCGCCGGGGAGGTCGGCCACAACGTGGTCGCCCGGTTGAACATCCACGGTCCGGCGGCGCCGTCCTGGAACCGCGGGCCGCGCCGGGTGCAGGGCCGCGGCCCGCGCGACACCTACGGCTGAGTCCCCCGCAACCTACGGCTCAGTCGGCCGCAACCTACGGCTGAGTCGGCGGCAGCCTGCCGCTGAGTCCGCCGCAATCCGTGGCCGAGCCGGGCGCTGCGGCCGAGGCCCGGCGCACGAAACCGCGACGGTGTGCAACCTGGGCGCGTTTTCGCACGTCGAACCCGCATGATCATGCGTCGGCTGATGGTGCTGCTTCTGCTCGTGTTGGCTCCGATACCCGTCGCCGCGGCACCGGCATGGGCGTGTTCCTGTGCGGTGGACCCGCCCGTCGACGAGGCCGCGCTGGTGTTCTCGGGTGTCGTCGAGGAGGTGGACACCGGTTGGTTCGGGGCGGCGTCGGAGGTGAAGGTGACTTTCGGGGTCGAGTCGGTCACCAAGGGTGATGTCGGTAAATCCGTGACATTGGCCACACCCGCTGAGGAGCCTTCCTGCGGGTACGAGTTCGTCGAGGGCACGCGGTACCGCGTGGTGTCGATGGAGGGCGCGACGACGAACGCCTGTGACGGCAACGAGCAGTTGGCCGTCGGCCCGGCCCCGGCTCAGGACTCCGGTCGCGAGTTGATCGCGTGGTCGGTCTCCGGCCTGATCGTGCTGCTCATGATCGGTGCGTTGTTCTGGCTGCTGCGTCATCCACGCGGCGCGGCCGCCGCATCCGGTCCCGCTGATCCCGTCGAGCCGGGCGAACGGGACGGCCGCTGAGCTGGAGCGCGATGCGGCCGTCGACCAGCGTGAACGTGACTGTCGCCGAACGCGGGGTGAGAGTGGGTGCGCACGCAGAATGAAGGGTGCGGCGATCGGGCTGGACGCGCCAGCGGCCAGATCGCCGTGCCCGGCCTCCGCGGGAGCGACGGTCCGCACCCACCACCCAGGTGGGACCAGAAGCTCTTGACCTGGATCTCCGTCCAGATGGTGATCGGTTCAGTAGTCGGCGAACACCGCGAAACCACGTTCCGCGCAGCGCCGGTAGAAGCCGGCCAGCACGGCCAGTTCGGTGCGGGCGAAACTCCAGTGCGGAGCGTTGCCGGCGTCGTCGCGCAGGGCGGTCAGGCGCTGATCGAGCCAGCGCAACTGCTGCTCGGGCAGGCGCCCACCGGCGATCGCGGTGCGCATCACCTCGGCGACGGTGTCGAAGGTGACCAGGTCACCGAACTTGTCGTGGCCCTCGACGAACCGTTCCAGGCCGCCGGCGATCCACGCGCAACCGTCCGGATCGATCACCGGATCCTCGTCCTCGGCGGCCGCGTCGGTGGCGTAGAGCACACCTTCCAGGCCCAACAGGAGATCGACCAGTTCGGTGTACGCCGTGGCGCGCACCGTCCCGGTCTTCGCCACGTGCAGCGCCAGCGCACCGGTGGGCGCGGCGATCTCGGGGCGGTCGGCGATCGTGCCGAAGTCGACGAACTCGGCGGGAGCCACCGGGTCGTAGTACTGGTTCGTGCGCGGCCAGTGCACCGCGACGTTGTCCAGGCCCTTGTCGTGCGCCATCGGGCCACCCCTCCTCGACCTGCCTGCGAAGCCTCATCCGCGGACGCGGACCCTCCGGTGGGGCCCGTCGCGGCGGACGACCGGTGCCATTCGTCCGACGGCGTCCGGCCATCACCGGTCCGCGCGGGCGAGGCTACGACACCGGCGCGGGCGGCTGTCGAGCAGTGTCGCAGTGAGTGCCGGTCGGGCACGGCAGGCGCGCCCGAGGGGGCAAACAGCCGCAGCGTTTGCCGTTGTGCTCCCTGGTAGTTCCGTGTAGGGGAACACGTGGGTAGCGGCCTGAATCGCGCTACGGGACTCTCAGGCACCCGGAAGGGGTGCCGGACCCTCGCCAACTCGCTTCGGCGGAGTAGAATCGACGGCGACCGGGAAAACTGTGCTTGACGGTGGCGGCCCTGGCTCATTCGACTGCCATGCGGCCCACACCGTCACGCTATGCGGTTTTTCCAGCCGATCACGATCCGCGGGACGTCCGCGGCGGCCGGCGTGCACGGTTCCACCGGTGGTCCGCTCCTCTCCGCGGTGTCATCTCCGGTGCTCGGTGCGTGCCGTTCTCCGCTGGTCGCCCGACAACCCCGCGTGAGGGCTCCGCAAGGGCTCGCCGCGAGAAAGTGGCCGAGGGTGGCAGAGAACAAGCAGGAGTACGGTGCGGATTCAATCACCGTGCTCGAAGGTCTCGAGGCGGTCCGCAAGCGTCCCGGTATGTACATCGGCTCCACCGGTGAGCGAGGGCTGCACCACCTGGTCTGGGAGGTCGTCGACAACGCCGTCGACGAGGCGCTCGCCGGGTACTGCGACACGATCGACGTGATCCTGTTCGCCGACGGCGGTGTCTCGGTCACGGACAACGGCCGTGGCTTCCCGGTCGACCTGCACCCCCAGCTGAAGAAGCCCGGCGTCGAGGTGGCGCTGACGGTTCTGCACGCGGGCGGCAAGTTCGACGGCAAGGCCTACGCGGTCTCCGGTGGTCTGCACGGCGTGGGTGTCTCGGTCGTCAACGCGCTCTCCGTCCGGATGGCCGTCGAGATCCACAAGTCCGGTTTCGTGTGGCGGCAGAAGTACAACGCCTCCAAGCCGGAGGAGCTGATCAAGGGCGAGCCGACCGACAAGAACGGATCGACCGTCCAGTTCTGGCCGGATCCGACCATCTTCGAGACGGTCGAGTTCGACTTCCAGACGATCTACCGCCGGCTGCAGGAGATGGCGTTCCTCAACCGGGGCCTGACCATCAACCTCACCGACGAGCGGGCCGAGTCCCTCGACGAGGAGGGCAAGCCCCGCCAGGTCACGTTCATGTATGCGGGCGGCATCGCGGACTTCGTGCGGCACCTCAACGCGACCAAGAGCGCCATCCACAAGACGGTGATCGAGTTCCAGTCCGAGGACAACGAAGCGCGCATGGCGGTCGAGATCGCGATGCAGTGGAACGAGTCGTACGGCGAGTCGGTCTACACCTTCGCGAACCGCATCAACACCCACGAGGGCGGCACCCACGAGGAGGGCTTCCGCGCCGCGCTGACCAGCATCGTCAACCGGTACGGCGTCGAGAAGAAGTTCCTCAAGGCCGACCAGAAGCTCTCCGGCGAGGACATCCGTGAGGGCCTGGCCGCGATCATCTCGGTGACCCTGGCGAACCCGCAGTTCGAGGGCCAGACCAAGACGAAGCTCGGCAACACCGACATGAAGAGCTTCGTGCAGAAGGTCGCCAACGAGCAGCTCGCCGACTGGTTCGACCGCAACCCGGCCGACGCCAAGCTGATCATCACCAAGGCGGACCAGGCGGCTCGCGCCCGGATCGCCGCGCAGCAGGCCCGCAAGCTGGCCCGGCGCAAGTCGCTGCTGGAGTCCGGTTCGATGCCGGGCAAGCTGGCCGACTGCCAGTCGACCGACCCGCGCGAGACTGAGCTGTTCATCGTCGAGGGCGACTCGGCCGGCGGTTCGGCCAAGTCGGGCCGGGAGAGCCGGATCCAGGCGATCCTGCCGATCCGCGGCAAGATCCTCAACGTGGAGAAGGCCCGGATCGACCGGGTGTTGAAGAACAACGAGGTCCAGGCGCTGATCACGGCGATGGGCACCGGCATCCACGACGAGTTCGACATCGGCAAGCTGCGGTACCACAAGATCATCCTGATGGCCGACGCCGACGTGGACGGCCAGCACATCCAGACGCTCCTGCTCACCCTGCTGTTCCGGTTCGTGCGGCCGCTGATCGAGATGGGCCACGTCTACCTGGCGTCGCCGCCGCTTTACAAGATCAAGTGGAACAAGCGGGGCGACGACGCGCAGTACGCGTACTCGGACCGCGAGCGTGACGGCCTGATCGCGCTGCGCCAGCAGAAGAAGGCCAACGCGAAGCCGGACGACATCCAGCGGTTCAAGGGTCTCGGCGAGATGAACTTCGACGAGCTCTGGGACACCACGATGAACCCGGACACCCGGACGCTGCGCCAGGTCACGCTCGACGACGCCGCGGTCGCGGACGAGCTGTTCAGCGTGCTGATGGGCGAGGACGTCGAGGCGCGGCGGTCGTTCATCCAGCGCAACGCCAAGGATGTTCGCTTCCTGGACATCTAGTGGCGTCGCGTATCCACAGCGTGAGCCTACTTTCCACATGGTTATCCACAGCGATATGCGGGCTTTGGCCGCACATGTCTGGTTTCACCTTGAGTAAGGGTTAAAAGTGACTGACATTCCCGAGCCCTCGGACGGCGACGAGACACAGGACGAAACCGGCGGTGGCGTGAGCCAGCGTGTCGAGCCGGTCGGCCTCGAGGTCGAGATGCAGCGGTCCTACCTCGACTACGCGATGAGCGTCATCGTGGGCCGTGCGCTGCCCGACGTCCGTGACGGCCTCAAGCCCGTACACCGCAAGATCCTCTACGCCATGTACGACTCCGGGTTCCGCCCGGACCGCGGATACGTCAAATGTGCCCGCATCGTCGGCGACGTGATGGGCAACTACCACCCGCACGGCGACTCGTCGATCTACGACGCCCTGGTCCGGATGGGGCAGCGCTGGTCGCTGCGCTACCCGCTGATCGACAGCAACGGCAACTTCGGTTCGCCGGGTAACGACCCGCCCGCCGCCATGCGCTACACCGAGGCGAAGCTGTCCCCGCTGGCGATGGAGATGCTGCGGGACATCGACGAGGACACCGTCGATATGCAGGACAACTACGACGGGCGCACCAAGGAGCCGACGATCCTGCCGGCCCGGTTCCCCAACCTGCTGGTCAACGGTTCCGAGGGCATCGCGGTCGGCATGGCCACCAAGATCCCGCCGCACAACCTGCGCGAGATCGCCGCGGCCGTCCAGTGGTGCCTGGACAACACCGAGGCCGACGAGCAGACCACCCTCGAGGCGCTGCTCGAGCTGGTCAAGGGCCCGGACTTCCCGACCAAGGGTCTGATCGTCGGACAGCAGGCGATCCAGGACGCCTACCGGACCGGCCGCGGCTCGATCCGGATGCGGGCCGTCGTCGAGGTCGAGGAGGACAGCCGGGGCCGGCCGTGCCTCGTCGTGACCGAGCTGCCCTACCAGGTCAACCCGGACAACCTCGCCGAGCGGGTCGCCGAGCTGGTCAAGGAAGGCAAGCTCACCGGCATCGCCGACATCCGGGACGAGTCGTCCGGGCGTACCGGCATGCGGCTCATCCTGGTGCTCAAGCGTGACGCGGTCGCCAAGGTGGTGCTGAACAACCTCTACAAGCACACCCAGCTGCAGGAGACCTTCGGCGCCAACATGCTGGCGCTGGTCGACGGGGTGCCGCGCACGCTCAACCTGGCGCAGTTCATCCGGTACTACGTCGAGCACCAGATCGAGGTCATCCGCCGGCGGACCGAGTACCGCCTGCGCAAGGCCGAGGAGCGCGCGCACATCCTGCGCGGTCTGGCCAAGGCCCTCGACATGCTCGACGAGGTCATCGCCCTGATCCGGCGTTCGCCCACCGTCGAGGACTCCCGCCAGGGCCTGATGTCGCTGCTCGACGTGGACGAGGTGCAGGCCACCGCCATCCTCGACATGCAGCTGCGCCGGCTGGCCGCCCTCGAACGGCAGCGGATCGTCGACGAGCTCGGCAAGATCGAGCTGGAGATCGCCGACTTCAAGGACATCCTGGCCAAGCCGGAACGTCAGCGTGCCATCATCTCCGACGAACTGGGCGAGATCGTCCAGAAGTTCGGGGACGAGCGGCGCACCCAGATCATCCCGTTCGACGGCGAGGTCTCGATGGAGGACCTCATCGCGCGCGAGGACGTTGTGGTGACGATCACACGTACCGGTTACGCGAAGCGCACCAAGGTCGACCTGTACCGGTCGCAGAAGCGCGGCGGCAAGGGCGTGAGCGGCGCAACCCTCCGTCAGGACGACATCGTCTCGCACTTCTTCGTGATCTCGACGCACGACTGGATGCTGTTCTTCACGAACAAGGGCCGGGTCTACCGGGCGAAGGCCTACGAGCTGCCCGAGGCGCAGCGTGTGGCGAAGGGGCAGCACGTCGCCAACCTGCTCGCCTTCCAGCCGGACGAGCACATCGCGCAGGTCATCCAGATCCCGAATTACCAGGTCGCGCCCTACCTTGTGCTCGCCACCAAGAATGGTCTCGTGAAGAAGACCCGGCTCGAGGAGTTTGACTCCAACCGCAGCGGTGGCATCATCGCCATCAACCTGCGGGAGGATGACGAGTTGGTGGGCGCTGCCCTGGTGGCACCGGAAGAGGATCTGCTGCTGGTCTCCAAGAACGCGCAGGCCATCCGGTTCAACGCCACGGACGACGCACTACGTCCTATGGGCAGGGCCACTTCGGGCGTGATCGGGATGCGGTTCGGCGACAACGACGAGCTCCTGGCGATGGAAGTTGTTCGCGAGGGGTTGGATGTGTTGGTGGCGACCAACGGTGGGTATGCCAAGCGCACACCGATCGAGGAGTATCCCGTTCAGGGTCGTGGCGGTAAGGGGGTGCTGACCGCCAAGATCACCGAGCGTCGTGGTGGACTTGTGGGCGCTCTGGTGATCAGCCCGGAGGATGAACTGTTTGCCATCACCAGCAATGGTGGTGTCATCCGGACTCCCGTGAAGCCTGTACGGCGCACACGGGATCGGAACACAATGGGGGTCAAGCTGATGGACCTCCCAGAAGGTGTAACCATCGTGGCGCTTGCTCGCAATGCCGACGAGCCTGACGAACAGGACTAGTTGATGCCGGAGACACAGGCGAAGTCGGGGGGCCCGGGGGCCTCGGCGACTCCGGACGATGCGGCGAAGAAGGACGGCGCCGCAGCGAACGGACGCGAGGCTGCAGGGCGCGCCGCTGTCCCCGCCGATTCCCCGTCTGGGCCGAAGTTCACCAGGGCGCCGGGAATGGCGCCGCCGCCCGGCGAGCCGGCTGCCGGCAGTGACGGCGGTGCCGACGCCAAGCGTCCGGGCGGACCCTCCGTGGTGAAGGGATCGGCCACCGTGCCGGTCGTCACCAAGGGCAAGGGTGCCGCACCGGGGACCCCGGCCGCCCGGCCGGGGACGACGCCGCCCAGCACGGGCACGGCGGCCCCACGGGCCACCGTGACCCCGCCACCGGCCCAGCCGGCCACAGCGCCCGTCTCCACCACCGGTAAGCAGCGGACCGGCTCCGCGCCGGCCGGTGCGGCCGCGGTGGGCGCCGCCCGTGTCTCGGAAGCGGTGCGGTCCGCGCGGTCGACGGTCTCGTCGGCCGCTGCTCGCGGTCCGCGCCGGGCCCGTCTCAACCTCAAGCGGATCGACCCCTGGTCCGTGATGAAGTTCGCGTTCGCGGTGTCGATCGTGCTCTTCATCGTGGTGGTGGTCGCCACATCGGTGCTCTACCTCGCCCTGGACACCATGGGCGTGTGGACGTCGGTCAACGACAGCCTCAAGGACCTGGTGACCGCCAGCGGTGGGGCCGACGCCTCGTCCGGCAGCGCCTTCCGGATCACCGCCTGGGGCGTCATCGGCACGTCGATGCTGATCGGGGCGGTCAACGTGGTGCTGTTCACCGCGCTGGCGACCCTGAGCGCGTTCATCTACAACGTGTGCGCCGACCTGGTCGGTGGCATCGAGCTGACGCTCGCCGAACGGGACTGACCGCGCGATCGGGTTGTGAGCCACCCCCGCTTTGGTGGCTCGCAACCCGATGCGGTAACGTTCTCTTCGCAGTTGAGGGGCTATAGCTCAGTCGGTTAGAGCGCAGAGCTGATAACTCTGAGGTCGCTGGTTCGATTCCAGCTAGCCCCACGAGATGGTTGGGTGGTCTCTGCCCGTGGAAAACGCGGGCCGGGATCACCTCGTCATATCTGCTCCGGAGGCCGAGCCCCCGGAAACCCCGCGATCTGATGATCGCGCTGGAAAGTGCCTGGTTGCGCTTCGCGAATGTGGGGGAAGCATTCAATGTTGAAGAAGCTTCTGATCGTCGCCGCTGTTGCGGGTGCGGCCTTCGTGGTGGTCAAGAAGGTCAAGGCGTCCAGCGACGAGCGGGCTCTGTGGCACGAGGCGACTACCGCCCCCGACCTCCGCTAGGTTGGTAGGGACGGGGCCCTAGCTCAACTGGCAGAGCACCGCCTTTGCAAGGCGGGGGTTAGGGGTTCGAGTCCCCTGGGCTCCACAACGAAACATCTCGCGCCGCCCCTCGAGGGCGGCGTTTGTCATATCCGGTCCGACGGGGCCGCGCGGGCGGGTTCCGTGCTGTTTCACTGATGCCGTGAAACGCCGTGCCGTCCTTCTCCTGCTCGCCGCCACCGGTCTCGCGAGCTGCGCCGACCCGGAGCCGGCCGAGCCGCGGACCGGCGTGTCCAGCGCCGCAGCCGACTACCTGTGGCCGGTGCACAGCCGGGAGCTCGGACAGGGCTTCTGCTTCACGCTGGTGCAGGGCCTCACCCCCGTCGAGGTGGTCGCACGGCTCGGCGGCACCGAACTGGAACGGGTCGAATGGCAGCGCCTGGTCGGGCCCGGCGACGGCGAACGGGGCGACACCGGGCGGTTCTTCCTCGGCGTGACCCGGGCCGGCGACGACTGGTCGTTGATCGTCGAGGACAACGGGGCGCTGGGGGTCACTGAGAGCCTCGTGGAGCCACTTTCGGCGGGGAGCACGGTTCTGGCCTACTACAGCGACGCCGAGGAGCACGGGCGGCTTCTGGCGCTGCGTGACGGCGACGTGGTCCTGGACTTCGACTCGGGCACCCCGGACCGGTGGGGCGGCAGCCGCCCCGGCGACTTCGTGCCGGCGATGCGCGCGGCCGGGCTCATCGGCGGCACCGGTGTGACGGGACCCACCGGGCCGGCACTGGCCTTCCTGGACGGACAGACCGGTGTCCGGCTCACCCACGACTTCCTGGCGGAACGGACATATCTCCTGGTCACCGTTCCGAAACCGTAGTTCCGCAAATGCCCGATCTACCGGGTGACGGGGTATCCACAGAGGAATGAAGGAATCCTGCGGAGCACAGTTCCTCCGGCTAGCCTGCGACTCGTGAGCGAACGAAGACGGGCCGCCGCCGTGATCGTGCGGGACGGCCGTGTGCTGATGGTGCACGAGCGCAGCCGGCGATCCGGTGGCGGCGAGTGGTGGACCCTGCCCGGCGGCGGTCTGCGCCCGGGCGAGACCGCCGAGGAGGCACTGCGCCGCGAGGTCTTCGAGGAGACCGGCCTGATCGTCGGCGACGCGCGCCACGTGCTGGAGATGCCCTATCCGTCCGGCATGACGTCGGTCTTCGCGGTGACCGTGGCCGACGGCGAGCCACGGGCCGGCCACGACGACGGGTTCGGCCCCGAGCCGCTGGGGGTGGACTGGCTGCCGGTGCCGGAGCTGCCGATCGAGACCAGCGGGGTGCCGGTGCCCCCGCTGATGGTGGTGCTGCCGACCCTGGCGCCGGATCCTTCGGCGGCTCCGGCGCCGGAGCCAGCCCCATAGGTTGCAGCGGACCTCGGCGCTCAGGGGCGAGGTCGAAGCCGGCACCATTGCCGGCGGCGCGTCGCCGTGGTGTGCGACCGCATCGACCTCCCCGACCGGCTTCTCGCGGTCTTCGACAGCCACGCGCCGCTGTGTCCGTTCATCGCGGCGGCCGTCGAGATCCCGGACCCGGAACACCCGGCCCGCGTGCTCGCCCGCGACTACAAGAGGGCTTTCGCGGTACGCCTGACCGACAGTGCCCGCGAGGCCGGTGCCGCCGATCCCGAGCGCCTCGGTGAGCAACTGGCGCTTCTCCTGGACGGCGCCTCGGCCCGTAGTCGCGTTCTGAACACCGAGACCCTGGCCACCGCCGCCGCCATCGCGGCTGTCCTCGTCGACAACGTCCTGCCGACAACGCCCTGCCGACGATGGCGCCGGCCCGTGCGACTCCCATGCCGCTCAGCTCAAGTTGATCAAGGCCGTGACCGGTGACTGTGCAATCCTCTTCGCCGTGGCGATTCGTCGGCGGTGACGGTGGCGGTCGGATCAGCGCGGCTCAGTCGTTTGTTGCAGCGTGGGGTCACGTCCAAGGTCACCTTGAGCTGGGTGGCATGGTGCGACTGCCGGCCGTCGCCCGCGGTTGCTTTCGGTTTGCGGATGGACCGCAGTCGACGGCCGGGCCGGTCGAGCCGTCGGTCACGGCTGTTCGGGAGGGCGGGAATGAGCCGTCGGCGACGGCTCGGGGTCACTCGGCCGTCGTCTGTGGTCGTTTTCGGCTCCCGGGTGGACCGTGGGCGACGGCCGGGGTGTCCGGAACGCCACTCGACCTCTTCCGATCTCGGCGGCGGCTTCGGGGAGGCCGCGAGTGGCTGAACGGTGCCGACGCACGGGCGACCGGAGGCGGCGCTGTGGTTCTCAGGCCGAGTCGGGCAGCGACCGAGCGGCTTCGACGGCCGGTGAAGTGCCGGTCTGTTCGACGCGCGCTGCGGTACTGGTCTGTTCGACGCGCGCTGCGGTACTGGTCTGTTCGACGCGCGCTGCGGTACTGGTCTGTTCGACGCGTGGTGCGGTACTGGTCTGTTCGACGCGTGGTGCGGGACCGGCCGGTTCGTGGTGTGGCGCGGTGTCGACCCATTCCGCGTGGGGCGCCGAGTCGTCCTGGTCGTCGGGCACACCGGTGTCGGCGTGGTCGACGGATGTCACTCCGATCGGCAGGGACACGATGGTTCGCCGCCGCTCCACGACGAAGTAGGCGCACGCCGCGGCGTACCCGGCACCGAGGATCGCGCCGAGCAGCCGGACCGCGTCGGAGACCAGCGGGAGCAGCGGTAGTGCGACGGCGGCCATCGACCACGCGGCCAGCAGCATGGTGTTGACGGTGTCGTGCCGTCCCCAGATCCGGGTCCGTCGCCGGGCCTGCCGCTGGATCTCGACGATCAGTGCGTGGGACATGCCGAGCGAGAGCAGGCCGAGCAGCAGGGTGGCGAAGATCGAGTGATGGCCGCCGGCCACCGCGACGAGGGCGGTGGCTCCGGTCAGGAGGGCGAGGCCGCTGACGGTCCCGACCCGTGCTTTCCGACGCTCCTCCACATCCTCTGGCGGTCGGCATGATCGGCATGGACCTGAGGGTTCCCGGGGTCCGGTACCGGGCAGTCGAGTATCCGAAGATCCACGGCCTGGGTGAGGATGAACAGCATGATGGGAAGCCTGCAGACCGAATCAGCCCAGTCCCGGCTGGACCTGCTCGCCCCGCCGGTGGCCAAGGCGCTGGAGGTCTGGCCGGTGGAGGCGCCGATCGACGCCGATCAGGTGCTGGTCGCGCCGATCGATGCGAGCCTGGCCGACACCGCGGCGTTCTGCGAGGCGTACGGGGTGAGCCTGGCCGAGTCCGCCAACTGCGTGATCGTGGCCGGCCGCCGCGGTGAGGTCACCCGCTACGCGGCCTGCATCGTGCTCGCCACCACCCGGGCCGACGTCAACGGTGTGATCCGGAAGCACCTGGACGTCCGCAAGGCCAGCTTCGCGCCGATGGACGACGCGGTCTCGTTGACCGGGATGGAATACGGCGGGATCACCCCGATCGGGCTGCCGTCCTCCTGGCCGATCCTGGTCGACTCCCGGGTGATCGCCACCCCGCACGTGATCATCGGGTCCGGTGTCCGGCACAGCAAGATCGCCATCGCCGGCCCGGCCCTCGGAGCGCTGCCCGGCGCCGAGGTGATCGAGGGGCTGGCCCGCGAGGTCGGCTGACATCGCCGGGTCTCGATGTTGTTCCACGTGAAACATCCACGGAAACGTCATCGACCGGGATCACCGCCCCGCTTCGACCGTCTCGCGTCGCCGGATCTCCTGGAACGCCGACAGCAGCGTGGCGGGATCCTGCGCTCCCTGGATCACGAACTTGCCGTCGATCACCAGTGTCGGGACGCTGGCGACGCCGAGTTCCCGGGCCTCGTCCAGGTCGTTGCGGACCGCCGCGGTGCCGGCCTGCGATTCCAGGTAGGACAGAGCTTCGGCGGCGTCCAGCCCGATCGATCCGGCCACGGCCGCCAAGGCCGGCACCGACCCGAGGTCCACGCCGTCGGCGAAGTGCGCGCGCTGCAGCGCGTCCAGCATTGCGGACTGCCGGTCGCGGAGCGCCGCCCAAGCGATCAGCCGATGCGCCGTGAAGGTGTTGGCGGTGATCGCCCGGCCGAAGTCCAGGACCAGTCCGTCGGCCGCACCCGCCGCGGTCACCCGGTCGACCATCTCCGCGGCGTTCGTCATCACCGTGGTGACCGGCAACGGCTCGGGCACCGGGGACGGGTCGAGCTGGTAGGCGCGGTAGGTCACCGTGACGTCCTCGCCGAACATCGCGAGGGCCGCCTCCAGTCGGTGGCGGCCGAGGTAACACCAGGGGCAGACGACGTCGGACCAGACCTGGATGTCCACGTCACTCCGCCGGGAGCGGGGCGAGCTGCTCGGCGACCTGCCGCTTGAGCCGGGCCAGGACCGCCGTGCCGCCGCGGACCCGCAGCGGGCTGATCGCCTGCGCCAGCCCCATCCGCGCGTAGAGGTCGGCCGGCACCGCGAGGATCTCGTCGGCGGTCGCGCCGGCCAGGCCCTCGGCCAGGATGCCGGCGAAGGCGCGGGTGGTCGGGGCCTCCGGCGGGCAGTCGAAGTGCGTCACCACGGTCCGGTCCGGCTGGACCACGGCCTTCAGGAAGAACGCGGTCTGGCACTCCGGGACCTGTTCCATGCCCTCGTGCCCGGCGAGTTCCGCGGGCAGAGGGGCGACCGCGTCCGAGAACTCCAGCAACATCTCCAGGACCACGTCACGGGGTGCGGAGGAGAAGTCGTCGACGATCTCGGCCAGTTTCGGCGGCATGTCAGTCACGCCCTCGAATCTACGCGCCGGGTGATCCGGTCATCCGCCGCGCCGAGCAGCGGATGACCGGAGACCGCAGAGCGGACCGTCAGGCGGCCGTGGCGGTGGCGGACAGTGCCACGTCACTGAGGCTGAGGATGCCGACCAGGTTGCGGTCCGCGTCGCAGACCAGCAGCCGGCGCACACCCCGCTCCCGCATCGCCTGCACCGCCTCCTCCACGGTGGCGGTCTGCTCGATCATGACCAGCTCGCGGCTGGCGACCGTGGCCAAGGTGGTGGAATCCGGTGGCAGGTTCTCCGCGATCGCACGGATCACGATGTCCCGGTCGGTGACGATGCCGGCCAGAGCCGGGCCGCGCGTCACCACGACATCGCCGATCCCGCGGTCGCGCATCGCCTGCGCGGCCTCGTCGAGTGGTGTGTCCTCCGGCAGATAGACGACCTGCCGGGTCATCGCGTCCGCGACCAGTCTGACCATGACTCTGCCGCCCCTCCAGCGCTGTTGTGTCACGGTTACCCGACCTCGGGCCGGATTACACCGATGACGTCCACAAGGGGCGTTCGTGACCTGTGGTGTGTGCGGCGTAGCAGCATGTCAACCAAGGCTAGGGATCGGGGGTGGTGAAAGCACGCCCATATCACTGTGTCGCCAGCGTCACGTTCCGTCTGGCCGCCGTCCGGTGGAAACTTGCTCAGCAGGCAAAGCTGAACAGACGTTAGGGGGCGAGATGGCCTGGCGCAGCTTCGTGGCTATGGGGGACAGCTTCACCGAGGGCATGTCCGACGAGTACCCGGACGGCACCTACCGCGGATGGGCGGACCTGGTGGCCACCCGCTTGGCAGTGGAACACGGTCCGGAGTTCGGGTATGCGAACCTCGCGGTCCGCGGGCGTCTCCTCGACCAGGTGCTCGCCGAGCAGCTGGAACCGACGTTGGAGATGAAACCCGACCTGGTCAGTTTCGCGGCCGGCGGCAACGACATCCTGCGGCCCCGGGTGGACCCGGAGATGCTGCTCGACAAGATCGACCCGGTGGTGGCGCGACTGCGCGCGGCCGGCGCCGACGTGATCCTGTTCCGGTTCGCCGACATCGCGTCGCTGGTGCCCGGCGGGCGCCGGATGATCGGATCCCGGGCGGACGCCCTGAACGACGGCTTCCGGGACATCGCCGCCCGGCACGGCGGCCACGTGATCGACCTCTTCGGGGACCACGCGTTCCTCAACCGCGACCTGTGGAACGCCGACCGGCTGCACCTGTCCGCGGCCGGCCACCGGCGGGTCGCCGGGCACGTGCTGAACGCGCTCGGCGTCGGGGTCGAGGAGGAGTGGATGCTGGTGCCGCCGATGCCGCAGTCCACGCCGTGGCGGCTGGCGCTGAGCGCGGACCTGCGCTGGGCCCGCGAGCACCTGGCCCCCTGGGTGGGACGGCACCTGCGCGGACGCTCGTCCGGTGACCTCGTCACGGCGAAGCGCCCGGTGCTGACCCCGTTCGGGGACTGAACAGGGTTCCGTCAGGGGGCGGGAGCGAGGCGAGGTCCAGCCCTCTGACGGAACAGGCGCTAGCGTGGCAGGCATGTCCGTTCCGAACGATCCGGCGCCGGCGCTGCAGGCGTACGCGCATCCCGAGAAACTGGTCACCACCGAGTGGCTCGCCGCGAACCTGAACAGCCCGGGCCTGGTCGTCGTCGAGTCGGACGAGGACGTGCTGCTCTACGACACCGGGCACATCCCGGGCGCGGTCAAGGTCGACTGGCATCTGGAGCTGAACGACCAGCTCACCCGCGACTACCTGGATCCGGACGCGTTCGCCGCCCTGTGCGCGGCGAAGGGCATCGGCCGCGACGACACGATCGTCTTCTACGGCGACAACTTCAACTGGTGGGCGGCGTACGCCCTCTGGGTCTTCGGTCTCTTCGGGCATCGCGACGTGCGGCTGCTCGACGGCGGCCGGCAGAAGTGGTCGGCCGAGGGGCGTGAGCTGACCCGGGAGAAGACCGTCCGGGAACCGGCCGACTATCCGGTCCCGGTGCGCAACGACGTCGAGATCCGGGCGTTCCGTGACCAGGTGATGGGGCACATCGCCGGTGGGCGGCCGCTGGTCGACGTGCGGTCCCCGCAGGAGTACACCGGCGAGTTGACGCACATGGCGGCGTACCCGCAGGAGGGTGCGCTGCGCGGCGGGCACATCCCGGGCGCGGTCAGCAAGCCGTGGAAGTCGGCGGCGAACGAGGACGGCTCGTTCAAACCGCACGACGAGCTGATCAAGATCTACCGCGACGAACTCGGCCTCGAGGAGGCGGACGACATCATCGCGTACTGCCGGATCGGCGAGCGGTCGAGCCACACCTGGTTCGTCTTGCGCCATCTGCTCGGCTACCCGCAGGTTCGCAACTACGACGGTTCCTGGACGGAGTGGGGCAACCTCGTGCGGGCGCCGATCGCCCGGGGCCAGGAACCCGGCGGTCTGCGGTGACACCGGGCCGCCGGGCCTGATCGACGCTGTGTAAACAAACGGTGCTGCCCGCTCGGGTAGCACCGTTTCTGTCGGTCCGGCCCGGTACCGTGCACGCCCGTGAGCAACACGTTCCAGGTCGACCTACGGGGCATCGTCGACCTGCTCAGCCACCACCTCTACGCGAGCCCCCGCGTCTATGTCCGCGAGCTGCTGCAGAACGCCGTCGACGCGATCACGGCGGTCGGGCCCGACCACGCCGGGGCGGTGGCGATCACGTCCGCCGATGCCACCGGGGACGGCACCCTGCGGATCAGTGACAACGGCATCGGCCTCACCGAGGCTCAGGTGCACGAGCTGCTCGCCACCATCGGCCGCAGTTCCAAGCGCGACGAGCTCGGCTTCGCCCGGCACGAGTTCCTCGGCCAGTTCGGCATCGGCCTGCTCTCCTGCTTCCTGGTCGCCGACGAGATCCGCGTGCACACCCGGCGGGAGGGTGCGGCCCCGGTGCTCTGGACCGGTTTCTCCGACGGGCGCTACGAGGTGCGGCCGGGTCCGGAGCGCGAGGCCGGCACCACGGTCACCCTGCTGCCGCGCCGTGGCGCCGAGCATTTCCTGACGGGTACGACCGTCGTCGAACTCGCCACCGTCTATGGCTCTCTGCTGCCGGTCGCCGTGACGGTCGACGACCGGACCGTCACCACGGGCGTCCTCCCGTGGCAGCTGCCGCCGGCCGGCCGGATGGCGTACGCGCAGGAGACCCTGGGTTTCCGGCCGTTCGACGTGATCGAGCTGAACGTGCCCGGTGCCGGGCTCACCGGTGCCGCGTTCGTGCTGCCCACCCCGGTCAACCCGGCCAGCCGCGGCGGGCACCGCGTCTACCTCAAGCGGATGCTGCTCTCGGAGAACGTCGAGGGACTGCTGCCGGAGTGGGCGTTCTTCGCCCGGTGCGTGGTGGACAGCTCCGAGCTGCGGCCGACCGCCAGCCGGGAGGCGCTCTACGACGACGGCATGCTCGCCGAGACCCGCGACGCCATCGCCGACCAGCTGCGCGGCTGGCTGGTCCGGCTGGCCGCCACCGACCCGCACCAGCTCGGCGAGTTCCTGCGGATCCACCACCTCGGGGTCAAGGCGCTCGCCCTGCACGACGACGAGATGTTGCGCCTGGTCGAGCAGTGGTTCCCGATGCAGACCAACATGGGTGAGGTCACCCTCGCCGAGTTCCGGTCCCGGCACGGCGTGCTGCGTTACGCGGCCACCGCCGACGAGTTCCGCCAGCTCGCCGCGGTCGCGGCGGCGCAGGACGTCGGCCTGATCAACGGCGGGTACGTCTACGATGCCGAGCTGATCGAGCGGCTGGCCGCCACCGACCCGGAGGTCCGCGTCGAGCGGCTCGACCCCACCGACCTGACCACCCGGTTCGTTCCGCTGGACACCGAGGTCGAGTTGCGGCTGCGCCCGTTCCTGGCCGCCGCCCAGCGCCGGCTCGACCGGCTGGGCTGTGAGGTGGTGGTCCGCGCGTTCGATCCGGTCACCCTTCCGTCGCTCTACCTGGTCAGTCGGGCAGCGGCGTTCCACGATGAGTTCACCGCGAGCCGCGATGAGGCGGATGATCTGTGGGGCGGGGTGCTGGACGCTTTGTCGCGGACAGTGCCGGCCGACCGTCCGCAACTGGTGCTCAACCATCGCAACCCGTTGGTCCGCCGGGTCGCCGCCCTCGGTGACGCGGAGTTGGCCGGCCTCGCCGTCGAGTCGCTCTACGGCCAGGCCCTGATGCTCGGCCACCACCCGATCCGCCCGTCCGACGCGGCGCTGCTCACCACGTCGTTCCTCGGACTGCTGGACCGGGCCGTCCCGGGGGAGGAGAACCGATGAAGACCGCACAGGAGCTCTGGGAACTGCTGCACCAGGCGTACGACCTGCCGTACGGCGCGGCGCAGATCGCCCTGACCGAACAGGTGCTGCGGCACGTGGAGGCGACCGGCGACCCGGAGTTGCGTTTCCACGCCCGCCTCTTCGCCACCACGGCGTATCTCTACGGCGGTGAGCCGGTGAAGGCGTTCCCGACCTTCTCCTGGTGTGTGAGCGATTTCGACCGCAACCCCGCGCCGTACCACGCGAGCCGGGTGCACAACATGTTGTGGCTGTTCAAGAACATGGTCAGCTCGTTGACGAAGTTTCCCGAGGTGCCGCTGGAGCGGACCTACGCGGTGCTCGACGACATGGAGCGGCGCTACCGCGAGGGCGGCCACGGCCTGCAGCCGGTCTACAAGTACCGCTACCTGGTCGCCGATCACGTCGGTGACACCGAGCAGGCCGAGGAGTGGTTCGCGAAATGGCAGACGGCGCCGCGCAACGAGTTGTCCGACTGCATCGGCTGTGACCCCAGCACCCTGGTCCGGCACCTGGCCGAGAACGGCAAGCACGCCGAGGCGGTCGAGCTGGCCGAGCCGGTGCTGGCCGGCGAGCTGACCTGCTCGGAGCAGCCGCAGAGCATCCTCAGCGACCTGATGGTGCCGTTCCTGCGGATCGGCCGGTTGCGGGAGTCGGCCGACGCGCACCGCCGTTCCTACCTGGTCGAGCGCAACAACCTGGCCGACCTGTGGGGCGTCGGCGACCACATCGCGTTCTGCGCCCGGACCGGCAACGAGAGCCGCGGCCTGGAGATCCTGCAACGGCACATCGACTGGCTGGACCGTGCCCCGTCACCGGCCGCCGCGATGAACTTCGCCGCGTCGGCGGCGTTGCTGCTGCGCCGGGTGACGGTGCTGGGCCACGGCGACTCGCCGATCCGCCGGGCCGGCCGCCCGGACATCACGGCGGCGATGCTCGGCGAGGAGCTGGCCGGGTTCGCCACCGGTCTCGCCGCCAGGTTCGACGCCCGTAACGGCACGTCGCACCAGAGTGCCGTGATCGCCGAGGTGCTGGCCGCCGAGCCGTTCGAGGTGACCGTCCCGCTCTCGCCGACCGCCCGCCGTGCGGGCGCGACGCCTGCCGAGCCGGTGACGGTGCCGGCCGGGCCGGTGGCGTCGCCGGCCACCGCACCGGCCGCCGTGATCCCCGAGATTCCGGCCGAGGCGACCGTTGCGGAACTGCTCGACCTGGCCGAGTTCCTGTCCGCCGACGACCAGGAGGTCGCCGCGGTCGCCGTCGTCGCGGTTCTCGGCGAACGCTTCGGGGAGCCGGCCGACCCGGAACAGGCGGCCCGGTTGCTCACCCTGCGGGGCTTCCACCTGCCCGACGAGGAACACGCGGCGACCGTGGCGGTCTGGAAACGGGCCGCCGACCTGTTCGCCGAGGCCGGCCGGACCGGCGAGGCGGTCAGCGTGCTGGCCCGCGCGGCCCTGGAACGCGTCCGGATGGTCAAGGCCGGCGACGACGACGCCGAGGAGGTCCACGCGGTGGCCCTCGCGGCGGTGCAGGCCGACGTCGCCCACCAGGACGAGCACGGCGACGCCGGTCAGCGGGCCGGCGCCTGGACCCGGCTGTCCACGATGTACCTGCTGCTCGGCCGGATCGACGAGGCCAACGACGCCGGTGACCGTGCCGACGAGCACGCCGTGGCGTCCGGCGACCTCCGGCGGCAGGCCCACCACGCGATGATGCGGGTCCGGAACCGGGCCGAGGCGCACCGGCACGACGAGGCCGGTGAGGCGGCCCGTCAGGCGTGGGAGTTCTACCGCGAGCACGGCCCGGTCACCCTGTCGGCCGGTGCCGCCGCGGCGTTCGGGCAGCTCGCCGACGACCCGGACGAGGTGTTCACCGCGCTCACCGAGGTCATCGGGACCGGTCTGCCCGAGACGGTGCTGACGGCCCGGGTCCACAGGGGGCGGGCGCTGATCCGCCTGGAGCGGTTCGAGGAGGCGATCGACGACTTCGTCGAGGCGGTGGCGGTCTGCGCCGAACAGGGCCGCGATGAGGGTGGCCTCTTCGCCCGGCAGGAGCTCGCCGAGGCGTACCGCGAGGGTGGGCACCTGGCGGAGGCGGCCGAGGTGGGCGAGGAGGCGCTGATCGGGTTCCAGCGGCTGGAGATGGACGAGGCGGCCGACGACACCCGGTTCCTGCTGGCCGCGATCTACCGCGACCTGGGCGACAACCAGCGTGCCCTGGACCTCTACCGCGAACTGATCGAACGGCTGGCGGACAACCCGGCCGGCCGGGGCCAGATCGGTGAGCAGGCCGGCCAGCTGCTCTACGACATGGACCGGGACAGCGAGGCGGCGCTGACCTTCCAGGCGGCCGCCGACGCGTTGCGGGAGTCCGGCGACGCGGTCGGTGAGCTGCGGCTGCTCCGCCGTCAGCTGATGGCGCTCAACTACGCCGACGAGGTGCCCGCCGCCGAGGAGCTGATCAGCACGGTCGCCGGCCACTACGCCGAGCTCCCCGCCGAGCTGGCCGACCACCCCGGGGTGATCTGGGGGAAGGCGATCTTCGCGTTCGAGGTGGGCAACCTGCTGATGCGCCGTGGCCGCTACGCCGACACCGTGCCGCATCTGCGTGACGCGCCGGCACTCCTGCGGGGGATCGAGGCGGACGACGACGCCGATCGGGTGGAGGGGATGCTGGCCGAGGCGCTGCTGCGTTCGGGTGCCGCGGCCGAGTCCGAGGAGATCCTCAACGGCCTGCTGACGAGGATGGGACCGGCCTCGCCCACCCACCAGCTCGCCGCCGAGCTTCTCGAGGAGGCGCGCGCCGCGCGAAAATAAGGCCTAACGACCGTTAAGGCGTGGGTTGACATCGGGTTAGAGTGGCCGGGTGACGACGGTAGAACAGCGGAACCGGGCCACCCCGCCGGCGCCCCGGCGGCGGTCACGCCGCGATGAGATTCTCGAGATCGCGGTGGGTCTCTTCGCCTCCCGTGGCTACCACGGCGTGTCGATGGACGACATCGGATCCGCCGCCGGCGTCACCGGGCCGGCCCTCTATCACCATTTCGCGGGCAAGGAGGCGATGCTGGTCGCCGCCCTGATCCCGGTCAGTGAGGGCCTGCTGCAGGGCGGGCAGGAACGGGTCGGCCGGCATCCGGACGACGCGGAGGCCGCCCTCGCCGACCTGATCGACTTCCATGTGGACTTCGCGCTGGCCAACCCGGCGGTGATCGCTCTGCACCTGCACGAGCTGGATCGCCTGCCGGAGGAGCCCCGCCGGCAGATCCGGCGGCTGCAGCGTCTCTACGTGGAGGAATGGGTCGGCGTGCTGTCGCGGGTGCGCCCGGAGCTGACCGCGCCGGAGGCCCGGGTGCTGGCACACGCCGCGTTCGGCCTGATGAACTCGACGCCGTTCCTGGGCGGCGAGGTGGACCGGCGCCGCCGTGCCCACCTGCTGCGTGAGGCGACGGTGCACGCCCTGACGGGCCACTGATCACCCACTCCCCACCGGGACCAGCGGGAAGGGCCACATGATCGAGTCCTTGCTCATCGCCAACCGGGGCGAGATCGCCCGCCGGATCGTCCGCACCGCGAAGCGGCTGGGGGTGCGGGCCGTCGTGGTGCACTCCGAGGCGGACGCCGGCCTGCCGTTCGTCCTCGAGGCGGACGAGGCGGTCTGTGTCGGACCGGCGAGCCCGGCACAGAGTTACCGCAATGCGGAGGCGATCCTCGCCGCGGCCAAGTCGACGGGTGTCCAGGCGGTGCACCCCGGCTACGGCTTCCTGAGTGAGAACGCGGACTTCGCGCGTACGGTGAGATCGAACGGCCTGGTGTGGGTCGGGCCCGGCGCCGAGGCGATCAGCGCGATGGGCGACAAGATCAATGCCCGAAATCTGATGGCCGCGGCCGGGGTGCCGGTCGCACCGGGCTCACCGGAACCCGCCGGCTCGGCCGAGGCCGCGCTGGCGACCGCGACGGCGATCGGTTTCCCGGTGATGGTCAAGGCGGCTGCCGGCGGCGGCGGCATGGGCATGGCGGTCGCGACCGAAGAGGCCGGGCTCCGCACGGAGTACGACAAGGTGCGTGCCTTCGCCGAGCGGATGTTCGGCGACGGATCGGTGCTGATCGAGCGCTACTTCCCCCGGGTGCGCCACGTGGAGGTGCAGATCCTCGGACTTGCCGACGGCCGGGTGGTGGCCCTCTCCGAGCGGGAGTGCTCGGTGCAGCGCCGCAACCAGAAACTCCTGGAGGAGGCGCCGTCCCCGGCGGTCGGCCCGGAGCTGCGGCAACGGCTGCTGGCCGCCGCGGTCAAGGCGGGCGAGGCGGTCGGTTACCGCAACGCGGGCACAGTGGAGTGTCTGCTGGACCCGGCGAGCGGCGAGTTCTTCTTCCTCGAGATGAACACCCGCCTGCAGGTGGAGCACCCGATCACCGAGCTGATCCACGGCATCGACCTGGTCGAGGAGCAGCTGCGGATCGCGTCCGGTCTCGCCCCGCTGTTCGACCCGGACCGGGCGACCCGGGGGCACGCGATCGAGCTGCGGGTCAACGCGGAGGATCCGAAACGGTTCCTGCCGGGGCCGGGCGCGGTCGCGACCTGGGACGAGCCGGCCGGTGAGGGGATCCGCGTCGACGCGGGCTACGCCGAGGGGACGACGGTCACCCCGTTCTACGACTCGCTGATGGCGAAACTGATCGTCACCGGCGCGGACCGGGACGAGGCGATAGCCCGGGCGCGGGCCGCGGTGGCCGGGTTCCGGATCGCCGGCCCGAAGAACAACCTGCCGTTCTTCGCCGAGCTGCTGGAGAACCCGGAGTTCCTCTCCGGCGACTACGACACCGGCATCGTCTCCCGGATGCGGTGACGTGATGACCACCGCGGTGTCGCTTCGGGAGGTCGCACCCCGCGACGGCCTGCAGAACGAGGAGCCGGTCCCGACCGAGGCGAAGATCCGGCTGATCGACGCGCTGAGCGGCACCGGGGTGCGGCGCATCGAGGCGGTGTCGTTCGTGCATCCGCGGGCCATCCCGCAGATGGCCGACGCGGACGAGGTCTGGGCGAAAGCCTGGCACAACCCGGACGTGCGCTACTCGGCTCTGGTGCCGAACACCCGGGGCGCCCAGCGGGCGATCGCTGCCGGGTTCCGGGAGATCGAGGTGGTGGTGTCGGCCAGCGACACCCACAACCGGCGCAACCTCAACCGGTCCACCGTGGACTCGCTGGACGACATCGCCGGCCTGATCCCGCTGGTGCACGAGGCCGGGGCGACGGTGGAGGTGATCGTCGCGACGAGCTTCGGCTGCCCGTTCGAGGGGGACGTGGATCCGGCGCGGGTGGCGGCCATCGTGGCGCGGGTCCGGGGCGACGGCGCGGACCGCATCGCCTTCGGCGACACCACCGGGATGGCGACGCCGCGCCGGGTGCGGGATCTCCTCGCCGAGGTGCGCCCGGATCTGCTGCACTTCCACGACACCCGCGGTACCGGCCTGGCCAACATCCTGACCGCGCTGGAGCTGGGGATCACCGAGTTCGACGCCAGCGTGGGCGGACTGGGTGGCTGCCCGTACGCGCCGGGTGCCACCGGGAACGTGGCGACCGAGGAGGTGGTGCACATGCTGCACGACATGGGCCTCGACACCGGGGTCGACCTCGACCGACTGATCGTGGCGGCGGAGTTGGCCGAGAGGGTGGTCGGTCGACGGTTGTCGTCGGGTGTTCTGCGGGCCGGACCGCGTACCCGATTGGTGTGATTCACCCTTTTTCTCACGATCATTTTTCCGATTTGTCCCCGTGACTTTCCCGTCCGGGGCCTCGTTATCTATACCGAGCGGCCAATATCGCCTGTTCCGGCCACAACCGGACAAAAACGGTGTATAAGGCCTCGGTAGACGACGAGGGGGTGGGTCATGACGGATGTGATCCATAGCGGTTCCGCCCTCATGCCGTTCCACAACCAGGGGACGGCGAGGAGCCCGGAGCGCCGTGCGGTGCTCACCGGTCACCGGTGGGTTCTGCGTGTACTCGTCGTCGGCGGACTGGCCGGTGCGGCCTGGCTGCTCACCGGCACCACCGCGCAGGCCGCGGACCCTGCGGGCGTGCCCGCCGGGGCCGTGGCGGAGGTGCCCGGCTCCGAACCCGCGGCCGGCGAGCCGCGGCCGACGTCCTCCGTCGCGGGCCTGTGGGCGGTGTCCGTCTCCCCGCAGGCCGGCGGGAACACTGTGGACGAAGCGCCGCCGGTCACGGCAGGGGCCGGCGCGAGACCCGTGGCGACTCCGAGTGGGGAGACACCACGGGCCGGCGCCGCGGAGGACGGTGAGACGCTGCGCATCGGGCATGCAGCCGTCCTGCCGCGCGCCGACACCGCATCCCGGCTCCCGGGCGCGATCGACGCCGGCCCGCGGCGACACCATGTCGCGGCACCGGCCGTCCCTCCCGACTGACGCACCCCGCTCCTTCCGCGGCCCGCGATTCCTCAACCGTTTGCGTACGAACGGCGAATCGCCGACGCCGAGCGCCGTTCCCGGACGTGCTCAGAAACAAAAGGAATAGTGCCCGGGCAGCACTGTGTCCGAAAAGCGTAGTTCCGGATCCGCATGTGAATACGCGGAAATCCTCTTGACGACCTTGCGAGAAAGGCGTGCCTCCTGATGAAGAAGACTTGGGTTCGTAAGACGCTCAGCGTGGGAATCCTGGCCGCGGGCGCGCTGCTGTTCGGCCCGGCCGCGGCGGCGAACGCCACCGAGGGCACCGGCGGCTCCTCCTACGGCAACATCGGCGCGCTCAACGGGAACTCGGTCTCGATCCCGGTGGACATGCCGGTGAACGTCGTCGGCAACAGCGGCGCGCTGCTCGGCGGCAAGAGCGTCGCCGGTGGCAGCGGCAGCAACCAGGTCAAGGGGCAGGGCAAGACCGCTCAGCAGGCCGCCGGCACCAACCTGGGCCTGCTGAACGGCAACTCGATCTCGGTGCCGGTGACCGTGCCGGTCAACGTCTGCGGCAACTCCGACGCGGTGCTGGGGCACAGTGCCGCCGGGGCGTCCTGCTCGAACAGCGTGGGCGGCGTCGGGGGCGGCAACGGGTACGGCTCGGCCGCGAAGGACAAGAAGGGCCGCACGCTGGAGAGCACCACCCGGCAGGGTGGCGGCAACCCGCTGGCGACCAACATCGGGCACCTGAACGGGAACGACATCGCCTCCACGGCCATCTCGCCGGCGAACCTCTGCGGCAACTCGCTCGGCATGCTGGGGCACGCGTACAGCGCCGGGTCCTGCGGCAACGACGTGAGCGGCGGCAAGTACACCAAGCCGGGCAACAGCCACAAGGTGCAGCCGAGCCACGACTGGGCGCACGACCTGTGGCACGGTGGCGCCGGGTACGTCTACGGCGCGGCCCACAACCTGGCCCACGGTGGCGTCAAGACCACGTCTCCGGCCGCCGGCAACCTCGGCGTCCTGAACGGCAACTCGATCAACATCCCGATCACCGTGCCGGTCAACCACTGCGGCAACTCCCTCGGGCTGGCCGGTGCGGCGTACGGCTCGGGCAGCTGCGGCAACAACGTGGGTGGCGGCTACCAGCACAAGGGTGGCCAGAAGCCGATGAAGCCCGGCTACGGCGGCCAGGGCGCTCTCAACAACACGGTCGACGTCCTGGACAACGACTACGTGGTCCTGGACAACCAGGACAGCGGTGCGCTGGACAACGGCGCGGGTGGCGCCATCGACGCGGGCGGCCAGGGCGGTCACGGCGGCCAGGGCCACGGGAACAAGGGCGGCAAGGGCCACGGCAACGGCGGCTACGTCAGCCCGGACATGTACGCCGACCAGGGCGGCGACGCCGACACCGGCAACGGCGGCCGCAAGACGGAGGCCACGGTGAACCGGCTGACCGGTGGTCTCGGCACCGGCAGCCTCGGCGGACTGGACCTGCTCGACGCGGTGCGCTGACCGCGCGTCGCACTGGAACGGGGTCACACGCCGGTCCCGGGCGTGGACCCGGCCCGCCGGTGCTCCTCCACAGCGCCGGCGACAGTTGAACGGGGGTTCCCGCATCACGCGGGGACTCCCGTTCGTCGTTGCCGGAACACGCAGGGTCGTTGCCGGAGCGCGCCCGGTGAGTTAGCCTAACGCTCGTTAAGGTCTAACGAGCGTTAAGGCGAATCGGAGGACGCGATGGACGGCGACGCGCTCGCGGGTGCCCGCAAACGGGTGCTGGCCGGTGGGGCGGAGCGCTACCACGCCGCCAACGCCGCCAAGGGCAAACTCTTCGCCCGGGAACGGGTCGCCCTGCTGGTCGACGAGGGTTCGTTCGTCGAGGACGGGCTGTTCGCCAACAGCCTCGCCGACGGGCTGCCCGCCGACGGGGTGATCACCGGAGCCGCCCGGATCGACGGCCGCGACGTGCGATTGATGGCCAACGACTCCACGGTCAAAGCCGGGTCGTGGGGCGCGCGCACCGTCGAGAAGATCATCCGGGCCATCGAGCGGGCCTACCGGGACGGCGTGCCGATGATCTATCTCGTCGACTCGGCCGGCGCCCGCATCACCGACCAGGTCGACCTCTTCCCCGGGCCGCGCGGCGCCGGCCGGATCTTCCACAACCAGGTCCGGGCGTCCGGCGCGATTCCGCAGGTCTGTGCCCTGTTCGGGCCGTCCGCGGCGGGCGGCGCCTACATCCCGGCGTTCTGCGACGTGGTGGCCATGGTGGACGGCAACGCCAGCATGTACCTCGGTTCCGACCGGATGGTCGAGATGGTCACCGGGGAGAAGACGACGCTGGAGGCGATGGGCGGCGCCCGGGTGCACTGCGCCGAGTCGGGCGTCGGGCACTTCCTCTGCAAGAGCGAGCGCGAGGCGCTCGACGTGGTCCGGACCTACCTCTCCTACCTGCCGGCCAACTGGACCGAGCGTCCGCCGTCGGAGGCCGCCACCGCCCCGGCGGGCATCGATCTGGGCGCCTTGGTCCCGGTGAGTGAGCGGCAGGCCTTCGACATGCGGCGGTACGTGAAAGGCCTGGTCGACGAGAATTCCTTCTTCGAGATCCACGCGTTGTGGGCCCGGGAGTTGACGGTCGGATTCGCTCGTCTGGACGGCGAGGTGGTCGGCGTCGTCGGCAACAATTCGATGTTCAAGGGCGGGGTGCTGTTCGTGGACTCGGCCGACAAGGCCGCCCGTTTCGTCCAGCTCTGCGATGCCTTCAACGTCCCGTTGCTCTTCCTCACCGACGTGCCCGGCTTCATGGTCGGCACCGCGGTGGAGAAGCAGGGCATCATCCGGCACGGCGCCAAGATGATCACCGCGATCGCCGAGGCGACGGTTCCCAAGATCTGTGTGGTGGTCCGTAAGGCGTACGGGGCCGGCTTGTACGCGATGGCCGGGCCCGGGTTCGAGCCGGACGCCACGATCGCCCTGCCCACCGCCAAGATCGCGGTGATGGGCGCCGAGGCCGCGGTCAACGCGGTGTACGCCAACAAGATCGCTGCGATCGAGGACGCCGGGGAACGGGCCGCCTTCGTCGCCGCGCGCCGCGCCGAGTACGAGCGCGACATCGACATCATGCGCCTGGCCAGCGAACTCGTCGTGGACGCCGTGGTCGAACCCGGCGACCTGCGCGACGAACTGGTCCGGCGGTTCTCCGCCGCGCGGGGCAGGGACCGCGCGTTCTCCCGGCGCCGGCACGGCGTCACCCCGGTCTAGAAGGAGCACAGGTCATGGTCGACTTCCGGCTCGCCGACGAGCACGAGGAGTTGCGCGCGAGTGTCCGGGAGTTCGCGCGTGAGCAGGTCGCCCCGGTCATCGCCGATCACTACGAGAACCGGACGTTCCCGTACGAGATCGTGCGCCAGATGGGCAAGATGGGCCTCTTCGGGCTGCCGTTCCCGGAGGAGTTCGGCGGGATGGGCGGCGACTACTTCGCGCTCTGCCTGGCGCTGGAGGAACTGGCCAGGGTGGACAGTTCGGTGGCGGTGACCCTGGAGGCCGCCGTGTCGCTGGGCGCCATGCCGATCTTCCGGTACGGCACCGCCGACCAGAAGCAGCGCTGGCTCCCCCGGCTGACCAGCGGCGAGGCCCTGGCCGCATTCGGGTTGACCGAGCCGGGCTGCGGGTCGGACGCGGCGGGCACCACCACGCGCGCGGTCCTCGACGAGGACACCGGCGAATGGGTGATCAACGGGACCAAGGCGTTCATCACCAACTCCGGTACCGACATCACCTGTCTGGTCACGGTCATGGCGGTGACCGGCCGCAACGCGGACGGCAGCAAGGAACTGTCGACGATCGTGGTGCCGTCCGGGACACCCGGCTTCACCGTCGCCCCCGGCTATTCGAAGGTCGGCTGGTGCGCGTCGGACACCCACGAGCTGTCGTTCGACGACGTCCGGGTGCCGCAGGCGTTCCTGCTCGGCGAACGGGGCCGTGGTCTGGCCCAGTTCCTGCGGATCCTCGACGAGGGGCGGATCGCGATCGCAGCCCTCTCCGTCGGTCTCGCCCAGGGCTGCGTGGACGAGTCGGTCGCGTACGCCAAGCAGCGCACCGCGTTCGGCCGGCCGATCGGCGACCACCAGGCGGTGCAGTTCCTGATCGCGGACATGGAACTGCGCGCGCACGTGGCCCGGCTCGGCTACTACGACGCGGCCGCCCGGCTGCTCGATGGCGACGACTTCAAGCGTTATGCGGCGATCGCCAAACTCAACGCCAGCAACGCCGCGATGGAGAACAGCCGGTACGCCACGCAGGTCCACGGCGGGTACGGCTTCATGAACGAGTCCGCGGTGGGCCGGTTCTACCGAGACGCCAAGATCCTCGAAGTCGGTGAGGGGACGTCCGAGGTGCAGCGCATGCTGATCGCCCGGGGGTTGGGTCTCTAGATCAAGCGGGCTGGGCCGTCTCCGCGCTGCCCGCCGCGGCGCACGGGTTCACCGCGTCGCGGATGGTGCGCAGGGAGTCGAGCAACTGGGTGAGCTGGTCCGTCGGGAGCATTCCGACATACCACTTCTGCAGCAGCTCGAGGTGCCCCGGCAGGACCTCGGCGATGCGCTGCGAACCGGCTTCGGTGATCACCGCGTAGGAGCTGCGCCGGTCGCTCGGGCAGGCCTCGCGGCAGACCAGGCCGCTGCGCTCCATCCGGTCGACGACGCGGGTGACGCCGCTGGTGGAGAGCGTGGTCTGGCCGGCGAGGTCGGTCATGCGCAGGCGTTTGCCCGGTGAGCGGGCCAGTCGCATCAGCACCTCGAACTCGACCTGCGAGAGCCGGTGCTCGTCGAACTGGGCGGCGAGCCGGTTCATCAATCCGGTGTATGCCTCGGCGAGCAGTCCGACCGCGGTCAGGCGTGGGTCGTCGAGGAGGTCCTCCCGATCTGTGTTCACCCGGTAACCCTAGCAGGCACTTGACAGAGCAACTATTGCCGAGCATATAGTTGCTCCGTCACACAAGCATCCGCGGCGTTCCCCTGGAGAAGAGGCATCACCATGACCGTCAGCACGCGTGAGTTCGAGGGACTGCAGATCCCGGCCGCCGGCACCTACGAGCTGGACGCCGCTCACAAGCGCGTCGGCTTCGTGGTGAAACACCTCATGGTCAGCAAGATCCGTGGCCAGTTCGCCGAGGCGAGCGCCACCATCGTCGTGGGCGAGAACCCGCTGGACTCCTCGGTCAGCGCCTCGATCAAGGCCGCCAGCATCGAGACCGGCGTGGTCGACCGTGACAACCACCTGCGCACCGGCGACTTCCTCGAGGCGGAGAAGTTCCCGACCCTCGAGTTCCGCAGCACCGGCGTGAAGTCCCACTCGGGTGCCGAGTTCGTCCTCGACGGTGAGCTCACCATCAAGGACGTGACCCGCCCGGTCGAGCTGGTCGTCGAGTTCGAGGGCGCTGCCACCAGCCCCTACGGCCAGCACGTCTTCGGCTTCAGCGCGCACACCGAGATCGACCGCACCGACTGGGGCCTGACCTACAACATGGCCCTGGAGACCGGTGGCGTGCTCATCGGCAACAAGATCAAGATTGAGATCGAGGGCGAGGCCATCCTCCAGGCCTGATCCCCACGAGATCTCCCACGAGGCGTCGCCCGGTTCGGGCGGCGCCTCGTTGTGCTGGCGATCCCCCACGCGAGGTGGCAAGGTGAACCGAGCGCAAGCGTTCGCTCACAGAGTGGTGATCGACGTCCGATTCGTCCCCGGCCGTCGCGGGAGTGCACATGGGTAAAGACCTGGTGGGCGCCGTTTTCTCAGCACAGGACCGCGTGCGGTTCCGCAACAAAGTCCGTCGATGTCTCGGCGTGCTGGAACGCATGCTCGACGACGGGCGGTTCGACGGGGACGAGCCGATGACCGGCCTGGAGATCGAGATCAACCTGGTCGACGCGGACGCCGAGCCGGCCATGCGCAACGCCGAAGTGCTGGCCGAGCTGGGCGACGACCGGTTCCAGTCGGAACTGGGCAAGTTCAACATCGAGCTCAACGTGCCGCCACGGCTGATCGCCGGTGCCGGCCTGGGTGACTACGAAGAGGACATTCTGGACGCTCTGCGGGGCGCCGCCGAATGCACCCGCAAGACCGAGACCCGGCTGGCCCTGGTCGGCATGCTCCCCACCCTGGTCCCCGGGCACCTGGTCCTGGACAACCTTTCGATCAACGACCGGTTCCAGGCGCTGAACACCGAGATCGTCGGCGCCCGCGGCGACGACTTCCACGTCGACATCCAGGGTGCCGAACGGCTCCGGATCAGCAGCGACTCGATCGCCCCGGAAGCCGCCTGCACCAGCGTGCAGTTCCACCTCCAGGTCGCGCCGGCGGACTTCGCGCGGTACTGGAACGCCTCCCAGGCCGTCGCCGGCGTGCAGGTCGCCCTCGGCGCCAACTCGCCGTTCCTGCACCGCCGCCGGCTCTGGGCGGAGACCCGGATCGCCTTCTTCGAGCAGGCCACCGACGCGCGCCCCGATGAATTCAAAGCCCAGGGGGTACGCCCGCGCGTCTGGTTCGGCGACGCGTGGATCACCTCGGTCCTCGACCTGTACGCGGAGAACGTCCGCTTCTTCCCGCCGCTGCTCCCCGAGATCAGTGGCGAGGACCCGGAGGCGGTGGTCGCGTCCGGCGGGGTACCGCAACTCCCCGAGCTACGGCTGCACAACGGCACGGTCTACCGCTGGAACCGGCCGGTCTACGACGTGATGAACGGGCGCCCGCACCTGCGCGTGGAGAACCGGGTGCTGCCCTCCGGGCCGACCGTCGTCGACCTGCTCGCCAACGCGGCGTTCTACTTCGGGCTGGTGCGCGAGCTGGCCGAGGACGACCGCCCGGTCTGGGCGGATCTTCCGTTCAGTGCGGCCGCGGCGAACTTCCAGCGGGGTGCGCGGGACGGCATCGATGCATGCGTACGCTGGCCCGGCTCGGAGAACGTGCCGGTGGTGGATCTGGTGCTGGGAACGCTGTTGCCGAAGGCGTATGCCGGTCTGGACCGGTACGGCGTGCACCCGGTCCACCGCGACCGGCTGCTCGGCATCATCGGGGAGCGGTGCCGGACCCGTCGCAACGGCGCCTCCTGGCAGACCCAGACGGTCCGCCGGGCCGAACGGGAGCACGGTCTGGACCGGGACGCGGCGCTGCGCGAGATGACCCAGCGCTATCTCGAGTTGCAGCGGGCGAACGAGCCGGTGCACACCTGGCCGGTGCACTGAATCGCCGGCCAGGTGTGCGACCGGTCTCGTTGAGCTGCCGTCTTCTCCGGTCGGCGGTCAGGTGCCGTTCTTCGGGTTGATCCGGGCCACGGCCGGGTTGGCCGGCGGCGGCGTGATGGTGCCGCTCTTGCGGGGCGGAGGCCGTTTCGATCCGGAGGACTTCCGCGCGGCCGCGGCGATCTCCGGGTCACCGACCTTGTCGGATTTGTCGTTCTTATCGGTAGGTGCCGTGACGTTTCCCATTCGTGCCGGGGTCGCCTTGGCCGGAGCGGGTCGCGGGGCCGGCGGCGGATTGACCGGCGCGGGCGCCTGCGGCGGGGCGTTCGTCGGGATCGGTGTCTTCGGTGCGGAGTCCGATGTGGCCGTTTTGCGGGAGAAGAGTCCGCGGAGAGGCTTCGGCGACGCTTCCTTCGCGGGTTCCTCTTTCAGCCCCAGCAGCGGGCTCGGCCCCTCCTTGAGGTTGCCGGGCTCGTTCTTGAGGCTGCGCAGCCACTCGCTGGTGGACTCGTCCTCCGCCACGCCGGAGGCGCCACCCTTGCCGGGCTTCCCGTCGGCCGGTTTCGCCGGAGCGGGATTCTCGGTGGCCGGCGTCTCGGCCGGGGGCTTCTCCGTGACCGGCCTCTCGACCGTCGGCTTCTCGGCGGGAACAGCGGACTCCGCCGCCGCGGCCTTACGGCCCCGGGCCCGGGGCGCGGGGGCCGGAGCCGCCGGGGCGGGCGGCACCGGTTCGGGCGCCGGGGGCAGTGCCGGAGCCGTGGGACCGGGAGCCGCCGGCTCGCTGCGCAGGCCCGACCGGACGTCGCGCCGGCGGGTGAGCGTCACCGTCACCGCCGAACCACCGAGCCCGGCGAGAACGGCGTACGGCGCGATCAGATAGGCCGACTGCAGCGGGCCCAGCGCCTCGGTCAGCTGCGGCGCCAGGATCAGGAACGAGAACGCGACGAGCAACGGGCCGACCGCACCCGAGATCGCGTTGCTCAGCCCCAGATTGCCCCGGCGGGCCGCCGGCCAGGACGCGACCAGACCGATGCCGAACGCCGCGACCAGGGTCAGCAGCGCGCTCGGCCAGTAGATCCCGCCGTAGCGCACCGGGTCGATCGACTCGGCGAACTGCCAGCTCGTCAGATAGGTGGCCAGGTCACGTCCACTGGCGAGCTCGACGGCCACCCCCGCGACGGCGAGTGCCCACAGCCACGCGGCAGTGCCGATCAGGTTCGCCGCGACCGGGCTCGAGGAGACCGCCCAGAACGCGATGATCAGCCCGGCGATCAGTCCGGCGACCGCGTAGCCACTGGCCACCAGCTGCGGGGAGAGCGTGCCCGGGTGAACCGCCGACCGGGCCGGCAGCGCCACCAGGGCGACCGACACCAGAGCGCCCAGCGCGGCTGCCGCGGCGAGACTGAACCGCCGGAAGCCACGCCACCGGCCGCCCTGCTCCGTGCGTAGTCGCCCGGCGATCACCGCGCCGAGCATCGTTGCGCTTGCTGTGATCCATGTCGCCCAGCCGAGACTGCCCAGCCACACGCTCTCGGCGGCGGCCGGGGTCATCGGCCATGCGATCACGCCCAAGCCGTAACCCAGACCCAGCTGGGCGGTGCCGGCTCCGGCGGATATCCCAGCGGCCGTGGCCGCCTGTGTTGTCCAGCCCTTCTCGGCCATGCCGGGCACTGTACTGGCCCCGGCCGATGTCTGCGAACCGACGTTTGCCGGGGTGACACCGTGTGGCGGCAAGATTCGATACGTTGACGGGTGTCATCGCTGCCCGCACGTGGGGATTCGTCCCATGTCGGATATCAGAGATCAGTCGGGTTACGGGTTGCGACGGCCGACGAGAGGGAGCGGGGATGTCCGACGAGCGCGAGCCGGGTCGCGACGAAACGCGGCCCATGTCCCCCGTGAACGATGCGGACGCCACCGCGGTGGACCGGAATCAGCCGTCCGGTGGTCCCCGATCGGATGACGCCGATCAACGTGTCTGGACCGGACGGGCCGGAGTGCGACCGCCACGGCCCGGCACCGCCGACTACGACACCGAGCCGGACTGGGCCGACACCCTGCCGTCCGAGCCGTCCGGCCGCTGGTGGGCGCCGATTGCCGTCGGCACCCTGGCACTGCTGCTGCTCGGACTGCTCGTGGTGGGCGTCGTCCTGATCGTGCAGAACGCGGGCGGTGGCACCGAGAGCCCGTCACCGACCCCGACACTGGCGACCACGACGACCGGTGACGGTGCCGAGACCGATCCGACGGGCACCGTGTCCACGCCGGCCCCGCAGATCACCACTACCCCGACGACCGAACCGGCGAGCACCGAGGTCACGGTGCCGGCGCTGCGCGGGATGCCGCTGGCCGACGCGCAGGCCGCGCTGGACCGCACCGGACTCCGCAACCGGGTCATCCGGATCCCGAGCGACGCCGAACCGGGCACCGTGATCGACAGTGATCCGGCGGAAGGCCGGCAGGTCCCGTCGGACACCCGCGTCACGCTCGTCGTCGCGTCCGAGCAGACGTCCGAGCCGACCACCGCACCGACAGCCTCGGCCGCGTCGTCCCCGAGCCCCGCCGGCTGAGCCCGGGACCGCATCCGGGTGCGTCGGGTGGCTCAGTCGATAGTGAGCGTCGTGACCGGGCCTGATCCTGTCCGCCGAGATCATGGCCGGGTCGCTGGACGCGGGGTGGGTCAGCGGTGGGCGCGAACCGGGCGGGACGGGGCCACGCCGGGACGCGCCGCGGGCTGTCGACCGTTGCGGGCCCGCGGATCGGGGGCCTTGCCGACCGGGCGCAAGCCGTTGACCTGCACGAAGATGGAGCGGCGTTCCACGGCGTCGCCGGCCGAGTTCAGCTCGTAGCCGTCGAGCCAGACCCAGCCCTCGTACGTCGGCCAGTCATGGACCCGGATGACCCGGAAGAGCATCGGTGATGCGAATTGGACGCTCGCGGCCTTCGTCACGTGGATGACATCGCCGGACCGAGGAAGAACCACGTCATCTCCTGCCCTGAGACTCGTGTGGGTGGACTGAATAAGGCACGGATGCACCAGTCTGACCGGTTATCGCACCTTGGCAAGACTCCTATGGGGGAACCATGGGAGACGGTTGCGGAAAGTCACCGTTGCCGACCGCTTCACCAAGATCGGTGCATTGGTCCATGGTGGACCCGCGGTGGCTCAGCGCCCCGTTTTGGACGTTGTTGTGTGGTGTTACGTCTGGCTTGTCCGCATCTCCCAAGAACGTTAAGTGATGCAAGCCATACGCAAAGATTGCACCACCAGTCTTGTCGATGCAAGTTGCATGTACGCCATCCGTGATCCTCCGTGATCATCCACTGTGGCCTGACGATCACGTTCGGACCGGCGGAGCTGTCCGTGAGGTGTGGTGCTCACGGTGGGCGGACGGGTTGTCCGCCGGTCAAGATATCCCGCCGTGTCGCGTCACAAACATCCATCGACTCGGCATTTTGGACAATTGCTTTTCTACCTGCAGGAGGACCCGTAAAACGTCCCTAAATCCCGTTCGGCATCGGATGGTGAACGCGTCATTCGCACCCTTGAGCAGTGGTTATGGCGGTTTGAAGATCAATGCAGTGGATCCGGCGGTAATCGCTGAGGTGGCCATCGGTCTCATCGGAACCATCCGATGGGACGACCCCGTTCGCAGAATCGCGTGACCGCTCCGCGACCCGGCGGGGTCACAGTCGTTACTGATTCAGGACGATCCAATCGATCTCTGGGCGATGCTCGATGGGCCGGCAGGCCCCGGCAAGCCGGCGACGACATGTCACCGACGGGCGAGTCGCATGCGGAGCCGGTCCCCGGAACGGGGCCACCGCCGAGATCACACTTGGCAGAGGAGCCATGGTGGACACCAAAACCGAGATCAAGACCAAGGGGTTCCGGCTCGACCTGAGCCGGGCCGAGTGGCTCGCGAGCACCCAGGGGGGATCGGCCGCCAACCGTGTCGAGGTGGCCTTCGTCGACGAGGCCATCGCGGTCCGGGACTCCCGCAACCCGGCCGGCCCCGCGCTGATCTTCACGGCCGCAGAGTGGGACGCCTTCGTCGGCGGTGCCAAGGACGGCGAGTTCGACCTCTGACCTGCATGTCAGCCCGGTGCGCATGGCCGAGGGTTTGAACCTACTGTGGCCATTTGCCCGATTTTGCCGTCGCTGAGTGCGACTCCCCTCGTTGAACGGCTCATGAGCGCGGGCCGGACCGCGCGACGGGCCGGAATGGACTTCCGAACGAGGCAAGGCATAAAGATGACGATTGGCTCCGACAACCTCAGCAATGGTTCGTCGACGGCGCAGGACCGATTCAGCGGGGGCGTCAGCGCGTACCGGCAGAGTCGGCGGGACGCCCTGTCCCCGGACAGCGACGGCGAACTACTCTCCCGCGGCAGCTCCGGGCTGCCGACCCGGATGCCCGGGCGCACGCACTCGCCCTCCCACAGCCTCGAGCCGACGAGCGCGCTCGACCGGGCGGCCAAACTGCCCTCCCTGGATCTTCAGGGCCTGACCGAACCGGTCTTCTCGTCGAGCAGCTGGGAAAGCTCGCCGAGCCAGTCGATGGCGGACCATCCGCTGCTGCGCGGGCTGCTCCAGGAGCTGCCGCCGCGCGGCACGCTGCCGCAGTCCGACTGGTTCGACCGGTGGTTCGAGGCGGCACGCTCCATCTTGGAGCTGATCTACACCCAGGAGGCCAAGAAGTTCTGACGCACGTGGCGGCGTGCTCCGGCCGGCCGGCCCGTCGACAGACGGCCGCAGCCGGCCGTCTCCGTCTCCGAACAAAGCCGGACCACTTCCTTCATCGTCGCTGGTTCAGCCTGGTCGGGATCACGGTTCGATGATCTTGGGGAGCCGCTTCTCGGCGGCCCGGGATCATCAGAACGGGCGCGATCCCCCGCCGAGCGGAGCGAGACCGGACAACAGAGCCAGGCGGCTGTGCCGCAGCCCCGCCCGCAGCCCGATCACCGCCACAGCGACCGCGACCACGGTGATCGCCACACCGGCGACCCCGGAACCCGGCAGCGACACCACACCCGCGGCGATCGGCAGGCCCACCAGCGCGGCCACCCCGGTCACCTGCAGCGGTGCCGTCACCAGCGGATGCGCGGCTGCGGCGCGCAGCCCCGGCGGCACCGGAACGAGCGGAGCGGTCGCGAACGCACCCGCTCCCTGCCGGACCCGGGAGAGACGGCGCAGGGTCGCGGTGAGGACGATCAGAGCCGGTACGGCCGGGAACAGCGCGGCCGCCGGAGCGGCCGACACCCCGGGCACCGCCTCGACGATGAACGGGAGCGCGACGAACACCACGGCGCCCGCAACCACCAGGGCGGTCAGGAGCCGGGCCCGGCGACGGAGCTGACCTGCGGTGCCGGCGGTCGGCAGACCGTCGACGAGGAGCCCGGCGCTGAGCCAGATCGCGGCGAGGGTGCCGATCAGGATGACGTCCACTGCGGTGTCCACAGGATCAGCGTTCACCGATTGTGGTCGATTCGAAACCGGGTTATGCCCGGAACGCCGACCCGTAGGGGTGGTGGCGACCCACCCCTGCCGAAGGCCGCCGCAGGTCAGACCGCGAAATCGTGGACCGGAACGGTGGCGGGGGCCGGCGGGGCCGCCTTCCACAGTCCGAGCTTCTGCGCGAAGAGCCGGCTGAGGTAGGCCGGGTTCAGCAGCACGTAACGCTTCCAGAGCCGCTTGGGCTCCAGGCCGAGACGCCAGAGCCACTCGAGCGCGAACCTCTGCATCCACGCGGGCGGGTTCTTCAGCAGGCCGGCGTGGTAGTCGAAGGCGGCGCCGACGGCGAGCAGAGGCATGTCGAGGTGCGGGCGCATCGCGTACGTGAAGATCTCCTGGCGCGGGCAGCCGAGCCCGACCAGGACGATGCGCGCACCGGAGTCCTTGATCCGCTCGGCGATCTGTTCCGGCTCGCCGGGCTGCGAGGAGCGGAACTTCGACGCCTCCACCCCGGCGATCTTCAGGGCCGGGAACATCGCGATCAGCGCCGGGACGAGCTTGTCGAGGACCGGCTGGGTCGACCCGTAGAGGTAGACGGGCAGCCCCTCGGCGGCGGCCTGCTCGACCACCTGGAGGGTCAGCTGCGGGCCGTAGACCCGGTCGGTGAGGCCGGCGCCGTGCAGCAGGTTGAGCGCCCACCGGACCGGCTGGCCGTCCGGGGTGACGAGGTCGAACGAGTTGAGCCGGGCGTTGTGCGCCGGATCCTGCACGCCGGTCATCACGCCGTGCACGGCCAGCGCGGTGACGGCGAACGGGCGCTGCTCGCGGGCCGCCTCGATGATCTGTGCCGTTGCCGTCGCGTAGTCCGTAGCGTCGACGAGCACGCCGAGCACGTTCTGCTTGCCCCGAACGGTTCCGGTAGGTGTGACGGTCACGGACGACACTCCAGCCCTAGCCATGAAGAACAGTGAGCGGCGAGCATAACGCCACCTCCCCGGATACCCCATGGTCGACCACGGACCACATGACGGTTCCGCCCGGTTCCTGCCCCCACCGTCCCCGACGACCGCTGTGCGGGCAATCCCTGGAGAGGGTGGCGCGCCCGGAACCCCGGAGACCGAGGGTGACGTGCGCCGCACTTACCAGCCCGAAAACCCCGCTGTGACCCGTTTGAACGAGATTCGCCCCACTGTGCCGGAAACCCAGCCCCGCGCGTGTCGTCGTTCAAAATCACTGAGAAGAAGGACCACGACGACCGCAAGAAGAAGTCGAGAACAAGTCAAGGGCGAAGCCGAAGCCGAGACGAGCCACCAACCGGGCCGACCCGGCACTTTCCAGGGTGACCATCGCAACGCGGGGGTCTGGGGGCTCGGCCCCAGGCAGGAAAACGACGAGAGGCCCCAGGTTCGCGCTTTCCGCGAACAAGGAGCCCCGATGTCGAATCGTGGGGATGGGGGGAGTTGAACCCCCACGTCCTTTCGGACACACGGACCTGAACCGTGCGCGTCTGCCATTCCGCCACATCCCCATGTGACTTGCCCTGAGATCGTATAACTGACCTCGTGGCCCGAAGTAAGCGGGTCCGGTGTGATCCGGTCTAGCCTGCTTCTGGTTACTGCGAGCGACAGACTACGCTGTCGCTCGTCACTAAGCGATTTTGATATCGCCTGGCGACGCCGAAACAGTAGCACGGCGTCGGAGGTGGTCATACGAGGGTCAGAAGTGCCGGGTGCTCTTGGGCTACAGATGCGCAAGCGGCGGCCGGATACCATCATGTCCTCGGAACCCGAGGAGGAGCCGGTGAGCGTGCTGCAGCGCTTTGAGAAGCGATTGGAAGGCCTGGTCGAGGGGGCCTTCGCGAAGGTGTTCAAGGGTGTCGTGCACCCTGTGGAGATCCTGAATGCCATGCAGCGGGAGGCCGAGGCACACAAGGCCATCCTTGCCGGTGGCCGCACCCTCGTGCCCAACCGCTATGTGATCGATCTTTCGCCCTACGACCACAGCCGTCTGGCGCCCTATGCGGCCGCGCTGGCCCAGGAGCTGGCCCAGTCGCAGGCCGAGTTCATCGGCGAGCAGGCCTGGACGGTCTACGGCGATGTGATCGTGGAGATCGAGCGGGGCGACGGACTGGACACGGGCATGTTCCGTGTGACCGCGGAGGTGTACACCGGTGGCGAGGTCGCCCCGGTGCAACAGCCCGCTTACGACGCGGGCGGCTACGGGTCGCCCTACGACCAGCAGGGTGGATACCAGCAGCACGGCGGCCACGGTGGTGGCCCGCGCAGTGTCGGCCTGGTCTCCGGTGACGGCCGGACCTACCCGCTGCAGATGGGCTCGACCGTGATCGGCCGTGGCGACCAGGCGAACCTTCGCCTGCCGGACGTCGGCATCTCGCGTCGGCACGCCCGTCTGGACTACGACGGCAATCAGGTCGTGCTGACCGATCTCGGATCGACGAACGGGACGATGGTCAACGGCCAGCGTGTGTCGGCTGTGGCGCTGAACCCGGGCGACATGATCCAGCTCGGCACGACCACGCTCACCTTCCGAGTGGACGGCTAGCGACCTTGCCCGAATTCGTCCTCACCGTCGCCCGTTTCGGATTCCTGATCCTTCTGTGGATCTTCGTGTTCACGGTGGTCGGGGTCATCCGGCGGGACCTCTTCGCCGGTGGCCGGTCCAAGAGCATCGTCGCCAGCCCTCGGGGGGTGGGTGGCACGGTGCTGCCAGGCCGGCCGGCGAAGGTGAAACGCGGTAAGGCGGCGCGGCAGATGGTCGTGACCGCCGGTCAGTTGGCCGGCACCCGGATCACGCTCGGCGAGGTTCCGATCACGATCGGACGCGCCGAGGATTCGACGCTCGTCATCACCGACGACTTCGCGTCCGCCCGCCACGCCCGGCTGGTGCCACGGGAAGGCCAGTGGTTCGTGGAGGACCTCGGCTCGACCAACGGCACGTACCTTGATCGCGGTAAGGTCTCCGGACCCACTCCAGTCCCCCTTGGCGTCCCGATCCGGATCGGGCGCACTTCTCTCGAGTTACGGCCATGACCCTGACCCTGCGCTATGCCGCTCAGAGCGACCGCGGTCTGATCCGAGACCTCAACCAGGACTCCGTCTACGCCGGTCCGCGACTTCTTGCTGTCGCGGACGGGATGGGCGGCATGGCCGCCGGTGACGTCGCGTCCAACATCGTCATCGCCGCCATGGCGCCACTCGACGACGACGTCCCCGGGGACGCCATGGTCGATGCCCTTCGGCACGCCGTCGGCACCGCCAACCAACAGCTGCGCGACACCGTCGATGCGAACCCGCAGCTCGAGGGCATGGGGACCACGCTGACCGCGGTCCTCTTCTCGGGCAGCAAGTTCGGCATGGTCCACATCGGCGACTCGCGTGCCTACCTTCTGCGCAAGGGTGAGTTCTCGCAGATCACGAAGGACGACACATACGTCCAGATGTTGGTCGATGAGGGACGAGTCAGCCCTGAGGAGGCGAGCAGCCACCCGCAGCGGTCGCTGCTCACCCGTGCGCTCGACGGCCGGGACATCGACCCGGAGTACTCGGTTCGCCAGGTGCTCAAGGGTGACCGCTACCTGATCTGCAGCGACGGCCTCTCCGGCGTGGTGAGCGCCGAGACGATCGGGCAGGCCATGCGGGAGATCCCGGACCCGAAGGCGTGCGTCGAACGGCTGGTGCAGCTCGCACTGCGCGGCGGCGGCCCGGACAACATCACCGTTGTCATCGCGGACGCCACCGACGCCGACATCGTCGAGCAGGCGCCGATCGTGGGCGGGGCGGCATCACTCGACCGGGGCAACACCACGGTCGCGGACAGCTCCACCTCGGCAGCCCGTGCCGCCGCGCTGAAACCGCCGCGTGCGGCACAGCCCGAGCCGGCCGCGGGCGGGTTCGAGCGCGAGCCGGAACCGGCCGGTCACCCGGTGCGGACCACCGTGATGGTGCTGGCTCTGCTCGGTGTGCTCGGCGGCGGTCTGTGGGCCGGCTGGAAGTACACCCAGAACCAGTATTACGTGGGTGCGACCGACGCGGGCCAACTCGCCATCTTCCAGGGTGTTCCCGGACAGGTCGCGGGTCTGGACCTGTCCACCGTGAGCGAGACCAGCCAGGTCCGCCTGGACGACCTGACCACGATCGCCCAGGCGCGCGTGAAGCAGGGCATCCAGGTCGACAACCGGGCCGCCGCACGGACCACCCTCGCCGATCTGACCACCGACGAGCCGTCGAACCCGAACCTGAAGCCGATCTGCGAGGCGCCCACCGCGTCGCCGACCGTCACCACTTCAGCTCCGGTGAAACCGGCCGCCGGTGCGAGTGGCCGGCCCGGTGGCGCGGTCACCACGCCGCCGTCCGCGCCGGTCAGCTCGCCGACCGCCGTCCAACCGACCGAGACCGACTCGCCGGCCGAGGATTCGGTCGGGTGCCGAACCGTCGACTGAGCACGGCCTACACGTCTGGGGAAAACTCTTGACCGCGCCCGCCGTACCGGCTCCGACGCCCGCTTCCACGGGTGAGATGTCGCGTATCCCGGGATTGAAGACCCGCCGTAACGCCGAGCTCGGGTTGCTGGCGTTCGCCATGGTCATCGTCGCCGTCTTCGGCGCGACCGTGGAGGCGAACAAGTACGAATCGCTCCAGTCGAGTTTCTGGGTGCCGGCCGCGTTGCTGAGCATCCTGTTCCTCGGCCTGCACATCGTGGTGCGTATCGTGGCTCCGTACGCGGATCCCGTGCTGCTCCCCACGGTGGCGTTGATCAACGGCATCGGTGTGGCGTTCCTGCGCCGCATCGACATCGCCGACGCGATCAACGACAAGCTGCCGCCGCCGGGCATCTTCTCCGGCACCGGCGGTCGGCAGCTGGCCTGGACGCTGATCTCACTCATCCTGGCCGCGGGTCTGCTCCTGGTGGTCCGTGACCACAAGAACATCTCGAAGTACGCGTACACGCTCGGCCTCACCGGCATCGTGCTGATGATGATCCCGGCCGTGCTCCCCGCCAGCCTCTCCGAGGTGAACGGCGCGAAGCTGTGGATCAAGATCGGTGGCTTCTCCATCCAGCCGGGTGAGTTCGCCAAGATCATGCTGGTCACGTTCTTCGCGTACTACCTGGTCCGCAAGCGCGAGGTGCTCTCGCTGGCCAGCAAGCGCTTCCTCGGCGTCGACTTCCCGCGTGGCCGCGACCTCGGTCCGGTCATCACGGTGTGGTTGTTCAGCCTCCTGGTCCTGGTCTTCGAGAAGGACCTCGGCACCGCGCTGCTGTACTTCGGCCTGTTCGTGGTGACCCTCTACGTCGCCACCGAACGGTCCAGCTGGTTGATCATCGGTCTGCTGCTGTTCTTCGGCGGCGTCTACGTGGCCTACCTGCTCGGCGCCTCGGTCGGCGGTCCGTTCGCGAACTTCTACGACCGGGCGGACGTCTGGCTCAACCCGTTCGACGACGACCAGTACAACCGGGTCGGCGGCAGCTTCCAGCTGGTCCAGGGCCTGCTCGGCCTCGGCACCGGCGGACTGTTCGGCACCGGGCCGGGCGCCGGTTCGCCGCTGTTCGTCCCCGAGGTCCGCAACGACTTCATCTTCGCCGGCCTGGGTGAGGAGATCGGCCTCTTCGGCCTCTCCGCGCTGCTGGTCTGCTACCTGCTGATCGTGGTGCGCGGCATGCGCGCGGCGATCGGCGTCCGGGACTCGTTCGGCAAGCTGGTCGCCGGCGGTCTCTCGTTCACCCTCGGCCTGCAGGTGTTCGTCATCCTCGGCGGCATCACCGGCCTGATCCCGCTGACCGGTCAGACCACCCCGTTCCTCTCCTCCGGCGGTTCGTCACTGATGGCGAACTGGCTGCTCGTCGCGATGCTGATGCGCATCTCGAATGCGGCCCGCGGCCCCGCGACCAGCGGTGGCGGCATCGGCGGAGTGGAACGCCCGGCCGGACCGAAGAAAGCTCCCACCCAGTTGCACGGCGCCATGACGGAGGTGATCAAGCCGTGAACGCACCCCTGCGCAAGTCCGGCGTGGTCCTCCTGGTTCTCTTCGGGCTGATCTTCGCCAACCTCAACTGGATCCAGGCCTACAAGGCCGACGAGTACCGCACCGACTGGCGCAACGCCCGCGTCATCGTCGCCCAGTACGAACGTCCCCGCGGCATCATCGAAGCGGCCGGTGGCGTCGCCCTCGCCGAGAACACGGCGACCGACGACAGCCTGAAGTACCTGCGCGTCTACCCCGAGGGGGAGATGTACGGGCCGGTCCTCGGCTACAAGCCGGTCAACATGAGCGCGGTCGGCATCGAGAGCGCGGAGAACGACTTCCTGTCCGGGGAGAGCGACAAACTCTTCGCGGACCGGCTCAGCGACATGTTCACCGGCAACGAGACCAACGGCGGCAACGTCGTGCTCTCGTTGAAGCCCAAGGCTCAGGAGGTCGCCTGGAAACAGATGACCAAGAACGAGCGTGGGGCGACGAAGGGCGCGGCGGTCGCGATCGACCCGCGGACCGGCGCGATCCAGGCGCTGGTCTCGATGCCGAGCTTCGACCCGAACGCACTGGTCAGCCACGACACCAAGGCGGCCGCGGCGGCGTACCAGAAGCTGAACAAGGACGAAGACCAGCCGATGCTGAACCGCGCGGTCGCCAACAACCTGCCTCCGGGCTCGGTGTTCAAGGTGATCGTCTCGGCGGCGGCTCTGGAGGCGGGTTACAGCCCGTCGTCGGAGATCGAGGCCGGCTCGGTCTACCGCGAGGGCGGCGCCACCATCCGCAACTCCGAGGAAGAGGTGTGCACCGGCTCCCAGGTGACCCTCAAGGAGGCGCTGACCCGCAGCTGCAACACCGGCTACGCGCGTCTCGGCGTCGAGCTCGGCGCGGACAAGGTCAAGGCGGCGGCCAAGGCGTTCGGTTTCGAGGACGACACCCTCAAGGTCGGCGACCTGGAGAGCGGCGCGGGTCTCACCGTCGCCGCCAGCCGTACGGGTGACATCGCCAACCAGGACGGCAGCACCGACACCGCCGCTCTGGCGCAGTCCTCGCTCGGCCAGCGTGACGTCCGGATCACCCCGCTGCAGGGCGCGATGATCGCCGCCACGGTGGCCAACGGTGGTGCCCGCAGGCAGCCGTACCTCGTGCAGCAGTTGCTCGGCCCGGACCGGCGGACGCTCTACACCGCCGAGCCGAAGACCCTGAACAACGCCGTCTCCTCGAAGGTCGCCGACGGCCTCAAGGAGATGATGGTCAGCGTCGTCGAGAACGGCACCGGCACGAAGGCTCAGATCAGCGGGATGACGGTCGGCGGCAAGACCGGCACCGCGCAGAACGCCGAGGGCGCCGACCCGCACGGCTGGTTCGTCGGCTTCGCCTTCAACGACAAGGGTGAGGCGGTTTCCGCGGTGTGCGTCATGCTGGAGAACGTTCCCGGCGGTAGCGCCAGCTCCGAGGCGGCCCGGATCGCCGGACTGATCATGAAGGCTGCGGCCCAGTGAACGGCCACCGTGAGCTCGGGAGGGGACTGAGATGATCCGCCCGGGTGTCACGCTGGGTGGGCGATACCGCTTGGAGGAGCGGATCGCCGGTGGCGGCATGGGTGACGTGTGGCGCGGCACGGACGACGTGCTGGGCCGGACCGTCGCGGTCAAGATCCTGCTGCCCGCCCTGCTGGACGAGCCGGGCTTCGCCGAACGGTTCCGTGGCGAGGCCCGGACCATGGCGACGATCAACCACCCGGGTGTGGTGGATGTCTACGACTACGGGAGCGACCAGCAGATCGCTTTTCTCGTAATGGAGTACGTGGAAGGTGACGCGCTCTCCCGTACTCTCAGCCGGGTCGGCCGGCTGACGCCCGCGCGGACCATGGCACTGGTCGCTCAGGCGGCCGACGCGCTGCAGGCCGCGCATGCCAACGGCATCGTGCATCGCGACGTCAAACCCGGAAACCTGCTGGTCCGGACGAACGGCACCCTGGTCCTCACGGACTTCGGCATCGCCCGTTCGGCGCTCGTCGGCCAGCTCACCGTGGCGGGCGCGGTGCTCGGCACCGCCTCGTACATCTCCCCCGAGCAGGCCGCCGGCGACGTGGCGACCTCCGCGTCCGATGTGTACGCGCTCGGCGTCGTCGCCTACCAGTGCCTCTCCGGGCACCGGCCGTTCGACGGCAGCACCCCCATCGAGATCGCCATGAAGCACGTGCGGGAGACCCCGCGCCCGCTTCCCGGTGACATCCCGCCGGCCGTCCGCGCCATCGTGGACCGGGCGATGGCGAAGGACCCGTCGGCCCGCTGGCCGAGCGCCGCGGCGATGGCGACGGTGGCGCGGCAGGCCGCGTCGTCGCTGACCACCTCGATACAGCCGCCGGTCTCGCAGCCGGTGCACACTCCCGGCCCGGCGAGTCCGGCGCCGTCGCACCCGCAGTCCGGGGCCGCCCGGGCCGCGGTGTCCCGCCCGGTCTCCGGGGCGCGGGGTGCCGCCTCCGTCCCGCCGGCCAACGTTCCCTCTTCACCGCCTCCGCCCATGCCGCCGCCCTACCGGCCACAGCCGGGACCGGCGGCCAACGGGTACTCGCCGCCGGTCGCGCCGTCGGCGAAACCGGAGAATTCGTTCGGCCGTCAGGTCCTTGTCGTTCTCGCCGTTGTGCTGGCACTTCTCGTGTTGCTCTGCGCCGGGGTCATCTCTTTCCTGTTACGACATGGCAACGGCAACTTCGCCGCGGACAATGCGCTGGGCTATAACAGCAGCTCTACGGCTATCCTCCGCTCGGGCGTGGTCGTCGACCCAGTGTCGGTGGCGTCGTACCGTCTTATGAAGGCCGATGCCCAGTTCGGCTGGATCCGACCGAACGAAGGACGACAGACGTTATGACGGCTCAGGCCCGCCTGCTCGGTGGCAGGTATCAGGTCGGCGAGCTGCTCGGTTACGGTGGCATGGCCGAGGTGCACAAGGGGCGCGACCTGCGTCTCGGCCGCGACGTGGCGATCAAGATGTTGCGGTCCGATCTGGCTCGTGACGCCACTTTCCAGGAACGCTTCCGTCGTGAGGCCCAGAATTCGGCAGCCCTGAACCATCCGGCAATCGTCGCCGTCTACGACACCGGTGAAGAGATCTCGTCGACCAACGAGAAGGTCCCCTTCATCGTCATGGAGTTCGTCAACGGCGAGACCTTGAAGGAGTTGCTCGCCCAGGAGCAGCGGTTGCAGCCACGCCGCGCCCTGGAGATCACCGCCGACATCTGTGCGGCGCTGGAGTTCAGCCACCGCCACGGGATCATCCACCGGGACATCAAACCCGGCAACGTGATGATCACGCAGAACGGCCAGGTCAAGGTGATGGACTTCGGCATCGCCCGGGCCCTGGCCAGCGGCGCCACCACGATGACGCAGACCAGCGCCGTGATCGGCACCGCCCAATATCTCTCCCCGGAGCAGGCCCGCGGCGAGTCCGTCGACGCGCGTTCCGATGTGTACGCGGCCGGCTGCGTCCTGTTCGAACTGGTCATCGGCCACCCGCCGTTCGTCGGCGACAGCCCGGTCAGCGTGGCGTACCAGCACGTCCGGGAGGACCCGCGGACGCCCAGCTCGATCGTCCACGACCTGCCGCCGGAGATCGACGCGATCGCCCTGAAGGCGCTGGCGAAGAACCCGGTCAACCGTTACCAGAGCGCCCAGGAGATGCGCGCCGACGCACTGCGTGCCGTCTCCGGGCGCCCGGTGATGGCCACCCCGGTGATGAGCCAGGCCGAGACGATGGCGATGGGCGGCGGCGCCGCCACCCAGCGGTGGCAGCCGCAGGGCGCCACCACCATGCAGCGGCCGATCGAGGCCACCATGGGGCCGCCGCGCCGCCAGGACAACAAGTCCTCGATGGTGATGGCGGTGCTGGCCGGTCTGGCCGTGCTCGTCGTGGTGGTCCTCGGCGTGGCTCTGGCGATGAGCAAGGGCAACGACAACGACACCACGGCGCAGACGCCCACCGCGACGGTGCCCAACGTGAAGGGGCTGTCGGAGAAGGACGCCAAGGCCAGACTCACGGAGCTGAAGCTGACCAACGTCACGATGCTCGACCCGACCAAGGAGAAGGACTGCGAGGGCAAGATCGCCACGCAGGACCCGACCGCGGGGGTGACGGTCCCGATCGATCAGGCGATCAGCCTGCAGGTCTGCAACGCGCCGGACGTGGCCACCATCCCCGAGGGGCTGGTCGGCGGCACCGGCAGCGCCGCCGAGGCCGCGCTGAAGTCGGCCGGTCTCGAGTCGAACATCCGCAACGTGGACAGCGGCTCGCCGGAGGGTCAGGTCGTCGCGATCCTGGTCGACGGCAACGAGGTCAAGGGCGGCCAGACGTTCGAGCCGGGCACCACGGTCACCGTGCGGGTCTCCCGGGGCAACCTGGTCAGCGTCCCCGAGCTGGAGGGCAAGACGCAGGCGGTCGCCGAGGCACTGCTCGAGCAGAAGGGCCTGGAGGCCGAGGTCAAGCTGGTTCAGGCCGACGGCGAACCCGGCACCGTGGTGGCGCAGAGCCAGCGGGCCGGCAAGAACGTCGAGAAGGGCACCAAGGTCACGATCAGCGTGGTCGAGGAGACGCCCGAGGTCGACCCGAGCAGCGGCAGTGGCCTGCCCTCGTCGGAGGACCCCGGTGACGGCACCGGTGGTGGCGAGCAGGAGGGCTGAGCCCGTCCGAGCATGAAGAAGGGCCGTGACCCCCTGGGGGTCACGGCCCTTTCAGCGTCACGCTGAGGCGAAAGCGGACCGCCGACGTGTTTCCACCTCGGCGGCGAGCGCCGGGGCCTTCTCCAGCGCTGTGGGGAGGCCGCACGAGGCGAGCCAGTTCGCCAGCATGGTGTGCCCGCCCTGGGTCAGCACCGATTCGGGGTGGAACTGCACACCCTCGATCGGCAGTTCGCGGTGCCGCATCGCCATCACGACACCCGACGCGGTCCGCCCGGTCACCTCGATCTGCGCGGGCAACGTCTCGGGCAGGACGGCCAGCGAGTGGTACCGCGTCGCGATGAACGGCTCGGGCAGCCCGGCCAGCACACCGTCACCCTGGTGGAAGACCTCGGAGGTCTTGCCGTGCAGCAGTTCGGGCGCCCGGGTGACGGTCGCCCCGAACGCCGCGCCGATCGCCTGGTGGCCGAGGCAGACACCGAACATCGGGACGGTTCCCGCGTACGCCCGGATCACGTCCATCATGATCCCGGCACGCTCGGGGGAACCGGGGCCCGGCGAGAGCAGGATGCCGGCCGCGCCGAAGCCGGCCACGTCGTCGACGCTGATCTCGTCGTTGCGCCGCACCTCGCACTCCGCGCCGAGCTGACCCAGGTATTGCACCAGGTTGAAGACGAACGAGTCGTAGTTGTCGATCACGAGAATGCGCACGTCGTCACCTAGCTTGCCTCGGGCGAAGGGTGGTTGGTGGTGTCGCTGTAGGGCAACTCGTCGGGGGCTTCCTCGCCGGGGATCGTGCCGTCGGACCCGCCGTCGACCTCCTGCCCGGTGCCGGACTCGACCTGGACGTCGTCGAACGGCAGCAGCGGGGTCGCCCACGGGAAGATCACGTACCAGAGCAGCGAGCCGACCGCCGTGAGCAGCACCAGCGAGAAGGTCAGCTTGCTCCGGAAGCCACCCGGGAACTTGCGCCAGATCCAGGCGTACACGGCTAGGCCTTCATCTCCGCCGGCATGCCGGCGTCGGCCGCGGTGGTGTCCCGGGGCACCGTCTTGACGAGGTCGGCGTGCACGACGAGGCGCTCGTAGTTGTTGAACTTCGGGTTGCAGGTGGTCAGGGTCAGGACCGCCTTGGTCGCCTTGGCCTTGGGCTTGTTGGGGACCGCCGCGACCACCTCGACCGCGGTCGGCTTGACGACCTGGTGGCCGGAGACCTGATAGACGTACCAGTTGTCGCGGGTCTCCACGCCGATCACGTCGCCGGGCTTCAGCTCGTCGAGGCGCCAGAAGATCTTCCGGATGCGGTGTCCGGCGACCGAGAAGTTGCCGATCTGGCCGGGCTTGGCGGTCTCCGGGTAGTGGCCGGGCGCGTACCGGATGTCGTCCGGCTTCACACCGTCGACGACCACCCAGTTCATGTCGAACTTCGGGATGTAGAGCACGCCGACGTACTGCGAGCCGGGCGGTGCGGGCGCCTGGACGCCGCTGCTGGCGCTGGGTGCGACGGTCGGGTCGGCCCACGAGTCGCGCAGGTCCTGCGCCAGGTGGTCCTGTTCCTCCTGGACCTTGGCCGAGTTGCCGAACACCTGGTAACCGGCGAACAGCAGCACCACCAGGCCGAAAGTGATCATCAGTTCGCCGGCGCCGCGGATGCCGGTGCGGATCCGCGAGCCGATCGTCGGCCGGGTCAGCTCGGAGTAGACGCTCTTGTAGCCCTCCTCGGTCTGCTCCGGCCGGAGCTTGACCACCCGCTCGCCCTTCTTGGGCTCGACCGGCTCGGCCGGCGGCTGCGGGGCACTCGCGACCCGCGCCACGGCGTCCGGATCGACGGTGGCCGCGCCGAGTGTGGCGTCCGGCCCGGCGGCCTCCCGGGCGGCCTGCGCCGCGCTTCCCGCGGCCTCGGTGCCGGTGGTCACGGTGGGCATCATGCTGGTCGGAGCAGCGAGGGTACGAATGACAGCCGTCGGACTGTGATCCCGGTGGGGGACGGCCGCGGCGGCCCACGAACCGGTGTCCTGGCCGGGGGCGGTGGCGGGAGCCGGGGCGGTGGCGGTGGTCGGCTGGTTCCAGCCGGTGGCCCCGCCGACCGCGTCGCGGGACTCGGGGGCCGGCGAGCGTGCCGGGTTCCAGCCGGTGGGGGCGGGGGCCGCCGTGCTCAGACGGCCGCTCCAGTCCGCTCCCGTGCCACCGGCGCCGGGGTCGTGGCCGGGCGCGGGCGGGGTGACCGGTCCGCTGCTCGCGGCCCAGCCCGGTGCCGGCGCGTTCGTGCCGCCGGCCCAGCTGGGGGTCTGCGGCGGCGGGTTGGTGCCGCCGGCCCAGCTCGGGGCCTGTGCCGCGGGGTTGGTGCCCCCGGCCCAGGCCGGAGTCTGAACGGGCGTCTGCGGGGGTGCCGCGGGCGGCACGGTCCAGGCGTCGCTCGCCTGCTGGGCGGCGCGTTCGGCGGACCCGCGATCCCAAGTGGAGGCCGGTCGCGGATCGGCGTTGCCGCCCAGGCCGACCGGGGGCGCCAGCGGGCCGCCGGGAACCCCGTCCGGGGAGGCGTCGCTGAGACGCGGGATGTACGCGGTCTGACCCTCGACGTCGCCGTCGGGTGCGCGGTGGCGGCCGGAACCGGCCCGGGGCGTCGGATTCTCCGGGGAGGTCACTGGGCAGCCTGCGCCGATCGGAGGTCGGTCGATCCGTCGTACGCCTGCACTCTCACGTTCTTCTCCACCTTTTCCGTGTAGCCGAGCCCGAAGTCGGCGACGGCCTCCCGGAACTGCCTGACTCCCTCTGCGGACTCCAACGCGTGACGCATGGATGTGGGTTCGCCAATCGCGGTGATCCTGAAGGGGGGAGAGAATACCTGTCCGTGGAGGAGCAGCGTGTTGCCGACACAGCGTACCGCGCTCGTGGAGATCACCCGGATATCCATGATCGTCATGGCTTCGGCGCCACCAGCCCAGAGAGCGTTCACGACCGCCTGGACGTCACCCTGATGCACGACCAGATCATCGTTGTCCGGAGCGTTCTCCGCGAAGTCCGTCCCACGACGGGGTGAGTCGTTGAGGGTGACGGACAGGCCCGGACCCTGCAGCGCGGTGAAGCCGGCCGGCTCGCGCATCGCGGCGGCGCTCTCCCGGGCGGCGCGGACCGGCTGGTCCACCTCGGCCAGACGCGCGGTCTCCTCGTCCACCTCGGCGAGCAGTTCGGCGGACTCCTCCTCGTGCTGGGCGAACCGTTCCCGCTTCTCGGTGATCAGCTGCGCCAGCTGGGGCCTGCGGTCGTCGCGCAGGGCCGTCCCGTCGGCGGTCGTCGCGGACGTCGTGAAGAGCAGGCCGGCCGCCAGCGCGATCAGCGGCACCCCGGCGGACCAGACCGATCGGCGGTCGCCACGCCGGGGCTTCAGGCCCCGCGCGACGCGCCGAAGAACGAGCCGCCAGGAGGGTCCACCAGCGGCGTTGTCCACGTCGCCGCCCCCTTGAATGACCACTCAGTCCCCCCTCAGAACCCGATCCCGGGTATTTTCCTGCCCCGGCGGGTGCCTGTTCGTGCAACCTCTTGACTACGCTAGCTGTCGAACAGTATTCGCCACGGGCAGCATTCGGGGTTTCCGGAGCCGCTCAGCGGTGGTTGTTCACCACTTGTTGCCCTCAGGAGAGCACCGTGCCGAAGTCACAGGTTCGCAAGAAGAAGGTCTACACCCCGCCGTCGGACATCAGCCCGGCGGTGAAGGCGGCGTCCAACAAGCCGAGTCCGGTCTGGCTGCCGTTCACGGCGGTGACCCTGATCGTCGTCGGCATCGCCTGGCTCGTCGTCTACTACCTCTCGTCGCAGCAGTGGCCGGTGGAGAGCTGGCGTTACTGGAACCTCGCGGTCGGTTTCGGCTGCATGGTCGCCTCGCTGGGCCTGCTGTCGCGCTGGCGCTGACCCGCCTGCTGTTCGTTGTTCCAAGCGCACCCCCGCTCTGCGTGGGGTGCGCTTTCGCCTGAGGGCCGGTCGCCGCGCGCCCATCTATTACTCATGGGTAACATAGGGTCGGCGTCCCGTCGACCGAGGAGGCACTACAGATGGGCATCGCGCAGATCGTCGCCACCGTCTCAGCGGGGGCGGTCACGGTGGTGGCCGTCTATCTCGCGGTGCGCGCCGTGCAGACCATCACGGCGGTGATCCGGCAGGGGCAGCCCGCCCCGGAGCGGTTCACCGAGCCGAAGACCCGGACGAAGACCATGCTGGTGGAGACCGTCGGTCACACCAGGATGCTGAAATGGTCCGCGATCGGCGCAGCGCACTGGTTCGTGATGTTCTCGTTCCTGGTGCTGTCGTTGCTGGTGCTCGAGGCGTACTTCGAGGTGGTCAGCCCGAGGCTGGGGCTGCCGCTGATCGGGCACTGGACGATCTTCGGTCTGGTCACCGAGTGGTTCGGCATCCTCGGCACGGCCGGCATCCTCTACCTGATCTTCGTCCGCCAGCGGCAGAAGCCGGGCGCGGTCAAACGGAGCAGGTTCCTCGGGTCGACCATGTGGCAGGCGTACTTCGTCGAGGCCGTGATCGTCGGGGTGCTGATCTTCGGCTTCCTGATCCGGGGCTTCAAGGTCGCGACGGACCACTTCGAGTACCCGTTGTGGGCGACCCCGGTCAGCCACGCGGTCGGCTCGGTCCTGCCGGCCTGGGAGGACGGCGCCACCTGGATGGCGCTCATCAAGATCTTCATCTCGATGACCTGGCTGATCACCATCTCGCTCAACCCGACGATGGGCGTCGCCTGGCACCGCTTCCTGGCGTTCTTCAACATCTACTTCAAGCGTGACCCGGAGAAGCCGGCCGGTTCCGGTCTCGGCCCGCTGAAGCCGATGATGAGCGAGGGCAAGCCGCTCGACTTCGAGGAGGCCGACCCGGAGAAGGACCAGTTCGGCGTCAACCAGGTCGAACAGTTCACTTGGAAAGGCCTGCTCGACTTCTCCACCTGCACCGAGTGCGGCCGCTGCCAGTCGCAGTGCCCGGCGTGGAACACCGCCAAGCCGCTCTCACCGAAGCTGCTGGTGCTGTCGTTGCGCGATCACGCGTACGCGAAGGCGCCCTACATGCTGGCCGGCGGCGGCAAGGACCTGATGGGCGAGGAGAAGGCCACCGAGGCCCAGCTCGCGCACATGGACGTCCTGGCGCTCGCCGAGGGCAACCGTCCGCTGATCGGCGGCGTCGACGAGAACGGCGTCATCGACCCGGACGTGCTCTGGTCCTGCACCACCTGCGGCGCCTGCGTCGAGCAGTGCCCGGTCGACATCGAGCACATCGACCACATCGTCGACATGCGCCGCTACCAGGTGCTGATCGAGTCGAGCTTCCCCTCCGAAGCCGGCGTGATGCTGCGCAACCTGGAGAACAAGGGCAACCCGTGGGGCGCCCCGCAGAACACCCGCGAGGACTGGACCAAGGGCCTGGACTTCGAGGTGCCGCGGGTCGGCGAGACCGAGGACTTCGAATACCTGTTCTGGGTCGGCTGCGCCGGCGCGTTCGAGGACCGGGCCAAGAAGACCACCCGCGCGGTCGCCACGCTGCTCAACGAGGCGGGCGTGAAATACGCGATCCTCGGCGAGGGCGAGACCTGCACCGGCGACCCGGCCCGCCGCATCGGCAACGAGTTCATCTTCCAGATGCTCGCCCAGCAGAACGTGGAGACGCTGACCGAGGCGCTCGGCGAGAACACCACCAAGAAGATCGTCGCGACCTGCCCGCACTGCTTCAACACCCTCGGCAACGAGTATGAGCAGCTCGGCCTCAAGGTCGAGGTGGTGCACCACACCCAGCTGCTGCAGCACCTGGTCGCCGAGGGCAAGCTGACGCCGGTCCAGCCGATCGAGGGCGACGTCACCTACCACGACCCCTGCTACCTGGGCCGGCACAACCGCGTCTTCGACGCACCCCGCGAGGTCCTGGGCGCGGCCGCCAACGTCATCGAGATGCCCCGCAACTCCGAACGCTCGTTCTGCTGCGGCGCGGGCGGCGCCCGGATGTGGATGGAGGAGCGCATCGGCAAGCGGATCAACGTCGAGCGCACCGAGGAGGCCCTGGCCACCGGCGCCAAGACCATCGCGGTCGGCTGCCCGTTCTGCTACACGATGATCGGCGACGGCGTCACCGGCAAGGGCAAGCAGGAGGAGGTCGAGGTCGTCGACGTCGCCACGGTCCTGCTCCGCTCCCTGAAGCAAGAGGCCTAGATCAAAGGCGAGTTCAAGTTCATGTCGTAGCCGGGTGGTGGGTGCGGACCGTCGCTCCCGCCGAGGGCCCGGCGGCTCCCGCCGGCCGCTGCGCGTCCGTAGCGCGGGAGCCACCGCGCGACCTGCGTGAGCGGTTGCGCTCACCCCTGAGGATCAAAACCACTCAACTGCCGCCGCCCCCACCGCCGTCGCCTCCACCGCCACCGCCGTCTCCGCCCGCGCTGCCGTCGCCGTAACTCATCACGGCGGCGGCGGTGACGGCCGCCTGGACGTCCTGGATGGCGCGGCGGACCGCGGCGGCCGCCCAGTCACCCTCGCTGATCTCGGCCAGCCGGGCGCGTACCCGTTTGCGGTCCAGATCCGGCAGCAGTCCGTGTTCCATGCCGGTGGCGGCCACCAGTGCACACAGTGCCGCGGTCCGGGGCGTGATCGGGTCGGGCCGGGTGACCGCCGAGTGGACCCGCTGCCGGGCGTCGGTGCGGGCCGGCGCCTCCGGACCGGCCACCGCCGGATATCGCGTCCGGGTGAAGACGAGCAGCATCGGGGTCTGCTCGACCCGCAGCACCTCGGCGGCGACCAGATCGTGCAGCACCCGCTTCTGGGTGCCGCGGGCGAACCGGGACACCCAGTGCACCGCCTTGCGCGGCCGGGCGTCACCGGCGATGCGGTCCAGGGCCTCGTCGGCGGCCGGGATCCCCACCGGGTCGCCCGCCGAGACCACGACCTTGCGGTCGGCGACGTCGATCCGGCGGGCCAGGGCGAGCTCCATCAGGATCGCCCCGCCGAGCCCGTGATCGATCCGGCCGCTGTCGATGATCCGGGCACCACGATCGTCATGTGCCAGCAGAACGAACTCTTCGAGTAGGTCCATACCTCGACGGTAGGCCCACTTGTCATCAGCAGGGTTAGTGCCGAACCGGTCCGGTCCGGCACAATGAGGTCCGAGGTGAAGCGATCATGGACGGCCTGTTACTGACCGCGTTGCTCCCACTGGTGGCCTTCGTGCTGCTCACGGGTGGCAACGCGTTCTTCGTGGCCGCGGAGTTCGGCCTGGTCACCGTCGACCGGGCGGAGATCGACGCCCGGTGGGCGGCCGGCGACAAGCGGGCCGGCACGGTCCGCACCGCGATGCACAATCTCTCGTTCCAGCTCTCCGGGGCGCAGCTCGGCATCACGCTGACCGCGCTGCTCACCGGATACCTGGCCGAGCCGGCTCTCTCCGAGCTGTTCAACCCGTTGGTGGAGCCGCTGGCCGGCTCGTCCACCGAGACCGTCACGCACGTGCTGGCCCTGGTGGTCGCGACCCTGCTCTCGATGCTCTTCGGCGAACTCGTGCCGAAGAACGCGGCACTGGCCCGCCCGATGCGGATCGCACTGCTCACGGCCGGCCCGCTGCGCGGCTTCTCCATCATGTTCAAGTGGCTGATCGCCGCGCTGAACGGCACCGCCAACTGGCTGGTCCGCCGACTGGGCATCGAGCCGCAGGAGGAGCTGGCCAGCGCCCGCTCGCCGGAGGAGCTGGGCCTGCTGGCCGCGATCAGCGCCCGGGCCGGCGCGCTGCCCAACGAGACGGCCACGCTGCTGCGCCGCACCATCCGGTTCGGCGAGAAACGGGCGGCCAAGGCGATGACACCCCGCGTCGACGTGGTCGGCCTGAAGATCACGGCGAGTGTCGCCGACCTGATCGCGGTGGCCCAGGAGACCGGGCACACCCGCTTCCCGGTGTACGAGAACACCCTCGACGCGGTCACCGGCGTGGTCGGGGTGAACGAGGCCCTCGGCGTCCCGCCCGAGCGCCGCGCCACGACCCGGGTCTCCACCCTGGCCAAGGAGCCGGTGTACGTGCCGGAGAGCCTCAGCCTGGACAAGGTGCTGGCCGCCCTGCGCGCCGCCGACGCCGACCTGGCGATCGTGGTCGACGAGTACGGCGGCACCGACGGCGTGGTCACCGTCGAGGATCTGATCGAGGAGCTGGTCGGTGAGATCGCCGACGAGTACGACACCGACGTCGCGGAGACCGGCAGCCAGGAGCTGACCGCACCGGGCGGCGAGAAGACGTTCCTGGTCGACGGCCTGCTGCGCGAGGACGAGACGCTGGAGCAGACCGGTTTCCAGTTGCCGGAGGGGCCGTACGAGACGCTCGCCGGTTTCCTGCTCGCCCGGCTGGGCCACATTCCGGTGGTCGGCGAGTCACTCGAGGAAGACGGCTGGGAGTTCACCGTGATGGAGGTCGACCGGCACCGCGTCGAGCAGGTGCGCGTGGTCGCGCCGCTGGAGCCGTCCGATGACTGAGCTGTTGTTCGTCGCGGTCCTGCTGATCGGGAACGGTCTGTTCGTCGGTGGTGAGTTCGCCCTGATCGCGTCCCGGCGTACCGCGCTGGAACCGTTGGCGGAGACCTCGCAGGCGGCCCGCTGGGCGCTCTCGGCGATGAGCCAGATCCCGTTGATGATCGCCGGTGCGCAGCTGGGCATCACGATCTGCACGCTGGTGCTCGGCGCGCTCGCCGAGCCGACCGTCGCGCATCTGTTGGAGGGCCCGATCACGGCCACCGGCCTGCCGGAGAACGCGGTGCACCCGGTCGCGTTCGTGGTGGCGCTGATGATCGTGACGTTCCTGCACACGGTGATCGGCGAGATGGTCCCGAAGAACATCACGCTGGCCGGCCCGGAGCGTTCCGCGCTCATCCTCGGACCGTTCATGCTGGGCTTCTGCATCGCCACGAAGCCGCTGCTCAACGCGATGCGCTGGGCGTCGCGGCTGATCCTGAAGCTGTGGCGGATCGAGACCACCGACGCGGTCAAGACCGTCTTCACCGCCGAGGAGCTGGCCGGCATGGTCACCCAGGCGCGCAGCGAGGGCCTGCTCGGATCCGAGCAGTACGCCCGGATCCACGCCGCGCTCGGCCTCAACAGCCGGACCGCGGACGACGCGCTGCTGCCCTGGTCGCGGGTCACGACGGTGGCGGCGGACGTGTCGCCGGCGACGTTGGAGGCGGTGGCCACCCGCAGTGGCCGTTCGCGGTTCCCGGTGGTGCAACGCGACACCCGCCGGGTGCTGGGCTTCGTGCACGTCAAGGACGTCCTGGGGTACGCGTCCACGCAGCGGCGACTGCCGATTCCGGCGGAGGTGATCCGTCCGCTGGCCGTGGTGCCGCCGGAGCGCAGCCTGGCGGACCTGTTGCTCACCATGCGACGGGATCGGCTGCACATCGTTCTGGTCAGTGACGGCCGGCGGCCGCTCGGAGTGATCACTTTGGACGACGTGTTGCACGCGGTGGTCGGCGAACCGGCGGCATCCGGTCAGCTGGTGGCGCGCGGGCGCTGACCTCGGTGTGTCCGGTCGGAGTCCCCGATACGGGGGAATACTCCATTTGGGCATACTCGCGACAATGCGGACAATAGCCGCATGCTTTCCTCTCGGCGGCGCGTCCTGCCGATCGGCGCCCTGTCAGCCGTCCTCGCCCTCGGCGGCGTCCTGCTCCTGTTCCTCCAGCACCTGCCCGCCGCCGCCCGCCCCCGGACGCCGGCGGCCGCGGTCAGCGTCCCCCCGGCCGTACTGCCGATGCCGGGCCTGCTCGCCAACGTCAGCGCCATCTCCGGACCGGCCCGCTCCGGCCAGATCCGGACCGCCGCCGCGCCGCTGACCGTCCGCTACGACTTCAACGGCGGCATCGCCAAGCCGATCGCCGACCACACCGGTGGGCACGAGTTGCGGCCCCTCGGGCAGAACGGGGGAGCGCTTCGGCTCGTACCCCAGGGGGCCGGTCTCGCCGTCGCCTACCCGGACCGCTGCACCCTGCTGGAGGACCACGCCTGCCCGCGCGCGATCCTCGAAGGACTGCGCGACGACGACCTGAACCCGGGCCGGCGGCCCCTGCGATACGGCGCGGCGGTACGGATGACACACGCCGACCTCGCCGACGGCGCCAACGTGGTGCAGAAGGGCTACTCGGTCGGCGGCGTCAGCCAGTTCAAACTGCAGGTCGACCATCAACTCGGTCACCCGAGCTGTGTGATCGCCGGGACGCAGGCCCGGATCTACCGCGCCGAACCGCACATCGACGTCGCCGACGGCCTCTGGCACCGGCTGGAGTGCCGTCGCGCGCCCGGCCGACTGGTGATGATGGTGGACGGGCTGGCGCGTGCCGGGGTGCCGATCCCGCCGCTGCTGACGATCGCCAACGCGGAGCCGATCCGGGTCGGCGGCAAGGGCCCGAACCGGGGGAACGACCAGTTCGCCGGCGAGATCGACGACGTCTTCGTCAGCATCGGCTGAGTTCCCTCGCGGCCGGGTCCCACTCACGCAGGTCGCCTGGCGGCCTGAGCGTTTCGGACGCGTAGCGGCCGGCGAAGACCGGCAGGCCCTCGGCGGGAGCGACGGTCAGCACCACCCACTCGGATGCGACATCGGTTTTGATCTGATTTTTAATGAGCCGTCCGGGTGAACCGAAATGCCCGAGTCGCGAAGTAGCTTTCCGTGGATGAAGATCCAGGTCACTACGGTTCCGGATGCTCGGCTGGTGGCTACCGCCACGCGGCGCGTGATGCGTCGACCGGTTCTGATCGCTCGCGTGACGGGGTGGGCGCTGCTGCTGCTCACGGTGTCACTGCTGGTGGTCACCGGGGAACTCGAACCGATGCCGCTCGCCGGCGGGGCGCTGCTCGCCCTGGCGCTGCCGGTCTTCCTGCACACCAGCACGGCACGGCAGGCCGCCCGGTCCGGGCGGCTCACCACCTACGAGATCAGCGAGCAGGGGCTGGCCAGTTCCAGCGCGGAGAGTCGGCACGCGTACACGTGGAAGGCTTTCCGCTCTGTCGAGCGGCTCTCCGGGCAGCTGCTGTTCGGCATGGGCGGCGCCCGGTTCGTGCCGGTGCCGACCGGCGGCCTCAGTGCCGCCCAGATCGACCAGGTGCTGGCGGCGGCCTCCGCGGGCGGCCTGCGGGTCGGTTAGTGGCCACCGGCCGGGAGCCCGCCGGTTAGTAGCCGCCGGTCAGGAGCCCGTCGGCCAGGTGCGGAAGTTCAGCGCCGAACGGCTCGCCGTCGGGCCGCGCTGACCCTGGTAGCGGGAGCCGTAGACGGCCGAACCGTACGGGTGCTCGGCCGGGCTGGACAGCCGGAAGATGCACAGCTGACCGATCTTCATGCCCGGCCAGAGCTTGATCGGCAGATTCGCCACGTTGGAGAGCTCGAGCGTCACGTGACCGGAGAAGCCCGGGTCGATGAAGCCGGCAGTGGAGTGCGTCAGCAGCCCCAGGCGGCCGAGGCTGCTCTTGCCCTCGAGCCTCGCCGCGAGCTGCTGTCCGAGACTGATCACCTCTAAGGTGGACGCCAGCACGAACTCGCCGGGGTGCAGCACGAACGGCTCGCCGTCGGCCACCTCCACCTGCGCGGTCAGGTCGTCCTGCTGCTCCGCCGGGTCGATGTGGGTGTACAGGTGGTTGTTGAACACCCGGAAGAACCGGTCGAGCCGCACGTCGATGCTGGACGGCTGGATGAGCGCCGGTTCGAACGGCTCCAGCGAGAGATCACCGTTCTTGATCTCGGAGATCAGGTCACGGTCGGAGAGCAGCATCGCAACACCATACCGACCTGGTTGTATCGGCATGTCCGGTGGATGTCTCGAACAAATGTTCGATAGAATGCCGACATGGCTTCCTGGTCCGATTTCGCCACCGCCGAGCCCCTTCTTGCCGCCGGCGTCCGTGCGCTCCTGCAGCAGTATGGGCCCGGCATGGGCTACCTGGCGACCATCCGCCCCGACGGCGGGCCCCGCGTGCACCCCGTCTCGCCGGTCTTCACCGACGACGGCCTCCACTGCTTCCTCGTCGACTCCCCCAAACGCCGCGACCTCGAACGCGACGGTCGCTACGCCCTGCACTCCTACCCACCGGAGGACAGCGACGACGAGGCCGTCCTCACCGGCCACGCCCGTCCCGTCACCGACCCCGAGATCGTCGCCCGCCTCTCCGCGGCCCTGCACGCCTCCGGCGACGTCGACTGGCGCCTCTTCGAGCTGACTGTCGACACCGCGATGCTGCGCTACCACGGTCCGGCCGGCGCCCTTCCGCTGGCGGTCCCACCCCATCGCACCACTTACGCCCAGACGTGGCACGCGCCCCGGCGGTTACAGCCGGCCCTCGCGATCGCCGGCTGACGTCTGTCGGCTGACAACTGGAGGGCGGTCCCGCCACAGAGCCGGATAATCAGGTACAGTGGGGCCGCTTGCGGGTGTAGTTCAATGGCAGAACATCAGCTTCCCAAGCTGACAGCGCGGGTTCGATTCCCGTCACCCGCTCCAAGTCGGAAGGCCTGTGTCCACGGATTGCGTGGACCGGGCCTTCTCGCATTTCTGCCGGGGGCCGAGCCCCGGACCCTCACGGTGCGAGTGGTTTCAGCTTGGTGGGCACTCCCGGGAATCCGGTGACGGCTGCGGGCCGCCTGGATCGCCCATACCGCGTATCGGCTGGTGGCGTCCCATGATGACGGATGCCGACTTGTCGACTGCCCCGATCTTGTTGCGCCCGGACTGCGGCGTCGCGGTGGGTAGGACGCCTGGCGCGCTGAAATGCCAGTGGCGGCTGTCGCCATGGCGCTACCGAACGATGTATACGCTGCTGTAGACGACTGTGTCATCTCCTGGATACGCTGTGACTATGGGCAGCGTGATGATCCGGGTGGACGAGTCCACCCGTGACGAGCTGACTCGCATCGCCAGCGAGGATCTTGGTGGTGCGTCGGCGGATGAAACGATCCGCCGGTTGTTGGCCGAGCACTGGCAGATGAAGGCCATCGCGGCCGTGGACACGTATCGGGCAACCGATCCTGAGGGCTGGGCAGAGTACGTAGCCGAGGCTGACAGGGAGGACCGGGCTTCCGCACCGTCGGCCGACATGTGGGACGAGGCTGCGTGACGGCCGTCCAGCCGTGGCAGGTCTGGTGGGCCGACCTCGACCCGACCGAGGGCCGCGAGCAGGCAGGCCGTCGTCCGGTGCTCGTGGTCTCCAGCGTCTTCCACCTGCGGTTGACCGGGGAGGCTCTGGTCACCGTGCTCCCAGTGACTACGCGCGAGCGCTCCGGCTGGCTGCATCGCGTCCCGGTGCGCCCCGCCAGCCGTCCGGTGGGGTTCGTCATCACGGAGCAGGTCCGGACGGTCGCCCGGTCGCGGCTGCAGGGGCAGCGGCCGGCATGGGTGCTCGCCGACGACGAGATTTCAGCGGTGAAGACCGTGCTACGGCAGATGATCGATGTGTAGGCGGTCCGCGACGTCATCGAACCCCGAGTCGCCTCTCCGAATCACGACGGTTCACTGAGGGAGAGGGCCCTCGGTGGGAGCAGCGGTCGGCACCACCCGCCGAGATGCGACAGGCACTTGATCGGATTTGATCTGCGCCGCGGCGATGTGGGCCGGATCGAGCTTTACGATGACCGTGTGTATCTGATGATTTCGAAGTATTTGAAGCCGATCGCCGAAGTCGACGCGGCCCGTGAGGATCACCTCACGTTCCTGGCCGAGATCGAGGCGAAGGGGCTGGCGGTGACCGCCGGCCGCCAGGACCCGCCGGTGGGTGGCATCGTGGTGCTGGACGTGGACAGCGCGGACGAGGCGCACCAGGTGATGGCCGGTGACCCCTACGTCGCGCGGGGCCTCGCCGCCTACACCGCCACCGGCTGGGTGCCGACCCGTGGCCTGCTGGCCGGTTACGAGCGGGTTCGCCGGACCGTCTGACGCCCGCTGTCACGGGTCCAGGTCGGCGCCCGTCAGCAGGCTCTTGATGCACAGTTCCGCGGAGACCTCCGGCGGGCACTCGTCGACGATCACCGACGTACCCAGGTACCGGTCGCCGAGGAGGGTGCGCAGGCCGCGGGCCTGTGCGCCGGTCGCGGCCCAGTCGTCGACGACCAGGACCCGGTCGGCGTGACCGATCAGGCGGCTGCGTACGCCCAGCCGCTGCACGTCCCCACGATGGTCGGTGGGCACGTCCGCCCAGATCATCGGTTCGGCGATGGGGCGCCGCGCCCCGGCCCGGTACGCCTCGACGAATCCCACCCCGAGTTCCCGGGCGACCAGCGGCCCCAGCATGAACCCGGTGACCTCGGGGGACACGACCACGGTCGGCTGCTGTGAGCGGAACGGTTCGGCCAGTGCCGCGCCGACGCCCGCGAGGATGCCGGGTTCGCGCCACCAGCCCGAGCGGTCGCTGACCAGATAGTCGCTGCCGACGTCGGTCCAGCGGAACTCGGCACGTAGAAGATCACGGAGATCGTTCGTCACGGGGACATCCTGTCACCGGCGCGCTGCCCTTCTTGGACCGATGGAATGACAGGGGACCTACGGGTGGACAGAACCGACTCAGCCTAGGGGTCAAGTTGATGCCCGACGTAACGCCGATCGGGCATGCTGTTCGGCAGAGCCATGCCTACTTTCACGCCGGGTCGTCGCCCGCTGAGCCCTGGGAACCGCGCCGGACTCGGCGCGGCTCTCGTGCTGCTCGCCGTCGTGTCCGCCGTGGAGTCGTCCGACGGGGCTGCGGTCCACTACGTGGGGTTGCTGGCGGCGGTGCCGTTCGTGGCCGCGGTGTTCGCGTCGTGGCAGCTCGTGGTCGCGGTGGGGGTGGCGTCGACTCTGGTCGGGGCGGCGTTCGTGGGCGCGTCCGGCAGTCACGGTCTGGCCGGCCTGGTCAATCTTCTGGGCATCATGGTGACCACCGGTGTGGCGGCGGCCGGCGCGATGATCCGGCAGCGGCAGGCGGACCGGATCGCCGAGTTGCTGCAGTTGGCGGCGGTGGCCCAGCAGGCGGTGCTGCGCCCGATCGGCCCGCAGGTGGGTGCCTTGGCGGTGGCCGGGCGGTACATCTCGGCGACCGCGGCCGCGGACATCGGCGGTGACCTCTACGAGGCGCTGAACACGCCGTACGGGGTTCGCATCATCATCGGTGACGTGCGGGGCAAGGGCCTGGACGCGGTCCGGCTGGCGAGCATCGTTCTGGGGTCGTACCGGCATGTGGCGTACGAGCGGGCCGACCTGAAATCGATAGTGGCCGACCTGGACCGGGCGGTGGCCCGCAGTGTCGGCGACGAGGATTTCGTGACCGCGGCCCTGGTCGAGGAGCGCGGCGGCACGCTGACCATCGTCAACTGTGGACATCCGGCGCCGTTGCTGCTGCGCCGGGGTCAGGTGATTCCGTTGGAGCCGCCGGCGCCGGCTCCGCCGCTCGGGTTCATGCCCGAGGTGAAGGCACGGGTCGAGCGTCTGGAGCCGGGTGACCGGCTGCTTCTGTTCACCGACGGTCTCGGTGAGGCCCGTCGGGAGGGCGAGTTCTTCCCGACCGCCGACCGGGCGTGGCGTCTGCTGGGCCACGGCACGGTCGGCGACGGTCTGGCGTCGTTGGAGACGGCGTTGACCGATTGGGTCTTCGGCCGTCTCGAGGACGACATCGCCCTGGTGCTGCTGGAGTACGCCGGACCGGACGGCGGCGCTGCCGTCGCGGTCCCGAGCTGGGAGGTCGGCGCCGCCGGTAGTTAGGCGGCGTTCTCCTCCGGTTCGGCTTGCGGCGGCGTGCGTGGCGCCGGCGCCGGGGCGTTGTTCTCGGGCTGCCGGTGCCGGCCGACGTAATTACGTGGCTGGTTGGCCGAGCGCGGCTCCGGGATCAGGCTTTTGATGGTGGCGAACATGGCGGCCCCCTTTAAGGCTCGATGCTTGCCGCGGCGAGATGTTCTTCGCCGTCTATCCGGTGAAACGAGCATGTTCGAACTGCGATACGCGGTCCGAGTGTCGAAGTCGGCAAATGGCCGAACGGCTGTCCCGTCGCCCACCCGATCGGAGTCCTTCGGCACACGAAGCGACGGAGAACGGCCGTAGTGCTGCCCGGCTTGTCGCTGGCTACCGATGAGTAATACAGTGGTAGTTACTGACCGGTAACTCGCGTCCGGAGAGCGGGGCCAGCACCATGACGCATTACAAGAGCAACCTCCGCGACATCCTCTTCAACCTGTTCGAGGTGTTCGGGGCGGACAAGGCGTTCGGGCAGGCCCCGTTCGACGAGATCGATGCGGAGACGGCGCGCGACGTGCTCGCCGAGGTGAACCGGCTGGCCCGCGAGGATCTCGCCGCCAGCTACACCGACAGCGACCGCAACCCGCCCGTCTTCGACGCCGCCACGCACACCGCGCCGCTGCCGGAGTCGTTCAAGAAGTCGTATGAGACCTTCATGGCCTCCGAGTTCTGGCGGCTCGACCTGCCGTCCGCCCTGGGTGGCACGTTCGCCCCGCGGACGCTCTACTGGGCCATCGCCGAGCAGATCCTCGGCGCCAACGCCCCGATCTGGATGTATTCGTCCGGTCCCTCGTTCGCCCACGTGGTGTGGACCGAGGGCACCGACGAGCAGAAGGAGTGGGCGAAGCTCTTCGTCGACAAGCAGTGGGGCTCCACCATGGTGCTCACCGAGCCGGACGCCGGTTCGGACGTCGGCGCCGGCCGGGCCCGCGCGATCCCGCAGCCGGACGGCTCGTGGCACATCGAGGGCGTGAAGCGCTTCATCACCTCGGGCGAGCACGACCTGACCGACAACATCATGCACTACGTCCTGGCCCGTCCGGTGGGCGTCGACGGCGTGGGCGGCCCGGGCACCAAGGGCCTGTCGCTGTTCATCGTGCCGAAGTACCACTTCGACCCGGCGACCGGCGAACTCGGCGAGCGCAACGGCGTCTATGCGACGAACGTCGAGCACAAGATGGGCCTCAAGGTCTCCAACACCTGCGAGATGACCTTCGGCGAGCACGGCGTACCGGCGAAGGGCTGGCTCCTCGGGGAACGTCACGAGGGCATCCGGCAGATGTTCATGATCATTGAGTACGCGCGGATGATGGTCGGCACCAAGGCGATCGCCACCCTCTCCACCGGTTACCTGAACGCGCTGGAGTACGCGAAGAACCGCGTCCAGGGCGCCGACCTGGCGCAGAACACCGACAAGGCCGCCCCGCGGGTGACGATCACGCACCACCCGGACGTCCGCCGGTCGCTGATGTTGCAGAAGTCGTACGCGGAGGCCCTGCGCGCCCTGGTCGTCTACACCGCGGGCTGGCAGGACAAGGTGGCCATCGCGACCGCGGCCGGCGACGAGAAGGCCGCGAAGGTCGCGAGCCGGGTCAACGACCTGCTGCTCCCGCTGGTCAAGGGCGTCGGCTCGGAGCGGGCCTACGAACTGCTCGGCCACGAGTCGCTGCAGACCTTCGGCGGTTCCGGCTTCCTGCAGGACTACCCGCTGGAGCAGTACGTCCGGGACGCGAAGATCGACACCCTGTACGAGGGCACGACCGCGATCCAGAGTCTCGACCTGATCTTCCGCAAGATCGTGAAGGACAACGGGCGTGCGCTCGCCACCGTCGCCACCGAGATCCAGGGCTTCGTGGAGAGCGAGGCCGGCAACGGTCAGCTCAAGAGCGAGCGGCTGGCCCTCGGTAAGGCGCTCGGCGAGATGCAGCAGATCCTCGGCACCACGATGGGCTGGCTGCAGGCCGTGCAGGGTGGCGACAGCCGGGAGCTCTACAAGATCGGCCTCAGCTCGCGGCGGATCCTGCTCGCCCTCGGCGACGTGGTGCTCGGCTGGCTGCTGCTGCGCCAGGCCGAGGTGGCGTTGACCGCGCTGGGCGGCGAGGTGTCCGAGGCGGACCGGAAGTTCTACGCCGGCAAGGTGGCGGCGGCCCGTTTCTTCGTCGGCGAGGTGCTGCCGCGCATCGGCTCGGACCGCCGGATCATCGAGAACACCACCCTCGACCTGATGGACCTGGACGAGGACGCGTTCTGATCAGACTTTTCCCACTCTCCTGAAAAAAGTGGAAGCCGGCGGACAAAGGAGTCCGCCGGCTTTCGCCTTCCGTGACGACGCTACGGTGCCGTAGCATCCTCGGTCGTGCGCCACATACCCTCCTCCCTGTCCACTGTGCTGCTGGCGGTCGGCCTGGGAGCCCTGGCCCCGTCCGCCGCACAGGCCGCGGACACCGCCACGACCCGCCTCGACGTCGGCATCGAGGTCGGTGCCGACCCCGCCGGTGTGGTCGCCGCCCTCGGCGACGGGGTGACCTACCACCGGGTCGACGGCCTGAACGCGATCGCCGTCGACGTCCCGCCCAGCACCCGCGCCGCCGCGCTGAAGACGCTCACCGCCCACCCCGACGTCCGGTACGCCGAGGTGGGCGCCGTCCTCAAGGCCGACGGCGACCCGCTCGACACCACCAACGCGCCCAAGTTCGAGGAGATGACCGTCCCGGAGGCGCGGACCTGGACCACCGGCCGACCGGACGTGCTGGTCGCGGTGCTCGACACCGGCGTCAGCCCGAACCCGGACCTGTCCGCGGACCGGCTCGTGCACCCGCGTGACGTCGTGGACGGCGACGACGACGCCACCGACGACGACAACCACGGCACGATGGTCGCCAACCTGATCGCCGCGGCGGACAACGGCGTCGGCTCCACCGGGGTGTGCAGCTCGTGCGGCATCATGCCGGTCCGGGTGCTGAGCCACCGCGACGGCGCCCCGGCCGAGGGCAGCAGCGCGGACGTCGCGGCCGGCATCGTCTGGGCCGCCGACCACGGCGCGAAGGTCATCAACCTGTCGATGAGCACGCCCACACGCAGCACGCTGCTGGAGGAGGCCGTCGAGTACGCCGACGGCAGGGACGCGCTGATCGTGGCGGCCGCGGGCAACGACCCCGGCTCGCACCGGCGCTACCCGGCGGCGATCGACAGCGTGCCGGTTCTCGGGGTGGGCACCTTCACGATGGGCGCCACCAACGCGCCGGACGACGAGTGGATCACGCTGAAGGCGCACTCCGGGTTCACCGTCCTGGACGCGAGCGGCACCCCGCGACGGCTCGAGGGCACCTCGGGTTCGGCGGCGGTGACCTCGGGGGTGGCCGCACTGGTCCACATCGGCGGACAGGACGGCGTGCCGATGCGGTCGGCCGGCTGGGCGATCGCGGCGTACGCCCAGCAGATCCACGGGTTCCCGGGGCTGCACGCGGCCTGGGCGATGTTCGCCAACGGCGCGCCGAACGGTGAGCAGCCGACGGTCTCGTTCGAGGTCCTTCCGCAGGGGCAGACGGCCCACCGCACGTTGAGCGTGCGCCCGGCCGCCTCGGACGACCACATGGTCACCTACCTGCAGCTGGTGGTCGACGGCAGGGTCGTGCAGGAACGCTACGGCCGGCTGACGAACGAGCCGCTGCGCTGGACCCCGCCCGCCGGATTCTCCGGAACGCTGCCGGTGGAGGTCTGGGCCAACGACTTCGCCGACACCGGCCGGGCGCCCGCCGTCAAGGTCACGTTCGACAACGCCGGACCGGTGGCCACGTCGGTCACGCCGGCGCAGAACACCCGGGTCCGCGGCACCTTCACCAGCGCCTTGTCCGGGGTCACCGACAAGGCCGGCGTGGCGAAGGCCGAACTGACGGCGAACGGCAAGGTCGTCGGCACCGACACCACGGCGCCGTACTCGCTCGCCGTGAAGACCGGAACCACCAGCGGAAACGTCAAGCTGGTCTGGAAGCTGACCGACCGGCTGGGCAACACCCGCAGCTACACCCGGACCGTGATCGCCGACAACACGGCGCCGACCGTGTCGATCACCAAGGCCCCGAAGAACAAGGCCAAGGTCAAAGGCACCGTCAAGGTGTACGCGAAAGCCACCGACGCCAGCGGCATCGCGCGGGTCGAACTGCTCGTCGACGGCAAGGTCGTCGCCACGGACAGGACGACGGCGTACGTCCTGAGCGTCAATGTCGCCAAGCAGAAGAAGACGATGAAGGTGCAGGTCCGGGCGTACGACAAACTCGGCAACGTGAAGTCCACGTCCACCCGGACCTGGTACCGGAAGTAGGCCGGATCAGCCGCGGGCGGTGTGCTGCCGTGTCAGGCGCATCGCCCCCGGCTGGGTGTCCGACCAGGGGTTCTCGCCGGTGTGCACGGCGATGCCGGAGGTCTTCATCTCGGTCACCACGCCGGTGAACTGGTCGTCCGGCATCAGCAGTGCGGACACTTCGGACACGGTCGGGTTGTGGGCGACGACCAGGACCGTGCGTACCTCGTCGGATACCGTGCGCAGCGCGTCGAGGACCTCGGTCCGTCCGCACAGGTAGAGCTCGTCCAGGTAACGGACCTCCGGCGCGACCCCGCCCGGCGCGCCCTGGGACAGGGCGATGGCCGCTGCCTGCCAGGTCTGCCGGGTCCGCCGGGCCGAGGAGCAGAGCACCAGGTCGGGCCGCAGACGTTCGTTCGCCAGCCAGGCGCCGGCCGCGTCCGCATCGGATTCGCCGCGTTCGGTGAGTGAGCGGTCGTAGTCGTCGAGAGTGCCGGGTGTCTCCGCTTTGGCGTGCCGCAGCAGGATGAGCGTCCGCGAGATCATGGACAACAGCTTGCCTGATTGGAACTCGGCCCGTACGGGTATCGCTCGTTCGACGCATTCACCGCGATGAAGACGTATTCACCGCGATGAGACCGAAGAGCGGGCACCCACCGAAGGAGGGTCCGATGGGCATCGGCGCGAGCATCTTCCTACTGGCTCTGGGCGCGATCCTGGCGTTCGCCGTGGAGGCGGACATCAGTGGCCTGGACATCAACGTGATCGGCTGGATCCTGATGATCGCCGGACTGGCCGGCCTGGTCATCACACTCTGGTTCTGGAACAGCCGGCGCCGCACCGTGGTGACCCGGTCGACGCAGGCCCCGGTTGCCGGAGCCGGTTACACGTCGGAGTACCGCGAAGTGCGGCGCGACGACGTGCCGCCGCCCCCGCCCTCGGCGTACTCCTGAGTGGTCGGTGGCCCGGGCTTCGGCCCGGGCCACCGCTGTCAGGCGTTCAGGGTTCAGGCGTAGAGGGCGAAGTACACCGCGATGTGGTGGCAGATCGCGGCGACCAGCGTGCAGGCGTGGAAGAACTCGTGGTGCCCGAAGACGGTCGGCCAGGGGTTCGGCCGCCGCATCGCGTAGAAGACCGCGCCGATCGTGTAGATGGCGCCACCCACGAGCAGCAGCACCAGGCAGGTCACGCCACCGACCTGCAGGACGTCCGGGATGATCGCGACGGCCACCCAGCCGAGCGCGACGTAGAGCGGGGCGCCCACCCAACGCGGCAGGTGCGGCCAGATCATCTTGAGGGCGACACCGCCGAGCGCACCGCCCCAGACCAGGCTGAGCAGCACGACCTGCATGGTGTCCTGCAGCAGCAGCATGCAGAACGGGGTGTAGCTGCCGGCGATGAAGATGAAGATCATCGAATGGTCGGCCCGGCGCATGATCTGGTAGCCGCGTTCGCTCCAGACACGCCGGTGGTACAGCGCGCTGGTGCCGAAGAGGCCGCACACCGTGATGCTGTAGATCAGGCAGCTGACGAAGGGTGCGATCCCGGGCCGGGTGAGGGCGATCGAGCTGAGCACGATGCCGCAGACCAGGGCCACGAAGAACGCGTACTGATGCAACCGGCCGCGTAGTCGCGGCTTGCCGAGATCGGTCGGCTTCATCCGGAACGGGGCTGAGGTCGTCACGCGATCTAGGTTACGGCACCGTAGGTTACTGGGGGGTAGTGATGCCGGATACGGTTCCCTCCGGTGGATGATTTCCACGTGAAGGTTCGGCGAGGTCACGCTGGAAACAGCCGGTTCGGGGCCTGGCGCCGGGTGGGATTCGGGACGAAGGTCCCCTCTTGCGGATCCCGCAGGACTTCGGTCTGGCGAGTCCGGCGGCGATGGCCCAAAATCCACAAGATCACGCCCATTTCGGGTACGCCGTAAGCACTCGTCCCATTCGTTCCCGGGAACGCGTCGTGGTTACAGTGGACAAGATCACATCTGTGGCCGATTCTCAAGGTCAAACGAGTCATCGCCGCCTGACACGGAGTTGATCAAACAGCGGATATCCTCCAGAACGGTGTGTTGGACGACATCACGTCGCTCCAACCGGCCCGACCAGCGACTACGGTACGTTTCCGTGGACTCGATTGACCTGAACGCGGACCTCGGCGAGGGCTTCGGCATCTGGCAGCTCGGCGACGACGACGCGCTGCTCGGCGCCGTGACGTCAGCGAACGTGGCATGCGGCTTTCACGCCGGGGACCCCTCCACGATGCGACGGGTCTGCAAACAGGCCGCGGAGCGCAACGTCGCGGTCGGCGCCCAGGTCGGATACCGCGACCTGGCCGGCTTCGGCCGCCGCCGGATCGACTACGACCCCGACGACCTGCGCGACGACATCCTGTACCAGATCGGCGCCCTGGAAGCGTTCTGCAAAGCGGCCGGCACCCGCGTGCGATACGTGAAGCCGCACGGCGCCCTCTACAACACCGCCGCGATCGACGCCGTGCAGGCCTCCGCCGTGGTGGCCGCGGTGCTCTCCTACGACGCGTGGCTGCCGATCCTCTGCCAGCCGGGATCGGTGCTCGCCGAGATGGCCCAGCAGTCCGGCCTGACCGTGATCGCCGAGGGCTTCGCCGACCGCGGCTACCTGCCGAACGGCCGCCTGGTGCCGCGCAACGCCACCGGCGCCCTGGTGACGGACCGGGAACAGGTCGTCGAGCGGGCGGTCCGGATGGCCGCCGGCGGCGAGGTGATCGCCACCGACGGCTCCGTCGTGCCGATGCGGGTCCAGTCGATCTGCGTACACGGGGACACACCCGGCGCGGTCGAGCTGATCCGGGAGATCCGGAACGCGCTCGAATTCGCGTTGCAGGTGGTGCAGCCCTTCAACCTGAGCCGCGGCTAGACACCTGCCGCGGTCGGCATCCGCGTGGTGACTTGCGGCCCGCAGCACGGCCTCACGACGGGTGTGGTGATTTGGGGCGCTCAGCGCGCCCGTATTCACCACACCCACAACAGTGTGGTGATTTCGGGCGTCCAGCGCGCCCGTATTCACCACACCGCCAGGGGCGTGGTGAATTGGGCGTCCAGCGCGCCCGAAGTCACCACGCGGATGGGCTTCGCGCCCTGACCACGAAACGTGTCTAGCCGTCCAGGCCGCGCAGGACCAGGGGCAGCCGGTCCGGCCCGTTCGCGTCCACCACGATCGGCACACCCCAGTCCTGGCGGGTCAGGTGACAGGCACCGTACTCGGTGTCCGCGTCACAGGTCGCGGCCTGAGCCACCACCTGCAACACCCCCTCGGGTACGCCCGGATTGAGCACCAGGCGGCGGGACAGCTCGGTGCTCACCCCGTCGCCCTCCAGCAGCAGTTCGGCGGGCGACGCCGACACGGTCAGCCGCAGCGGCGAACCGAACTGGCTGTCCAGTTTCTGCCCCGGCGCCGGCGTGAAGATCACGTCGAGGGTGACCTCGCCCGGCGCCAGATGCGACGGCGGCCGCTCGGTCCTGTGCCGCTCCCCGGAGACGGTCCGCACCGCGCCCGGCGCCAACCGGACCAGCCGGTGCGCGGCCGACTCCACGACGAACACCTCACCGGCCGCGGTCACCAGCACGTCACTCGGCTCGGCGAGACCGGAATCCACCGTGGACACCTGGCCGGTCGCCGGGTCGAAACGGCGAACCGCACCGTTGTACGTGTCCGCGACCAGCACCGACCCGTCCGGCAGAGCGGCGACACCGAGCGGATGCTGGAACAGCGCCTCGGCGGCCGGACCATCCACGTGTCCGAAATCGAACAGGCCCTGACCGACCGCGGTGTGCAGCGCGCCGTCCTCGACGTACCGCAGCGCGGACGTCTCGCTGTCGGCGATCCAGAGACGCCGGCCGTCGGCGCTCACCGACAGGCCGGACGGCTGAGCCATCCAGACGTCCGGCAGCGGCCCGTCCCGCAGCGCCTCGACGGTGGTGCCCGCGTACACGCCGACGGTCCGCTTGATCGGATCGAACCACCAGAGCTGGTGGATGCCGGCCATCGCGACGATGACCCGGCCGTCGAACCACGCCACGTCCCACGGCGAGGACAGGTCGGCGGCGAGCGCGTCGTGGGCGTGGTCGTCCACGGTGGAACGCCACGGCTTGCCCGAACCCGCGACCAGGGACAGTTCGCCGGTCGTCGTGTTCAACGCCCGCAGCTGGTGGTTGACCGTGTCGGCGATGACCACGTCGTACCCGGCCGTCTCGGCGACGTCGGCGGGAAGCAGAACCAGGCCCTGCGGCTCGTTGAACGGCTCCCGCCGGTCACCGCCGAATCGCCGGACCAGGGACTCGCCGTCCGCGGACAGTTCGGCCACCGAGTGCCGGGCGGAGTCGGTGACGAGTAGATTCCCGTTCGGCAGCTCGATCGCCTTGCCGGGATAGTTGAGCAGGCCCGCCGGTGCGGGCGGGGGAACGTACGGGCCGTCGCCGCGGTGCAGGGTGCCGTCCGCCTCGTGCTTGACGATCAGCTCGTCGATCAGCCGGGACAGGCCCTCGGCGTGCCCCTCGCCGGCCATCGAGGCGACCAGGTAACCGGTCGGGTCGACCACGGCCAGGGTCGGCCAGGCCTTCGCGGCGTACTGCTGCCACAGGTGCATGTCGCCGTCGTCGATGACCGGGTGGTGCACGCCGTACCGCTCGACGGCGGCGGCCAGCGCTTTGGGGTCGCGCTCGTGCTCGAACTTCGGCGAGTGCACGCCGATCACGACGAGCGCGTCACCGTACTTCTCCTCCAGCGGCCGCAGCTCGTCCAGGACGTGCAGACAGTTGATGCAGCAGAAGGTCCAGAAGTCCAAAACAAGGATCTTGCCGCGCAGATCGGCGAGCGTCAGATCCTTGCCGCCGGTGTTGAGCCACCCGCGGCCCCGCAACTCAGGGGCACGCACACGTCCAGTCATGCCGCCATGGTGCCTCACCGGCGGCGATCCGCCACCGCCACGCGGGCCGATCGTGCCAGGCGCCACCTCACCGGCCCGGCCCCGGCCCCGCCGGGTCGTTTCGGCCCCCTATGCGCCGTTGGGCTTTGTCGCGCCGTTACCGGGTATCTCGCGCCGAGTCCGGGTTGTCGTGACGTTCCACGACCCGGGTTCGTCGTGCCGTGGAAACCCCTCGTCCCGGCGCAGAACCCTGTCCCGCGATCACGGGGTCCCTCATGCCCCGTCCGGGTTCCGTGGTGCCGCTCAGAGGGAGCGCGCCCGGGACCGATGCCCGGGACAGGTCGGAGAGCGCGAGAAACGACGAGGCCGCCCGGGGTGAGCCGGGCGGCCTTCATGTCGGTGGAACCGTGGAACAGTGGCGGTCGGGTGATCAGGCGTTCGGCTGGAGGCAGAGCACCTGGGAACCCAGCTCGATGTACGGCTGAGTCGCGTCCGCGCACTTCTCCTTGCTGTCGGTCACCGAGACGACCTTGTAGACGTCGGCACCCTTCGTGCCGCAGTCGATCTGCACCGGGGAGTTGCCGGACCGCTTCACGCAGTCGCCCTGGGCCACGCTGAAGTCGTCGTCGCCGGAGATCAGGTAGACCAGGCCGAACACCAGGCCGAGCAGCAGCGTCGCGCCCAGGACCACCGCGAGGGTGACCGGGACGGTCCGCACGTTCGGCTTGGCGGGTGCCGGGGCGGGTGCCGGCTCCTCGGCCTTGAACTGGTCGAACTTGTCCTGCTCGTCCGGGCTGGGCCAGCTGGTGGTGTCCTCCGGGGTCGGCGGGGTCACCGTGGCACCCGACGTCAGCGGGTTGTTGTTGTAGAGGCCGGAGAACCGCGGGTCCGGGGCGTCCGGCATCGGCGGGGCACCGGGCGACGGCGCGAACGAGGTGTTGCCGCGACCGGAGACGTCGGTCGTGAACTCGTTGTACTGGTCGGAGCCGGGAGCCGCCGCACCGCGACCGGAGACGTCGGTGGTGAACTCCGAGAACGGCGCCTGCGACGGGTCACCGGGCGTGCTGGGCGAACCGTAGGCGGTGCCGCCGTTCGGGTACTGCGTGCCGCCTCCGGGCGGGGAGAACGGCGACGTCCCCGGTCCCGGGAACGGCGCCGTGCCGGGCGTCTGGAACGTGGAGGTGCCCGGAGCCTGGAACGTCGAGGTGCCCGGAGCCGGGAAGGTCGACGTGCCGGGTGCCGGGAACGTGGAGGTGCTGGGCGCCGGGAAGGGCGGCGTGCCCGGGGCGTCGGGCGTCGAGCCCGGCGACGGCGAGACCGGGGTCACCCGGGCGCTGGCCGAGGCGCGGGCGCTGGCCCGGGCCGGCGACTGCGGCGCGACGCCGGTGTCGCCACCGGGCTGCGGGAAACCGCCGAAGCCGCCACTGGGCTCCTCGTCCCGGCCGAACTGGTTGGCCGGGCCGAAGCTGCCACTGGGCTCCTCGTTGCGCTGCCCGAACGAGTTCGCCGGGGAGAAACCGCCACTGGGCTCCTCGCTGCGCTGCCCGAACTGGTTGGCCGGGCCGAAGCCGCCGCTGGGCTCCTCGTCACGCTGGCCGAACGGGTTCGGCGCGGAGGTCGGGAAACCACTGCCGGCGTCGTTGCCCGACTGGCCGAACGGGGTCCCCGCGGACTGGCCGAACGGGTTCGGGGCGAAACCGCCGCTGGGCTCCTCGGAACGGCCGAACGGGTCCGGCGCGGGGGAGAAGCCGCCGGACGGGGACTCGGCGGACTGGCCGGCCTCCGGCTCGTCGGGGGTCGACGCGGCGGGACGGCCGTAGACGCGGGCCTGCGGTGCGGCCGACGGCGGCGGGATCTCCTCGCCACCCGCCGGGGTGGCACGGATGCCGGTCACCGAGGCGCTGCCGGTCACCGGACGGGCCGAACCGGTCGGGCGGGGCTGCTCGTGGGGGTCGCGCTGCGGCGGGACGTTGCTCGCGGCGAGGTCCGGCGGCTGGATGCTGCCACCGGAGTTGAGTGCGGCGCCGGGCACCCGCTGCGGGTATCCCGGACCGCCCGAGGACGGCTGCTCCGGCTCGGAGGCGTAGGACGACTCGGAACCGTAGGAAGGCGACTCGGAGCCCGACGATCCGTAAGACGAATCGGAGCCTGCGGAGCCGTAGGGCGCGGAATCGGATCCCGGCGACCCGAAGGGCGCGGGCTCGGAGGCCGACGAACCGTAGGGCGACGACTCCGAGGTGGCCGAGCCGTAGGTGCCGGGCTCGGAAGCCGGGGAGCCGTAGGACGACGGCCCGGAGGCGGCCGCACCGAACGGCGACGAGTCGGACGACGGCGCGACCGATCCGTAGGTGCCCGAGGACGACGCGGATCCGTAGGACGAACCCGAGGCGGCGGGGGCGGCCGGGGCGGAACCGAACGGCGACCCGGGCGTCTGGGTGGCGCCGAAGGCCTCCGGACCGCCCTGCGTCGCACCGAAGGCACCCGAGTGGGGCTCGCCCTGGGACGGGAACGCCCCGGACGGCTGCTGGCTGCGGATCGGCAGGTCGAGGCCGGGGGTGGCACCGGACGGCTCGGCGTCGGCGGCTGGGCCGGCCGGGGCGCGCAGCGGGAAGCCGCTGCCGCCGCCGTCACCGCGCCGGGTCGGGAACCCGGGGGTCTCCGGGCGGGCCGACGCGTCGGCGGCGCTCTCCGTGGACCGGGCGGCGTTCTGCTGCTGGAGCCAGCTGTTCTGCGCCGGGCCGGCGGTGAAGCCGCTGGACGGCTGCGCGCCACCGGACGAGTCGGGCAGGTCGGACAGCGAGGCGCCGGGCACCCGGACCGGCTGGTCGCCGAAGGCCGAGAAGCTGCGGTTGGACTCCTCCAGCACGGAGGCGGTGGCGCCCGGGGTGCGGGTCGGCAGGCCGCTCGGCGTGCTCCCACCGGCCGCGGCGGCCGGCTCGGAACGCTGCTCGGGCCGCGGCTCTGGGCGCGCGAACGGGTTGTCGGCCGGCTCGGAACGCTGTTCGGGGCGTGCGAACGGGTTGTCCAGCGACTCCGGGCGTGCGAACGGGTTGTCGCCGGGCGCCGGGGACGGCGGGGCCGACGGCACCGCGGCGGACGCCTGCGGCCGGCCGCCCGGCGAGAAGCCCGCCGGGCCGAACGGCGACGCGGGTGCGCCGGAGTCGATCGGGCCCGGCTCGGCGACCGGGGGCGCCCAGGAGGGCGCGCCGGGGTCGGCGGGTGCCGAACCGTACGTGGAGGGCGAGCCGGGCGCGGCGGGGCCGCCGAACGACTGCGCGGGGGTGCCGTAGGGCGGCGGCTGTGGTGTCCCGTAGGCGCCGGCTTGTTCGGGTGCGACCGAGCCGTAGGGCGATGCGGCGCGCTGGGGGAGCTCGCCACCCGCCTCGGGCTGCGGGACCCGGGCCGAACCGTAGGACGTGCCGGAGGCGCTGGGGCCGGATCCGAAGGTGGACACGGCAGGGACGACGAAGGGTGATCCGCCGTCGGGTGCGGCCTGCGGGGGCGGGCCGTACGAGGTGGGGAAGCTTTCGGCGGGGGAGGGTGCCGACGCACGACCGGCAACTCGCTGACCATCGGCGTCGAGCGGGTAACCGCCCGACGTGGGTCCGCCCGACGTGGCTTCGGCCGGCTGACCGGCGTGGTGCCCCTCGGACGTCATACGCGCCTCCTCATCGATGCGGCCGTGCCGGGTTTGCACGGTCGCGATCCCGGCGGTGACCTTCCGCCAAGGGTGGTGCCAGCTATCCGGACTGGCAGTGCCGGGACCGGGGGAAAGGCGGTGTCGCCTGCGGTCCCGGTCACCCGCGCCGGCCGGTCTCGCCGGTTCGGGGACCGTGCCCACGGTACCGGGCGTACGCGGCAGTCGGAATCCCGGTGTACGCCGTGGAGGTACGGATGCCCGATCTTCACGAGTGGTGTTTCACACGAACACGGAGTGGTATCCGACACGAAAACGGCCCGCCCGGGTGAACCGGACGGGCCGTTACGCGATGTGTTCGTGGCGCGAACAGATCAGAAGATCTGACGCCGCTGCGCGAAGATCGCGATCTCGTCGCGCATCGACTGGCTGGGCGCCGTGGCCCAGGCGCGGTTGATGGCGCGGTTCTCGCGGCTGGCAATCCGACGCTGACGAATGCGGTCGATCATGCTCATGGCAGTGCTCGTTTCCCCGGCAACGTTGCCGGCCTCGCTTATGACGTACTCACCCGATCCGCCGGTGGCGGTTTCCCCTCGGTTGGCCCCTGCCGGGGTTGTTTCCATTATGTAACCGGTAGGGGTGGACTGCCAACTGAATAGAGGGTGACGTCGGTCATCTGCCTAACAATCGAAGGTCCGCACCTCGTTGGGCCGAAGGACCTCAGGACCAGGCGAGCATCGCCTCCTCCGGGTCCGTGAGGAAGTCGCCGACGTCGCGCAGGAACCTCGAGCCCAGCTCGCCGTCGATGATCCGGTGATCGAAGGAGAGCCCGAGGGTGGTCACCTGCCGGATCTTGATCTTGCCGTGGTGCACCCACGGAGTCGGCCGGATCACACCCAGCGCGAGGATCGCCGACTCGCCCGGCGGCAGGATCGGCGTGCCGGTGTCGATGCCGAACACCCCGACGTTGGTGATCGAGAAGGTGCCGCCGGACATGTCGGAGGGTGAGGTCTTCCCCGACTTCGCGGTGCGGACCAGCGCGTGCAGGGACGCGGCCAGTTCGCACAGGGTGAGACGGCCGGCGTCCTTGACATTCGGCACGATCAGGCCGCGATCGGTGGCCGCCGCGATGCCGAGATTCACGTACTCCTTGACGACTATCTCGTTCGTCGCCCCGGACCACGCCGCGTTGACCATCGGATGGCGCCGGATCGCGAGCAGCACGGCCTTGGCGACCAGGAGCAGCGGCGAGACCCGCAGTTCGGCGAACTCCGGGCGGAGCCGCAGGCGTTCCACCGTCTTGACCGTGCGGGTCACGTCGACGGTGAGGAACTCGGTGACGTGCGGCGCGGTGAACGCCGACGCCACCATGTTCTCCGCGGTCAGTTTCCGCACGCCCTTGACCGGGATCCGCTGCTCACGATCACCGCCCGGCCCAGGGCGGACCGCGGTGGCCGGGGTGGGTGCGTTCGCCGCCGGCTCGGTCCGGCCTTCGGCGATCCGGTGTACGTCGTCGCGTGTCACCGACCCCAGCGGGCCGGTACCCGGGACCGTCCCGAGGTCGACACCCAGATCCCGGGCCAGTTTGCGGACCGGGGGCTTGGCGAGGACGTGAGCCGGCGCCGGCGCGCCTGCCGGGACCGGCGGCACCGTTGCCGGGGCGACCGGGCCGACCGGGGGCGCCACGACGGTCGAGGCGGTAGCCGCCGCAGGCGGGGGACCCGCCGGTGCGGTCGGGGAGGTGTGGCTCGTACCCCTTCGGGGTCTCCTGACGGCCGCGCCCTCACGCGGGCCGTAACCGACCAGCACGGCCGTGCGCCCACCAGGGGCCGGTCCTCCGATGAGCCCGGGTTCGACCATGCCCTCGGCGGGGGCGATCGTGACGGCGGCGAGGGACTCCGCGGAGGGCAACGGCCCGGCGCCCGGATCGGTGTCGATGGAGATGATCGGCTTGCCGACCTCGACGGTGGTACCGGCGTCGTGGAAGATCCGGGTCACCACGCCGCCCCATTTCGCCGGGATCTCCACCGCGGCCTTCGCGGTCTCGACCTCGACGATCGGCTGATTCAGCTCGATGGTGTCGCCCACCTTGACCAGCCAGGTGAGGATCTCGCCCTCGGTCAGTCCCTCACCGAGGTCGGGCAGGTTGAACTCCTTGACCCGCGTCATGCCGGTCACCAGCCGAACGCGCGGTCGACGGCGTCCAGGACCCGGTCCAGGTCGGGGAGGTACTCCTCCTCCAGCCGGGCCGCCGGATAGGGGACGTCGTAGCCGGTGACCCGCAGCACCGGCGCCTCCAGGTGATAGAAGCACTGCTCGGTGATCCGGGCGGCGAGTTCCGCGCCCATGCCGAGGTTGCCGGGCGCCTCGTGGACCACGACCGCCCGGCCGGTGCGCCGGACCGACTCGACGATCACCGGGTAGTCGACCGGGGAGAGCGTGCGCAGGTCGATCACCTCGAGATCCCGGCCGTCCTCGGCAGCGGCGGTCGCGGCGTCCAGCGCGACCCGGACCATCGGCCCGTAGGCGAGGATCGTCGCGTCCGTGCCGGGGCGCGTCACCCGTGCCGCGTGCAGCGGGAACGCGTCGGCGAGGGGTGCGTCCAGGTCGACCGTGCCCTTCTCCCAGTACCGCCGTTTCGGCTCCAGGAAGATGATCGGATCGTCCGAGGTGATCGACTGCTGGATCATCGAGTACGCGTCGACCGGATCGGCACAGGTGACGACCTTGAGCCCGGGGGTGTGCGCGAAGTACGCCTCCGGCGACTCGGAGTGGTGCTCGACCGCCCCGATGCCGCCGCCGTACGGAATGCGGATCACCAGGGGCAGGCGCACCGCGCCGTTGGACCGGTAGTGCATCTTCGCCACCTGGGCGACGATCTGGTTGTACGCCGGGAACACGAACCCGTCGAACTGGATCTCGCAGACCGGCCGGTATCCGCGGATCGCCAGCCCGACCGCGGTGCCGACGATGCCGGCCTCGGCCAGTGGCGTGTCGATGATCCGGTCCTCGCCGAAGTCCTTCTGCAGACCGTCGGTGATCCGGAAGACGCCGCCGAGCTTGCCGACGTCCTCGCCCATGATCACGACTTTGGGGTCGTTCTCCAGTGCACGCCGCAGTCCGTGGTTGACGGCCTTGCCCAGGGTGATCGTCTCGGTCATCAGTGCCCACTCCCTTCGAAGGAGGCCTGGTAGGCGAGGAACTCCCGGCGCTGCTCGTCGACCTCGGGCGAGCCGTTCGGGTACGCGTTGTCGAAGAGCCGCACGGGTTCGGGATCGGGCATGGCGAGCACCCGTTCGCGCAGGCCGAGTGCGAGGGCGGTGGCGGCCTCGTCGGTCTCGGTGAAGAAGTCCTCGCCGGCCACCTGCTGCCTGGTGAGGAACGCGCGGAGCCGGCTGATCGGGTCCTTGGCCTTCCACGACTCGACCTCGCTGGCGATCCGGTATCGCGTCGGGTCGTCGGAGCTGGTGTGCGCACCCATCCGGTACGTGTAGGCCTCGATCAGCGTCGGGCCCTGCCCGTTGCGGGCGTTGTCCAGCGCGGTCCGGGTCACCGCGTAACTGGCCAGCACGTCGTTGCCGTCGACCCGGACGCCGGGGAAGCCGTATCCGCCGGCTCGCAGGTAGAGCGGGACACGGGTCTGCCGTTCCAGCGGTTCGGAGATCGCGTACTGGTTGTTCTGGCAGAAGAAGACGATGGGGGCGTTGAAGACACCGGACCAGACGAACGCCTCGTTGACCTCACCCTGGCTGGTCGCGCCGTCCCCGAAGTACGCGATCACGGCCTCGCCGTCGGCACTTCCGGTCCTGCCGTCCATGGTGATGCCCATGGCGTAACCGGTGGCGTGCAGCGTCTGGGAGCCGATGACGATCGTGTAGCTGTTGAACTTGAACTCGTTGGGATCCCAGCCGCCCTGGTCGACGCCGCGGAACAGGCCGAACGGCATGATCGGGTCGATTCCGCGGGTGTAGAGGACACCGTGCTCGCGGTAGGTCGGGAACCCCATGTCCTGCGGCCGCATCGCTCGCCCGGATCCGACCTGAGCGGCCTCCTGGCCCAGCAGGCTGGCCCAGATGCCGAGCTCGCCCTGCCGTTGCAGGGAGGTCGCCTCGGCGTCGAGGCGGCGGACGGTCACCAGGTCGCGATAGAGATCCCGGTATTCCTCGTCGGTGAAGTCGACCGTGTATGTGGTCCCGTCGGCGGTGGTGACGCTGTCGATGCGATCCCCGTCGGGGGTCAGCAACTGGACGAAACCGCCGGCTGGAATGTCGGTCCCGGTTGTGCCTTCGCCTTTCGCCATCCGTGTCTCCTGCTTCCTCTCTGCGCCCGCGGCGGGTGTTGCCCGGCCACGCGGCTGACCACTGGGTCATCGCGCCCGGCCGGGTGAGGACGGCACGCGACGGTCCGGCCGGAGGCGTGCTCCAGTCGGGGCGGCCCGCCGTTGCCCCGCGGGTCTGCGGAGAGCGACGGCGGCGGTGCCGTCACTGCCATCCTGACAGAGCGGATGGGCTCCATTACAGGTTGCGTGGATCAGTTTCTCCTGAAGGGTCGTTAATGGTATTTGTCCGTTTTGTTCCTAAGGTTGATCTCACGGTTGGGCCAAAGGTCCCCGGGTGCCGCTGCCGAATTACCCATGCCTCGTTCACCCTTTTGACCGAGAGCGATCTGAGTGGATCTTTAGACTGGATTACCTGCCGAGGGAGTCTCACCGGTGCCGCACCATTCCGACGACGGCCGTACGCCGCCACCGAAGGTGCTTCGCAAGCGCCTCGACGGCGTGTACCGCGAGGACTTCGGGTTCTCCGGGCCGACCCGGCGGTATGTCCTGACGGTGGTGCTGCTGGTCGGTCTCGCGTCCCTGCCGACGCTGGCGGCACTGACCGTCGGATCGCGGGAGATTGCAGGTCAGGACCGTGGTCGGGCGATGGATGTGCCGTTCTTGCCGCCGCCGTCGACCGGTCCGGTGCGGACCGCTCCGGACCCGGTGGGCCCGGTCCTGCCGTCCGATCTCCGGTCGGCCGGACCGGTCGGGCCGACCGAGCCGGACGTCTCGGTGGAACCGTCGGCACCCGCCTCGGTGAAGCCCTCGGTCACGCCTTCGCCGACATCGAGCGAGGCCGAAAAGGATCACCCGCGGGATCGTGATCGGGAGTCGCCCCGAGGGCACTCGACGACGCGATCCGGCGACGACTCCCACGATTCCCGGCCGCCGAAAAGATCACAAAAACGGCCAAAAAATGAGCCTTCGCGTGTTATTCCGGTGGTTCCGGATTTACCGCGGGTTCCGGAGGAGCATGCCTTCGAATTCCCGTCGATTCCCGATCTCCCCAGAGTGCCCGACGATCATTTCAAGCCGGCTACATCGGACGAGCCCTGTCCCGACGCCGACCGCACCGTCCACAAGCGCCGGTCCACGGACCGCGCCCGAGCAAGCCGGAGGTCAGCAGTGAGCGAACGCCCGTACAACATCCGTGCCACCCGCATTCTCGAGCAGAGCTGGTCCGACAACACCGGCGCCAACTCCCACCGGATGCTCGACGAATCGCGAACCGGCGAGAACCGGGTGCTCAACCGGCCCTACCGGGGCCTGCACCGGGCCGAGCACACCAGCCACGAAGAACACGAAGCCGCACAGCGCGACTCCCGGGTGGGCCGCCACCACGCCGAACCGTCCGACGACCGGTACCGCAACCGGCGGTGAACCGTCACTCGTCGCGATGCGCGTCCAGCCAGGCGTCGATCGCTTCGGTGTCGCTGGGATCCACACCCTCGGAGAGCAACTGCGCCACCGCGGCCGTCGCCGGACTGCGGCGCTCCCCCGTGGTGAAGAGCCGGGCGAACTCCGGGACCAACTCCTCCTCGACCGTGGTCATCGTCTCGGTGACCGCCGCCGCGGGCAGCCGGAGCCGCCGGGTCGCATAGGCCGACCAGGCACGGACCACCCGGGGCAGCATCGCCGCGTCGTCCATGTCCAGCACCGCCCGCCGGTGCACCCAGTCCAGCAGGAACAGCCCGGCCACCGTCGGGCTCCAGCGCAACAGGTCCGCACCCGGCAGGGTCGCCGCGTGATCCAGGATCAGGCTGAGACAGAAGTCGAGCGACGCCTGATCGGTGTCCCGGCCGGTCAGACCGAACCGGGCCGCCTCCTCCGACGACCGGAAATCGCGCACCAGATCGGCGGCTTTCGGCCCGGCCGGCTCGGTCAGCGGCGGCATGGTGACCGCGGGCAGCAGCGCCAGTCGGGACACGGCGAGCGCCCGGTCGGTGGCGAGCGAACCATCGGTCGGCAGATCGGTCAGCTCGTCGGTGATCCGGATGTGCCGGTCGGCCTCGTCCCGCAACCGGCCCGGATCCTCGGTGCGGAACCAGGTCAGCTCGTCGAGCGCGCAGTGCGACCGGACCTGCTCCAGCAGCGACTCGCCGCGGGCCGCGACGAAGACGTCCTTGGCACAACCGACATTGTGGTCGACCAGGACGACCACCGCATGGTCCGGACCGCCGCCGGTGGTGTCCTCGTAGCCGAAGGTGACCAGATAGGACGTCTGATCGCCGTAGACGTCGCCGTATGCGTAACAGCCGGTCGGGCGGACCCGGCCGAGCTGCGCCGCCCAGTGCGGCGTCGCGGTGTCGTGACCGACCGTGGTCGCGCCCTCGGCGTCCGGCACCAGGGCGGCGAACACCTCACGGATGGTCGCGGCGGCCGGTGTGGACGGTGGCACCGTGGCGGTCAGGAAACGGCCGACGAACTCGCGGACCGCGAGCTCGCGATCCTCGTCGGCGACCGCGTAGACGCTGCCGAGCAGCGCCGTCCCGAGCATCTCCGCGTCGAGGGCGGAGTCCAGCTTGATGACGTCGCGCGCTGCGTGGAGTACCGCCTCGTACGCGGTCCGGGAAGCCGGCATGCCGCGAGCCTACGCCCGCGGCACGCCTGTGACCTACTCCGGACGGACCGCCGCGAGCGCTTCCCTCGCCTGGGCGTACGCGTTGAGCACCTCGCGGACCGGCGCCACCACGTGGCTGCGGCCGACATCGGTGACCGCGGCCCGGAGTTTCTGCTCGGTGCGCCGCCGTGCTCGCCGGGCGCCCATCTCCACCAGCGGTTTCAGCAGCAGCCAGAGCAGCACCCCGCCGAGCAGGCCGCCGAGCAGCAGCATCGTCGGCATCGGCACCGAGGTGTCGGACGGATCGTCGATCTCCGGGAGTCCGAGAGCGATCAGTCCGTAGCCGAGCAGGAGCCAGGCCAGGCCGACCAGTCCGGTCGCCAGCAGCGCCCACTGCAGGCCGCCGGCCACCCGCCACCACAGCGGCTGGCGTTCGGTGCCCAGGTCGGTGGTGGCCACCGCCCGGTCGAGTGCGTCCGGCAGGTCGGCGGTCCGGGAGCGGGCCGCGGCCTTGAGCGCCGGCGCCCACGCCTCGGGCAGCGGCGCGGCGGCCCGGGTGGCGACCGCGCGGACCGAGAGGGCCACCGCGGACTGCTGGGCCGCGTCGGCCCGGGGCACCGAGGTGCGCGGCACGATGTCCGTCGAGATCGCGTCGGTCTTCGGCGTCTCGCCCAGGTGCAGCCGGCGCAGCGGGTCCGGCCGCAGTCTGCGCAGGCCCCGGATCAGCGGCCAGCCGGTCGCCGCGGCGGCCCGCTGCCGGTACGACCCGGCGGCCGCGTCGGCGACCGCGGGCACACCGGCCGACGCCGACAGCGCCTCGGCCAGCTGACGGACCGTCGCCCGGTCCACCTCGTCCTCGGCGGCCGGCGGCCCGATCGTGGTGGCCAGCTCACCGGCGACCACGTCCAGGTCGGCGGCGAGCCGGCGCAGGGCGGCCTGCCGTGCCGCGACGGTCGTCTCCAGGGCGGCTCGCAGATCGCTGAGCATCCCCGGTTGCTTGGCCGAACTGGCCAGCACCGGGGTGCCGGTCAGGCCGTCCTCCTCGAGCAGCCGCTCCAGGTCGCCGAGCACCACCTCGGTGTCCGACGGGCTGAGCCGGTCGGCCTGGTTGAGCACCACGATGGTGATGCCGGCGTGCGAGCTGAACTGGGAGAGGTACGCCTGGTGCAGGATCCGGTCGCCGTACTTCTGCGGGTCGACCACCCAGACGATCTGGTCGACCAGACCGAGCAGGCGGTCCACCTCGAGCCGGTGGGTCTGCTCGACCGAGTCGAAGTCCGGCAGGTCGAGCAGGACCAGGCCGTGCAGGGCGGCCTCGTCGTCGCCGTCCAGTGCGCTCTCCCGGCGGAACCGCTGCCGCGGCAGCACCCCGATCAAGTCGAGCAGCAGGTTGGCCGGTTCCAGCGGGCCCCAGACGCAGGCGTGCGCGGTGCCGGTGGTCGGCCGGCGCACCCCGACGTGCGAGAGCTTGAACCGGGCCAGCGCGTTGAACAGGCTGGACTTGCCGCTGCCGGTGCTGCCGGCCAGCGCGACCACGGTGTGGTCCAGGGAGAGCGAGAGCCGGTTGCCGGCCCGCTCCAGCAGGGTGTGCGCGGCGACCAGGTCGCCGTCCGGAAGGTACGGATCGGCCACGCGCAGGAAGCGGCCGAGACCCTCGAGCCGCCGCGCCAGCCCGCCGACGTCCATCACGTCGGCCTTGTCCTTCTCGATCAGATTCATGACGCCGGCCCGGTCAACGCGAGTTCCTTTCGGGCGTTCTCCACCTCGGAGGCCACCTGGCGCAACAGTGTGCCCGGCTCGGCCTCGAGGCGTACCGCCGCGGTCCGCTCGGTGAACCGGGCGGCCTCGGCCTCCAGTAGTTCGTCGACCCGGGCCAGCAGTTCGGTCCGGGCCCGGGTGGCGAGAGTGCGGATGGCCTGGTCACCGAAGACGGCCTCGAGCACCTTCTGTGCGGCGACCGTGGTGCCGGTGCCCACCGCGACCTCCAGGCCGGTCGGGATGAACGCGGTCGAGGTGAACACCGCGATCATCACGGCCAGGCCGGCGCCGTTGACCGCGTAGGCCGCACCGCGCGCCACCGACCGTTTGTCGGCGGCCTCCCGGCGGACCAGGTCGAGCACCCACTGCTGCCAGTCGCGGACCAGGCGGTCGGCGCGCTGCGGCAGGTCGGCGGAGGCGGTCTGCAGGTCCTTGGTGAGCAGCGCGTCGCCGGCCGGGTGGGCGTGCCAGGCGGCCCAGGTCTGCTCGGCCGCGTCGGTGGCCAGCCCGCGTAGCAGCGTGACCAGCTGTGACTCCAGGGCGACCTGGAGGCTGCGGCTGGGCGCCGGGCGGCCGGTGAGGGTGGCGAGGAGACGGTCACGCAGATGGCCGACCCGGGATTCCAGACTGCGCAAGAACTCCCCGGTGCCGACGAACTCCTGCCAGCGGGCCAGCACCTCACCGCGCAGCAGACGGCCGTCCTGCAGGCCCTCCTCGGCGGTGGCCCGGGCCTGGCGGTAGGCCGCCGTGACCCGCTCGTCCAGGCCACCGGCCACCCGGCTCTGCTCGTCGGAGGCCTCGGCCAGTCCGGTCAGCGCCGGGGCCAGGGCACGCAGGGCGCCGTCGAGGGTCTGCCGGACCACGGTGGCCCGCGCCCCGGCGTCCCCGGCGAGCTGGCCGAACCAGGCGCCGATCGGGCCGGCCGCGGTGTCCGGCAGCAGGCCCTTCTCGTCCAGACCGGCCTCGGGCACCACGAACAGCGGCGCACCGCCCAGGTCGTGGGCGGTCAGCATCTCGCCCAGGTGGGCGGCCACCTCGGCGGCGGCGTCGATCGGCACCCGGTCGAGGACCAGGGCGACCACCGTGCCGCGCAGCCGGGCGGTCTTGAGCAGCTCCCAGGGGACGGCGTCGGCGTACCGCGCGGCGCTGGTCACGAAGAGCCAGAGGTCGGCGGCGGCGAGCAGTTGGGCGGCGAGCTCGCGGTTGTGCTCGACCACCGAGTCCACGTCCGGCGCGTCGAGCAGGGCCAGCCCGGGGCCGACCGAGGCCGCCGGGATCACCTGGAGCGCCTTCGGGTCGTTGCTGGGGTCGATGGTGCGGACCAGGCCGGGCAGCAGGCCGCCCCGGCCGAACCAGGCGAGATCGTCCGGGTGGGCCACCAGGACCGGGCAGCGGGTGGTCGGCCGGAGCACGCCCGCCCTGCTCACCGGGGCCTGGACCAGGCTGTTGACAAGCGTGGACTTGCCCGCGCCGGTGGAACCGCCGACGACCACGAGCAGCGGTGCGTCGAGCCGCGCCAGGCGCGGCAGCAGATAGTCGTCCAGCTGCGAACTCAGGGCACTGCCGACCTTGCGGGCCTCCTCGGCGGAGGGCAGCACCAAGGGGTACGCCACCGCGCCGAGAGCGGCTCGTAATCGGCTGAGCGCCGCGGCGAGGCGGCTGACCGTTGCCGGGATTTCGCCCGGTTCGGTGCTGTTATCGTCGTTTGCCGGACGGGTCCAGCCCGTCCCCGTACGCTCTGATGGGCCACCTGCGGCCACGTTGACCTGCTGATTCTCATCCGATGCGGCGGGGACGGCGGACAGGGCCGACGGTCCGACCGCGTCTCCGTGCGTCGTCACGGGTAAAGCGTGCACGATCTATGCATCCAGGACAACGGGTCCCGGTATGCCGTGACCGGACAGGTATGTAGGTGATTTCCAAACCTCACCCGTCCCGGACCAGGACTTGCGCCCCTCCGGCTCAACTTCGATTTGACCACGTGCCGACCCGTGGCATCATTGAGTCGGTTCCACTCAACCCTGGTGCGAACCCAGCGGTTCAGAAGCCCAGCTGTTTAGAAGCGAGGAACACCATGGCACGTGCGGTCGGCATCGACCTCGGCACCACGAACTCCTGCGTCAGCGTTCTGGAAGGAGGCGAGCCCACCGTCATCGCCAATGCGGAGGGCTCCCGGACGACGCCGTCGATCGTCGCCTTCGCCCGCAACGGCGAGGTGCTCGTGGGCGAGGTCGCCAAGCGTCAGGCGGTGACGAACCCGGACCGGACCATCCGTTCGGTGAAGCGCGAGGTCGGCACCACCTGGTCGATCGACATCGACGGCAAGCAGTACACCCCGCAGGAGATCTCCGCGCGGGTGCTGATGAAGCTGAAGCGGGACGCCGAGGCCTACCTGGGCGAGAACATCACCGACGCGGTGATCACCGTTCCGGCGTACTTCAACGACGCGCAGCGGCAGGCCACCAAGGAGGCCGGTGAGATCGCGGGCCTCAACGTCCTGCGGATCGTCAACGAGCCCACCGCGGCCGCCCTGGCGTACGGGCTGGACAAGGGCTCCAAGGAGCAGACCGTCCTGGTCTTCGACCTCGGTGGCGGCACCTTCGACGTCTCGCTGCTCGAGCTGGGCGACGGCGTCATCGAGGTGAAGTCGACCTCCGGTGACAACCACCTCGGCGGTGACGACTGGGACCAGCGGATCATCGACCACCTGGTCAAGACCTTCCGCGGCGAGCACGGCATCGACCTCTCCCAGGACAAGATGGCCCTGCAGCGTCTGCGCGAGGCCGCGGAGAAGGCGAAGATCGAGCTCTCCGCCGCGTCGACCACCAGCATCAACCTGCCCTACATCACGGCCGGCGCCAACGGCCCGCTGCACCTGGACACCACCCTCAGCCGGGCCGAGTTCCAGCGCATGACGCAGGACCTGCTGGACCGCTGCAAGGGCCCGTTCGAGTCCGCGATCAAGGACGCCGACATCAAGCTGGCGGACATCGACCACGTCATCCTGGTCGGCGGCTCGACCCGGATGCCCGCCGTCACCGAGCTGGTCAACGGCCTGATCGGCCGCGAGCCGAACAAGGGCGTCAACCCCGACGAGGTCGTCGCGGTCGGCGCCGCCCTGCAGGCCGGTGTGCTCAAGGGTGAGGTCAAGGACGTCCTGCTGCTCGACGTGACCCCGCTCTCGCTGGGCATCGAGACCAAGGGCGGCATCATGCACAAGCTGGTGGAGCGCAACACCACCATCCCGGCGCACCGCTCCGAGGTCTACACCACGGCCGACGACAACCAGCCGTCCGTGCTGATCCAGGTCTACCAGGGCGAGCGCGAGATGGCCGCCTACAACAAGAAGCTCGGCACCTTCGAGCTCAGCGGCATCGCGCCGGCCCCGCGTGGCGTCCCGCAGATCGAGGTCTCCTTCGACATCGACGCGAACGGCATCGTGCACGTGTCCGCCAAGGACCTGGGCACGGGCAAGGAGCAGAAGATGACGATCACCGGTGGCTCCGCGCTGCCGAAGGAAGACATCGAGCGCATGATGCGCGACGCTCAGGACCACGCCGACGACGACAAGAAGCGTCGCGACGAGGCGGAGATCCGCAACCTGGCCGAGCAGCTGCAGTGGCAGACCGAGAAGTTCCTGGCGGAGAGCGGCGACAAGCTCCCCGAGGACAGCAAGAACAAGATCGGCGAGGCGCTCGGCGAGCTGCGCGGCGCGCTCGGCGGCACCGACATCGAAAAGATCAAGGCCGCCCACGAGCAGCTGTCGAAGGTTTCCCAGGAGGCCGGTTCGCTGCTGTACTCGCAGGGTGGTGAGACCCCGCAGGCCGGTCCCGGTGCGGCTCCGGGCGGCGCGGCCGGTGCCGGCGCGACCGGCCCGGCGACCGGCGGCGGGGACGACGTCGTGGACGCCGAGATCGTGGAGGACGACAAGAAGTGACTGCTACGGACGACGAGAACGACGGTCCCGTGACCGAGCGCGAAGTCGCCCAGAGCGAGACCGAGACTCCGGCTGAGGAGACTCCCGCCGAGGCGACCACGCCGTCGGGGAAGTCGAAGAAGCCGGTCGGTGCGCACCGCGCGCCCGAGGGGGAGGACGAGACCTCCACCGAGGACGCCGTGGCCGACACCGATGTCGAGGCGCTGCGGAGCGAGCTCGAGGAGCGGACGCACGACCTGAAGCGGGTGACCGCGGAGTACGCCAACTACCGCAAGCGGGTCGACCGCGACCGGGGTGCGGCGGCCGAGCAGACCACCGGCGCGGTCCTCACCGCGCTGCTCCCGGTCCTGGACGACATCGACCGGGCCCGTGAGCACGGTGATCTGGTCGGTCCGTTCGCCTCGGTGGCGGAGCAGCTGACCGCGGTGACCGGCAAGTTGGGCCTGGTGGCGTTCGGCGAGAAGGGTGACCCCTTCGACCCGAACCGGCACGAGGCCGTCGCGCATCAGACGTCCGCGGACGTCTCGGAGCCGACCTGTGTCGAGGTGATGCGCCGCGGTTACACGCTGGGCGAGCGTTTGCTGCGCGCGGCGTTGGTCGCGGTCGCCGATCCGGAGTGAAGCCATTGATTCCCGCCCGCCGGTTCGCCGGCGGGCGGGGCGTTCCCGCCGCGTCGAGGAGGTGGACCGAGTGAGCTCGAAGGACTGGCTCGAGAAAGATTTCTACGCCGTGCTCGGCGTGACCAAGTCCGCCTCACCCGACGAGGTCAAGAAGGCGTACCGCAAGCTCGCCCGTGACCTCCACCCGGACCGCAACCCGGGCAACAAGGAGGCCGAGGAGAAGTTCAAGGCCGCCTCCGAGGCGTACGACGTCCTCTCCGACGACAAGAAGCGCAAAGAGTACGACGAGATGCGCTCCCTGTTCGGCTCCGGAGCGTTCCGGCGGGGAGCGCGCCCGGGCGCCGCGGGAGGCACCCAGTTCGATCCGTCCGACCTGTTCGGCGGGTTCAACGGCGGCGGCGCGGCGGGGGCCGACCGGCGGTTCGGCGGGACCGGCTTCTCGGACATCTTCAGCTCGATCTTCTCCGGCGGTGGCGGCCCGGCCGGACCGGCGGCGGCGCGGCGTGGCCCGCAACGCGGCCGGGACGTGGAGACCGAGGTGACACTCGACTTCGCGCAGGCGGTCCGCGGCACCACCCTGCCGCTGACGCTGCGCACCCCCGGCGCCTGTGACACCTGCCGGGGCAGCGGCGCGAAGCCCGGCACCACACCGCGGGCGTGCACGAAATGCCAGGGCACCGGCATGATCTCCAGCAATCAGGGCTCGTTCAGCTTCTCCGAGCCGTGCCGGGACTGCCAGGGCTCGGGCAGCATCGTGGACGAGAAGTGCGCCGAGTGCCGGGGCACCGGCGGGGTCACCAAGTCCCGCACGATCAACGTGCGGTTCCCGGCGGGCGTCTCCGACGGCCAGCGCATCCGGCTCAGCGGCCGGGGCGAGCCGGGTGACCGCGGTGGTCCGGCCGGTGATCTGTACGTGCAGGTCAAGGTGCGTCCGGACGACCTGTTCGGGCGCAGCGGCGACGACCTGACGCTGACCGTGCCGATCACGGTGGCCGAGGCCGTGCTGGGTCTCGACCTCAAGGTCCCGACCCTGGACGGGCCGGTCACGCTGCGGGTGCCGCCGGGCACGCCGAGCGGCCGCAAGCTCCGGGCCCGGGCCAAGGGGGTGTCCCGCAAGGAGGGTCCCTCCGGCGATCTGATCGTCACGGTGGAGGTACAGATTCCGACCGGGCTCTCCGACGAGGCCAAGGACGCGCTGGAGGCCTTCGCCAAGCTCACCCCGCCGCCGGCACGTGAACGGCTCGACGAGCGACTGCGCCGGGCCGGTTAGGACCTCTGGAGGAGGTGGCACATGTATGAAGAGATCCACATCTCGACCGAAATGTCCTCCGACGCTAAGGTTTTGATCATCTCGGTGGCCGCTCGCCTGGCGGGCATGCATCCGCAGACCCTGCGGCAGTACGACCGTCTCGGCCTGGTGCAGCCGGGCCGTGCCGGTGGTGGTGGCCGGCGGTACAGCGAGCGTGACGTGGAGTTGCTCCGCGAGGTGCAGCGGCTCAGCCAGGAGGACGGTGTCAACCTGGCCGGGATCAAGCGGATCATCGGGCTCGAGCAACTGGCCGGGGAGTTGCAGCACCGGGTCATGGAGCTGGAGCAGCAGCTGGAGGCCGCGTATGCGCGGATCGCTCAGCTGGAGTCGATGAACCCGTACGCCGGTCGGGGTGATCTGGTTCGCCAGGAGCCTCAGTCCACCGCGCTGGTGGTGTGGCGCCCGCGACGGCCGCAGGACAAGTAGGAAAAGCCGCAGCAGGCGGAAAACGCAGCGGCGGCCCTCTCTCGGGATGGGCCGCCGCTACACCTTGTCGTCGCCGTGTGATTACCGACGGTTGAAGAGCCCCAGCCGGCGCGGGTTGCGCACCAGGCCGCCCTCCATCCAGTCGTGGTGATCGAAGAGCTCCGGTCGTGTCATCAGGACACGGCAGTTGTGGGCCCACAACTGCATCGGCTCGTCACCGACCTCCTCCGCACGTTCCACGAACTTCTTGAGCCGGCGCTTGCGCTGACTGCTCGCGTTCTGCCGCACCCCGTCCGCGGCGTAGATGTACATGCAGTGCTGTGCGAACCGGCGGGACGGGCACTGCCTGTCCATGGCCAGTTCGAAGAGGGTCGGGCCGAGCACGTCTCCGGAGATCAGCAGGTCCCAGTCACGCGGCATGGTGCTCAGGGGAACGGAATCGGGTTGGTAGGCCCAGGCATGCAGCTCGTCCGGCCGAGGATCGACCGGGTTTCCGAATCCGGGGAAAGTTGCCTCACGCACGCTCACGCAGCCGCCTCACTCATGCGTTCGCAGCCGCGACCAGAGTCGGTGACGCTGGTCGCCGGTGCCGAACGCCCCAATACTCAGAGTCGTCGCTCCGGAACCGTAGCGCGCCGGATGTTTGAGCGGAAGTGTCAGGACTTCACATTCGGATACTGGACGGTAACTTTAGGCTTCGATAAGGATTCAATCCGTGGCGGCTAGCGGCTTTTTGACTGTTCGGCGGGCTGCCATCCGCTTTCGTACGATCTCCTTGAACCAGGGGTAGTCCGGCAGACGCGCCAGCATCGGGCCGGTGACGACCGTGATCAACACGTAGGCGGTGGCGAGCGGGGCCAGCCGGGGGTCCACCCCGTACGCCACGGCGAGCCCGGCGATGACGACGGAGAACTCGCCGCGCGGCATCAGCGCCAGCCCGGCCCGGACCTGGCCGGGCAGCCCGATCCCGGCCCGCCGGGCGGCCAGGTAACCGGTCAGCACCTTGGTCAGCATGGTCAGCACCGCCAGCGCGAGGGCCGGCAGGATCACGCCCGGCATGTCGTTCGGATCGGTGGAGAGACCGAAGAAGACGAAGAACACCGCGGCGAAAAGGTCACGCAGCGGCGAGAGCATCTGGACGGCGTGATGCGCGACCGGGCCGGACAGCGCGATGCCGACCAGGAACGCGCCGACCGCCTCGGAGACCTTCAGCTCGCCGGCCACCCCCGCGATGAACAGCGTCATGCCGAGCACACTCAGCAGCAGCGCCTCCGGATCCTTCACCGACATGAAGTCGCTGATCTCGCCGCCGTACCGGATCGCGATGACCAGCACCGCGATCACCGTGACCACCGCGACGGCGAGTGTGCCCAGGCCGTCGACCAGACCGACCCCGGCCAGCACGGCGGTGGCGATCGGCAGGTAGAACGCCATCGCCAGGTCCTCGATGACCAGCACCGACAGGATCACCGGGGTCTCCCGGTTGCCGACCCGGCCCAGATCGCCGAGCACCTTCGCGATCACGCCCGACGAGGAGACCCAGGTGATGCCGGCCAGCACCAGCGCGGCCTTCCAGTCCCAGCCGAGGATCAGCGCGAAGGCGGCCCCCGGCAACGCGTTGAGCAGCATGTCGATCAGGCCGGCCGGCGCCGCGGACCGCAGGTTGTCCACCAGCTCGTCGGCGCTGTACTCCAGCCCGAGCATGACGAGCAGCAGGATCACACCGATCTGGGCGCCGATGCCGATGAACTCCTCGCTCGCCGAGAGCGGGATCACCCCACCGTGGCCGAAGGCCAGGCCGGCGAGCAGATAGAGCGGAATCGGGGAGAGGCCGAAACGGCGACCCAGACGGCCGAGCATGCCGAGACCGAACAGGAGTGCGCCGATCTCGATGAGCAGGATCGTCGTGTCGTGGTTCACGACCGTCAGCCGTCGGTGTCGCCGGCCAGGATGGCGGTGACACCGTCCAGACCCTGCCGGGTGCCGACCGCGACCACCACGTCGTTCGCCTCGAACCGGAACGACGGCACCGGCGAGGCGATCACCTCCCGGTCGCGGAGCACCGCCACGATCGAGGCACTGGTCCGGCTCCGGGCCCGGGTGTCCCCCAGCAGGCGGCCCACGAACGGCGAGCCGGCCGGCAGCGCGATCTGCTCGGTGAGCAGGCCGGCCGCCTGCTGCCGCAGACCGGCCAGCTGGCCCAGCATCAGGGAGGCGCCGAGCACGTCGGCCAGGGCCTCCGCCTCGTCGTCGGTGAGCGGGATCGAGGCCAGGCTCGAATCCGGATCGTCGACGTCGTAGAGCACGAGATCACGCCGGCCGTTGCGGTGTGAGACCACCCCGACCGTCCGACCGGACGATGTGACCAGGTCATGTCGGACGCCGATACCCGGCAGCGGAGTCTGTTCCACCCGTACGCGCACGATCCCCACGTTAACCCTCAGGCGGTGATCCCGATCCCAAACCCGACGAACGGACCGCCGGGCGGGCGATCAGCAGCAGCACCAGTCCGACCACGGCAAGCACCAGGTTGACGGCGAACGCCAGCCGGAACCCGTAGTTCTGGGCCAGACCGAAGAGCGGGGCGGACAGGATCTGCCCGATCGCGTTGGTGTTGGTGAACATCGTCGTGGCCCGGCCCGGGAAGTGCGGCATCCGGTCCTGCACGTACGTGATGCCGAGCCCGGAGATCGCCGCGATGAACAGCGCGTTGAACAGCTGACCCGCGCCCAGCTGCCACACCGAGGCCGCCGTGACGGCGGTGAGCTGGTAGACGACCGCGCACGCCGCCCCGGCGACGATGATCCGCCGCAGCGGGAACCGGGTGCCGAGCCAGCCGAACCAGAGCAGCAGCGGGATCTCCAGCGCCGCGCACACGCCGAGGACGACACCGGCGTCACCGACCGAGCCGCCCAGGTCGGTGCTGACGAACAGAGCCATGGCCTGGACACCGAGTACGCCGGTGGTCTGCAGCAGGGTGAAGGCGACCAGGATCGGGTACATGCCGGGTGGCACCCTGGCCGAGATCTTCACGCCGTCGCGGGGTGCGGCGGGTGCCTCGACCTCGGGGAGCCAGCGGGCGACGGTGAAGGCGGCGAGGGCGTACATGACGGCGGCGGTGCCGTAGACGTACCGGAAGTCGCCGACCTCGAGCAGGAACGCGGCGAGGGCCGGTCCGCCGACCCAGGCGAGGGAGAAGACGGTACGGAGTGCGCTGGTCCCCATCGCCGCGCGGGCCGGGTCGTCACGTTGGAGGACCTGCCGGGCGTACGCGAAGGATTGCGGATAGAGCGAGGTGGCGACCGCCGTGACCGTCGCGGTGAGCGCGAGCAGCACCCAGTAGTCCCGGATCATGGCGGTGACGCCGGTGCCGGCGAAACCGGCGAGGGTGGCCGCGATGAGCAGCGTGCGCCGCATCGGCCGCCGGTCGGAGAGCCGGCCCAGCGCCCAGGACATCACCACGCTGGAGAGCGAGGCGGTGATCAGGAATGCGGTGACCTGGAACGGGTTGGCATGAACGGCGGTGCTGAGGAACATCCCGAGGAACGGGCCGACCACCGCGGTGGCGATGCCGGAGGTGAGGAAGACCAGGACCAGGGGGAGGAGTCGCTGCGTGGCGCTGCGCGTCCCGAGTGACACGGACACGACTTCGTACGTTACGGCTCACGACGGCGTGCAACCCCCGGCTGGTGGTGACCGTCACCTCGGATATCCGGTTCGACGTGGCGGGTTAAAGTTGAGTTGAGTACGCTCAAGTCTGTCCACGGTGGGATCCGATCAGGGGAGCTCATGAACACCGAACGTCTGACGACCAAGAGCCGCGAAGTGATCACCGCTGCCGTCGCCGACGCCGGCCGCCGCGGCCACGCCACGGTCGAGCCGTGGCACATGCTGCTGTCCTTGCTGGACACCGGGGGTTCCACGGCGACCGCGCTGCTGCGGGCGGTCGGCGCCAACCCGGCCGACGTCCGCCGGGCCGCGGCCCGCGCGGTCGAGCAGCTGCCCTCGGCGCGCGGTGCGAGCACGGTCGAGCCCAGCCTGTCCCGCGAGTTCGTGAACGCGATCGGCGAGGCCGACCTGATCGCCAAGCCGCTCGGCGACGAGTACATCTCGACCGAGCACCTGCTGGCCGGGCTGGCCCGCGTCGGTGGCGCGGTGAGCCAGGCGCTCAAGGCCGCCGGCATCACCGAGGACAGTCTGGTCGCCGCGTTCCCGCAGGTGCGCGGTGGTGACCGCCGGGTGACCACGGCCGATCCGGAGCAGACCTACAAGTCGTTGGAGAAATACAGCGTCGACCTGACCGCCCTGGCCCGGGACGGCAAGATCGACCCGGTGATCGGGCGGGACACCGAGATCCGCCGTGTGGTCCAGGTCCTCTCCCGGCGCACCAAGAACAACCCGGTCCTGATCGGTGAGCCGGGCGTCGGCAAGACCGCGATCGTTGAGGGCCTGGCCCAGCGGATCGTGGCCGGCGACGTGCCCGAGACGCTGCGGGACAAGAAGCTGGTCTCCCTCGACCTGGGCGCGATGGTCGCCGGCGCGCAGTACCGCGGTCAGTTCGAGGAGCGCCTGAAGAGTGTGCTGGAGGAGATCCGCAGCTCGAACGGGCAGGTGGTGACGTTCCTCGACGAGCTGCACACGGTCGTCGGCGCCGGCAAGGGCGAGGGCTCGATGGACGCCGGCAACATGCTCAAGCCGATGCTGGCCCGCGGTGAGCTGCGGATGGTCGGCGCGACCACCCTCGACGAATACCGCGAACACATCGAGAAGGACCCGGCCCTGGAACGCCGGTTCCAGCCGGTGGTCGTCGGCGAGCCGACGGTCGAGGACACCATCGGCATCCTGCGCGGACTCAAGGGCCGCTACGAGGCGCACCACCGGGTGCAGATCACCGACGCCGCCCTGGTCGCCGCGGCCAGCCTCTCCGACCGCTACATCAGCGACCGGTTCCTGCCGGACAAGGCGATCGACCTGATCGACGAGGCGGCCTCCCGCCTCCGCATGGAGATCGACTCGCGTCCGGTCGAGCTGGACCAGCTCCAGCGCCAGGTGGACCGGATGCGGGTGGAACGCCTCGCGCTGGAGAAGGAGACCGACCCGGCGTCGGTGGCCCGGCTGGAGCGACTGGTCCGCGACCTGGCCGACCGTGAGGAGCAGCTGACCGCGCTCAACGCCCGGTGGGAACGCGAGCGTGGCGGGCTGAACCGGGTCGGTGAGCTGAAGAAGCAGCTCGACGAGGCACGGGCCGCGCAGGAGCGGGCTCAGCGCGACAACGAACTGCTCGAGGCGTCCCGGCTGCTCTACGAGGTCATCCCGGCTCTGGAGAAGGAGATCCAGGCCGCGTCCGAGGCCGAGGAGGAGAAGACCGAGCCTCCGATGGTCAAGGAGGAGGTCGGCGCCGACGACATCGCCGAGGTCGTCTCGCTGTGGACCGGCATCCCGGCCGGCCGGATGATGGAGGGCGAGACCGCCAAGCTGCTGCGCATGGAGGAGTCGCTGGCGGCCAAGGTGATCGGCCAGCACGAGGCGGTGGCCGCGGTGGCCAGCGCGGTGCGCCGGGCCCGGGCCGGCATCGCCGACCCCGATCGCCCCACCGGCAGCTTCCTGTTCCTCGGACCGACCGGCGTCGGCAAGACCGAGCTGGTCAAGGCCCTGGCAGGGTTCCTCTTCGACGACGAGCGGGCGATGGTCCGCATCGACATGAGCGAGTATGGCGAGAAGCACTCGGTGTCCCGCCTGGTCGGTGCGCCGCCCGGATACGTCGGCTACGAGGAGGGCGGCCAGCTCACCGAGGCGGTCCGCCGCCGGCCGTACAGCGTGGTGCTGCTGGACGAGGTGGAGAAGGCCCACCCGGACGTGTTCGACCTGCTCCTGCAGGTGCTCGACGACGGCCGGCTCACCGACGGCCAGGGCCGCACGGTCGACTTCCGCAACACCATCCTGGTGCTGACGTCGAACCTGGGCTCGGCGAACACCGACTTCACCCTCACCGACGAGGAACGGCGCGACGAGGTGCTGGCCGTGGTCCGCGCCCACTTCAAGCCGGAGTTCCTCAATCGGCTCGACGACATCGTCGTCTTCCACGCCCTCACCAAGTTCGACCTGACCAGGATCGTCGACATCCAGCTCGGCCGTCTGCGCAGCCGGCTGGCCGAACGCCGGCTCGCCCTGGTCGTCGCGCCGGAGGCGGTCGAGTGGCTGGGCGAACACGGTTACGACCCGATCTACGGCGCCCGCCCGCTGCGCCGCCTGGTCCAGTCGACCATCGGTGACCTGCTGGCCAAGGCCCTGCTCTCCGGTTCGATCACCGACGGCGACACCGTCCTGGTCGAGCTGGGTGCGGCCCGGGACGGTCTCTCGGTGCGCAAGGGCTGATCCTCCACCGTACGCACGGAGAAGGGTCCCGGAATCATCCGGGACCCTTCGCGTGTCACTCCTGGTCGTCGGCCACCCGATGTCGGTAGGCCTGTGTCATCAGAACGTCCGTGATGGCGTGCTCGCCGTCGGCGGACCAGATGTGTATGCCGTCGCGGTGCAGCTGGTAGCGGACGTCGGAGAAGCTCGTCCGGGTGTCGTCATGGTGAACGACGGTCAGGGTGTCGGCGTGGGGCATGGGACTCACCGGTCCTTAACAGGTCTGGGACGGCCGCGGGATGGTCACGCGGCCGCGGTAACGGGAAAGGTGCCGTCAGCCGGTCTGCCTCGGCCCCGGTCAGGTGTGCGCGGGGCGGGCGACTCGTGCTGCGGACAGGTGGGGTCGCTGGAGGGCTGGGTTGCCTCGATTGCCAGCTGGACGCCACGGCATCGAAGTCTAAATGCCCAGCTCCGCCGCCGTCGCCCCCCGAACGAGTTACCCGGGTCGGGTGTTCGGGTCATCGTTGCCCGATGCTGCCACAGAGGCACGGTGGGTGAGGTCCGGTCGCGGTACATGGCGTCAGGCCGATACCGTGAATGGATCTATAGGAGGGCACTGTGACCGTTCCCACATATCCGGGCGCACATCCCGCGCCGTCCCCGCCGGGACGGCCGGCGACCGTGACGATCTCGTCGATCCTGCTCTACGGGGTCGCGTTCCTGCAGGCGATGAGCGCTCTGCTGGTGCTGTCCTCGATCGGGACGCTGCGGGAGGTCTACACCGAGGCGATGGCCGACGCGGGCGCCGACGAGGTGGACCTCGCCGGCCTCTTCACCGGCATCATGGTGATCATCGTGGTGATCTACGCGGTCATCGCGGGCGGCATGGTGGTGCTCGCCATCTTCAACAACCGGGGCAAGAACCCGTCCCGGATCGTGACCTGGGTCTTCGCCGGCATCGGTCTGTGCTGCAACGCGCTGGGCCTGACCAGCTCGGCGAGCGACATGGCGGCCGGCACCGGGTCGGGCACCTCGGGCGACGTCTTCACGGAGGCCTCCGCCGACGCGCTGCCCGGCTGGTACGACGGGGTCGAGCTGCTGCTCACCCTGCTCACCGTCCTGGCGCTGCTCGCGGCGATCATCCTGCTGGCGCTGCCGCAGTCGAACGCGTTCTTCCGCCCGCCGACCACGTGGAACCCGGGTTACCCGGGCGGATATCCCGGTGGCGGTGCCTACCCGCCCGGTTACACGCCCTACCAGGCGCAGCCGGGTCAGCCGGGCTACGGGCAGCCGGGTTACGGGCAGCCGGCCCAGCCGGGCTACGGGCAGCCGGGTTACGGGCAGCCGGCCCAGCCGGGCTACGGGCAGCCCTATCCGGGTCAGCCGGGGCAGCCGCCCTACTACGGTCAGCAGCCGCAGCAGCCCTACCCGGGGCAGCCGGGATCACCCAGTGGTGACGCCAGTCACTTCGGGACACCGGAGCAGTACGGCCAGCCGGGGCAACCGGCGCCGGGACTCTCCCCGTACCCCGGACAGGCCGGGCCTGGAACGTCCACCCCGGGCCCGCTGACGCCGCCGCCGTTCTCGGCGCCGCCGGCGTCCACCCCACCCGCTGCCGGGCCGCCCGCGTTCCCGCCGGCCTTCCCGGAACCGCCGGCCGCCCCGCCGCCCAGCGACCCGTGGGCCCGTCCCCCGGCCGAGGAGCAGCCTCCGGCCGACGGCGACCAGCCGCCGCGCCCGCCGGCCTGACCCGGCACATCGAGCCTTCTCCGGACCGGTTCGCCCTCGGGCGGACCGGTCCGGCCACGTTCCGGTCCGGTAGGCGATAGGTTCGTGCCAGTCGAACCTTGCAGGAGCCGTCGATGTCGTACGCCGTCCAGCCGCCCGTCGCCGTGCCCGCGCCCGGCGCCGCCCGGCCCACCGCCGTCACCGCGGCCGTTGCTCTGCTCTGGACCCTGGCCGTCGCCGGCCTGGTCTACGCGGTCGGCGGCGTGGCCGTCGCGGTCTCCGCGGACAGCCGGTTCCGCGAGCTCGCCGGCAGCAGCGAGCAGGTGGAGAACCTCGTCTCGGTGATCTGGCTGGGTGCCGCGCTCGCCGCGGTGGCCGCCGTCGTGCTGCTCGGGCTCTTCGTCGTGCTGGGGCTCGGCCTGCGCCGGGGCAACCGGATCGCCCGTGGGGTGACCCTGGGCGTCTGCGGGATCGGTGCGCTGGCGGGTCTGGGCACGCTCGCCACGATCGCCGTGCAGCGTTCCGGTGAGGCGCTGCCGGGCACGATGGGTGCCGCGCTGGGTGAGGCGTACCCCGGTGGGTGGATCGCGTTGAACGCTGTCGTGGCCGGCGTTCAGGTTCTGGGCTATCTCGTCGTGGGGGTTCTGGTCCTCACGGCCCCCGGGAGCCACTTCGGCACGGTGGCGGAGACGTCCTCTTTCGAGTCACACTCGGCGTGGACGGGTGCCTATTCCACCCCCTGGACGGGTGATCGAACGGGGACAGCGCCGGTGAATGATCCGGCCGCGTTCCCGACTTCCGGTGCCGAACAAATCTCGGCTCCCCGGTCCGATGACGACTTGTGGACCCGACCGGCCAACTGATTACCCCCCAGTAACGGGGTAACGCACTGCCGTATCGACGACTGTGGGTCACACGAACGGGTACGGTCAGTTTCTGTCACCCGTCACTCGATCGGCTGTCCGGATAGATCGAGATCGGCCGTACGGTGAGTGTTTTCGGCTCAACGTCCAAACGTGATTTCGTGAGTTCACAGCACTCTCACAGCCCAACCACCAGGTAGTCCTGAGGAGCGGGTGGGTACCGTGACGGCGTTACCTGCTTTGAGCTGCGTCTATGGTCGGGGGGAAGGTTGAGATCCGTTGTTCGATCCGTAAACCTTCTTTACAGAGCCGGGTTAAGCCGTGGGTCAATAGTTCGGTTCCGCCCCGGCGGGGCGAAAGATTCCGGTTTCCTTCCAGCCAGTACTCTCGATGTCATGGATGCACGGTACGACCTGCGTAAATTCATCACTGAATTGCCCGTCGCGCAGCGTGGCGCCGTGCTTTCATCGGGTCGTGGGTCGTTGGCTTCGGAGAGTGCCGACCAAATGATCGCGCAGTGTCGCGTGATGATGTCGACGCTTTCCGTGTCGGGGTCTCGTCGAGGTTCGTCAAGCGGAAGCAATCGACGAATTGACAATGTGGGCCGCCTCACTCCGGAGACGGGGATCGAGAGCTCGACACGGATGGGCAGCGACCAGATCGCGGCTGAGGCGTTGCAGGAGGCAGAGACCGAAGTCGGTGTCGAGGTGAGGTCCGGTTGGACGAGGGGTGCGGCACGCGTCGTCGCGTCGCCCCAGCGGTCGTCCGGGTCGCCGAACCGCGTCGCCCTTGCGGCCTGAAGTTAGCCGGTTCTCCCTGCACACATGCAGGAGAATCGATGCAGTTGGTGGAAGGATGGAGATCGTGGGAACTGCGTTGGCGGAAATGACGATGCCTCAGATCTCGCCGCTTGCCGGCGAGCCTATTGAACGCGCTGACGCCGAGCGCCTGGCGGGAGTGCTCAAGGCGCTCGCCGACCCGGCCCGGCTGCGGCTGCTGAGCCTGATCCAGTCCGCAACGGATGGCGAGGCTTGTGTCTGCGACCTGACGGCTCCTCTGGGCCTCTCGCAGCCGACTGTGAGCCACCACCTGCGGATTCTGACGGAGGCGGGTCTGCTGGAGCGCGAGAAGCGCGGGGTCTGGGCGTACTACCGCCTGGTCCCGACCGCTATCGCGACCATTGCGGACCTGCTGACGCCGCCCCGTAAGCGCGCCACCAAGAAGGCTCGCTGACCGTTGGACAAAGCCTGGCGTCACTCGCATGGGGTCGTGACGCCAGGCCGAGGACCTCGTCGACGTCCATTTTGCGGACCTGAGGAGGAACGGGTGAACTACGTCCCCGGTGACCTGCGTGATCAGCTCGCACACGTGGGTTACGACGTGGTCCAGGCCGGCCTCGTGTGTGGTTCGGGCGGCAACCTGTCCGCCCGGATCCCGGATGAGGACGCCGTTTGGGTGACCGCGAGCGGTTCCTGGCTCGACCGGCTGAGCCGCACCACCTTCGTCCCGGTGCGGACCACCGACGGGACGCCCGCGTCGATCGGTTCGCTGCCACCGCCGCGGATCGAGCCGTCGAGTGAACTTCCGTTGCACCTCGCGCTCTACCGGGCCCGCCCGGACGTCAACGCAGTGGTCCATCTGCATCCACAGACGGCTCTACTGCTGGACGCCCTGGGCGAACACATCCGGATCGTGACCACCGATCACGCGTTCTACCTCCGCCGGATATCGACGGTGCCGTTCCGCCTGCCGGGTGGCACCGAGCTGGCGGCGCTGACCGCGGCGATGGCGGCAGACGGGACCGACTGCCTGGTGCTCAGCCGGCACGGTTGCGTGGTCCTGGGCGACTCGGTGGAGATCGCGCACAAGCGGGCCCGCAACCTCGAGGAAGCGGCCCGGCTCACCTACCAGGCGCTGGCCGCCGGCCGGCTGGAGAACCTCCGGGACTGCCCGGAAGAGTTCCTGGACCGGTTGCAGGGTTCCACCGCTGTGACGGTGTGACGACGCGCTGACACGAAACGGCCGGCCCCGGAGAGATCCGGGGCCGGCCGTTTCCGTGGGTCCATGCGAATGTCTAGCGGGGCGGCCAGTCACCCTGGTTCTGCGACTGACCGTAGGTCTGGCCGCCACCGTAGGGCTGCTGACCGTTGTGCGGCTGCTGACCGCCGTAGACCTGACCGCCGCCCTGCGGCTGCCCGTAGACGTGGCCGCCCTGCGGGGGCTGCTGCGGTTGCTGCGGCTGCTGACCGCCGTACGTCTGGCCGCCACCGTAGGTCTGGCCGCCCTGGTACGGCTGCTGACCGCCGTACGGCTGCCGGCCGAACTGCTCGGTGGGCTGCTGCTCGTCGTGGTGGTCGTGGAACTCCTGGTGGGCGGCGTCCGCCACACCGGCGACGGTGGCCGCGGCCACCACACCCAGGGACTCGGCGGCCTGCGGGCCGGCCTCGCCACCCTTCTTCTTGGCGCGGCGCTCCCGGACCAGCTCGATCAGGATCGGCAGCACCGAGATCAACACGATCAGCACGACCACCGGCAGGATGTAGCGGTCGATGTGGTCGCCGACGAGGTCGTAGATCTGCTGGGCCAGCAGGTAACCGATCAGGATGATGCCGTCGGTCCAGAGGACCGCGCCGACGATGTTCCAGATCAGGAACTGCTTGGCGGGCATGCCCAGCGTGCCGGCGACCGGGTTGAGGAAGGTCCGGACGATCGGGATGAAGCGGGCCAGCACCACGGCCTTGGCCGGACCGAACTTCTCGAAGTAATACTCCGCCTTCTCGACGTACTCCTTCTTGAAGAGCTTCGAGTCCGGCTTCTCGAACATCTGACGGCCGTACTTCGCGCCCAGCCAGTGGCCGAACTGCGCGCCGATGACGGCGCAGATCGGCGCGCCGATCAGCAGGCCGGTGATGGACAGCTTGGCACCCGCGCCGAAGATCGAGTCGGCCACCGAGGAGGCCGCCACCCCCGCCAGGAACAGCAGGGAGTCACCGGGGAAGAAGAATCCGACCAGGAGTCCGGTTTCGGCGAAGAGGATGGCCAGGACACCCGGCAACCCGAAGGCGGAGAGAAGATCCTTCGGATCCATCGGGTTCAGGGCTAGCGGCTCGGTGAGCGCATGGATGTCCACGAGGAGCCAGGGTACCGGCCCTGCAAGGGCCGGTACCTGTATGAATCCTGTGGATACCGCGTGGTCGCCCACCGGTGACGGTGCGGAGGCACCCAGGAGGGGACGGACCGCTACAGACGGGGATCCACCGGCTCCGACTCGGCGGCCAGAATGGCGAACACCAACTCGTGCACCCGCCAGGCCGGCGCGCCCTCGGCCAGCCGGTCCAGTGCCGCCAGACCGAGACCGTGCTCACGCAACGCCAGCGACCGCTTGCGCCCGAGGTTCCGCCCGCGCAGCCGCTCCAGCTGCTCCGGACGGGTGTACTCCGGCCCGTAGATGATCCGCAGGTACTCCCGGCCGCGGCACTTCACCCCGGGCTGCACCAGCCGGCCCTTGCCGTCGGTCACCCCGAGACCCGCCCACGGCTTGACCACCATGCCCTCACCGCCGGCCCCGGTCAGCGACAGCCACCAGTCGGTCGCCGCCTCCTCGGACGCCGGGTCGGCCAGATCCACGACCATCCGCCGGGTGGCGGTGAAGAGCTCCGGGTCTGCCGCGACCAGGCGGTCCGCGATCGCCAGGTGCCAGTCGTGATCCTTCTTCGCGTACGAGACGCCGGCGCCCGCCAGCACCGCGAACGGTGCGAGCGTGACCCCGGTCAGACCATCGGTCGGCCGGATGTAGGACCGGTAGGCGGCCGAGTACCCGTCGATCTCGGCGGACCGCAGCTCCAGCCGGTCCCGCAGCGTACCGACGTCGAGCCCACGCTCGGCGGCGTCCCGCAGGACGTCGAGCGCGGCCGGCAGCGCCGTCCGGCCGGCCGCCCCGACCGCGGCGTAGTGGTCACGGATCAGACCGCCGGCCTTCGCCGACCAGGGCAGCAGCTCGGCGTCGAGCAGCAGCCAGCCGGTCTCCAGCTCGGCCATGATCTCGGTGGCGGCGGCGCGGACCCGGGCCAGCAGCGGCTCGTCAAGCTCCGGGCCGAAGAACGGCCGGCCAGTCCTGGTCCAGATCGCGTCCCCCTCGCCGGTGACGGAGACCCGCACGACGGCCCGGGAGCCCATGTGTTTCTCCTCACAGACGACCCGGTCCAGCCCTGCGGCCCGCAGATCGGCGAAGGCCGACGACGGGTACTCCAGGTAGCCGTCGACGGTCGAACTGGAGCACGGCGCCATCGTGGGCGGCAGCCACACCAGCGTCTCCGGGTCGACCGCGAACCGGCCCATCACCTCGAGCGTCGCCGCCGCGTTCTCGGCGGGGACGGTGGTCCGGCCGTACCCGAAATCGATGTGCCGGCGACCCGTCACGTCCGCGATGTCCAGGCCCTGGTCGAGCCGGTCGGGGACGGTGACCAGCGGCCGCACCGGAGCGTAGTACTCCTTCGCCGCGGGCGTGGCGACCAGCTCACGTTCCGGCCAGCGCAGCGCGGTGAGCCGGCCACCGAAGACACAACCGGTGTCCAGGCAGATGGTGTTGTTGATCCACTCCGGTGTCGGGGTGGGCACGTGGCCGTAGACGACCGCGGCGGAACCCCGGTAGTCCCGCGCCCACGGGTAGCGGACCGGCAGGCCGTACTCGTCGGTCTCGCCGGTGGTCTCGCCGTAGAGCGCGAAACTGCGCACCCGGCCGGACGCCCGCCCCTGGTACGCCTCCTTCAGCCCGGCGTGCGCGACCACCAGCTTGCCGTCGTCGAGCACGTAGTGGCTGACCAGGCCGTCGATGAAGGACCGCACCTCGGTCACGAACTCGTCCGGCTCGGCGGCCAGCTGCTCCAAGGTCTCCGGCAGGCCGTGGGTGAGCTGCACCTTGCGGCCGTTCAGCTTGCGGGCCAGTTTCTGCTCGTGGTTTCCGGGCACACAGATGGCGTGCCCGGCCGCGACCATGCCCATCACCAGGCGCAGCACGCCCGGCGAGTCCGGTCCGCGGTCGACCAGGTCACCGACGAACACCGCGGTGCGGCCGTCCGGGTGGGTGGCGTCCACCGGGCGTCCCCGGTCGTCGCGGGCCAGCTCCCAGCCCAGGTCGCCGAGCAGCGTCTCCAGCTCGGCCCGGCAGCCGTGCACGTCACCGACGATGTCGAACGGCCCGTGCTCGGAACGCCGGTCGTTGAACAGCTTCTCGTAGCGGATCTCGGCGGCCGCGATCTCGTCGAGCCCTCGCAGCACGTGGATCTTGCGGAAGCCCTCGCGGGCCAGCTGGTTGAGCGAGCGCCGCAGGTCACGGCTCATCCGGCCGAGCACCTGACGGCCGAACGTACGGTCCGGGCGGCTCTGCGTACGCTCCCAGGCCACCGCCTCCGGCACGTCCAGCACGATCGCCACCGGCAGCACGTCGTGCTCCCGGGCGACCTTGACCAGCCCGGCACGGGCGTGCGCCTGCAGGTTGGTGGCGTCGACCACGGTGAGCCGGCCGGCGGCCAGCCGCTTGCCGGCCACGTAGTGCAGCACCTCGAACGCGTCACCGGACGCCGACTGGTCGTTCTCGTCGTCGGCGACCAGCCCGCGGAAGTAATCCGAGGAGAGCACCTGGGTGGGCTTGAAGTGGGCGCGGGCGAACGTCGACTTGCCGGATCCGGAGATGCCGACCAGGGCGACGAGGGAGAGCTCGGGAACGTCGAGGATCATGCGGTCACCTCCGTGACGGTGTCGGTGCTTGCTTCGCCGGTTGCTTCGGTCGTCGTGAACAGGGCCAGTTGGGTGGGTGCGCCGGTCGTCTCGTCCGGGTCGCCGACCCCACGGAACGTCACCGTGTAGCCGTGCTCCGCGGCCACCCGGTCCGCCCACGCGGCGAACTCCGCCCGGGTCCACTCGAAACGGTGGTCCGAGTGACGCATTCCGGTCAGGCCCTCGTAGTGGACGTTGTACTCGACGTTCGGCGTGGTGACCACGACCACGCGGGGCCGCGCATGCCCGAAGACGGCACGCTCCAGCGCGGGCAGCCGGGACAGGTCGACGTGTTCGATCACCTCCATCAGCACCGCCGCGTCGAAGCCGCGCAGCCGGTCGTCGCGGTACGTCAACGCGGTCTGGATCAGCCGGATCCGGCCCCGCTGACGCTCCGGCAGACGGTCCAGCCGCAGCCGCCGGGACGCCTGCTCCAGCACCCGGCTGGAGACGTCAGCGCCGACGATCTCGGTGAACGACCGTTCCTTCATCAGGGCGGTGAGTAGCGCGCCGCCACCACAGCCCAGATCGAGCACCCGGGCCGCACCCGACTCGACCAGCGCGGCGAGCACCGCGTCACGCCGCTGCCCGGCGAGCGGCGCCCGGCGCTGCACCGGCAGCTCGGCCTCCTCCTCGGTGGGCGCGGCCACCTCCGGCTCCAGCAACTGCAGCGCGGTGGCCGCCAGCGACTTGCGATGAGCCAGGTAACGCCGGGCGATCAGCACCTTCTCCGGATGGCCGGCCAGCCAGCCCTCGCCGGAACGCAGCAGCTTCTCGATCTCGTCCGGGGCGACCCAGTAGTGCTTGCCGTCGTCCAGGACCGGGAGCAGCACGTACAGGTGGTTCAGCGCGTCGGCGACCCGCAGCACGCCGGTCAGCCGGACGTCGGCGTACCGGCTGTCCACGACGCCCAGCCCGGCGTCGAGCGGGATCGGGGTGGCCTCGACCGTCCAGCCGAGCGGCGCGAACAGGCGGGTGATCAGATCGGGAGTGCCGCGCAGCACCGGCACCCGGATCTCCAGCGGGATCGGGGTGCCGGCCAGCTCCGGACGGTCCTTGGAATTGCCGCGCAGGGCACTCCGGAAGACCTTGGACAGCGCACTGGCGAGCAGGCTGGACGCGGCGTACGGCCGGTCGTTGACGTACTGACTCAGCTCGAACGCGTCCTTCTGCGCCCGGAGCAGTTGCGGATCGACGTCCAGCATCAGCGCCGCCGTGCACTTCTCCTCGGTCGCCTCCGGGTACAGCACATAGGCCGTACCGGTGGGGACGTCGAAGGAATGCACCTTCTCCGGGTGTTTGACCAGTAGGTAACCCAGATCGGTGGCAGGTCGGTGAGTGGTCGTCAACGTGAGTAGCACGCGTCGATGGTGTCAGTGTGCCGCCATCGACGCGATCGAAAAACCGAGGTCAGCGGTAGTCGTCGTCGAACTCGACGACCCGAGCCTGCTCCTGGACGTCCCATTCGTTGGCCTCGACCGGCGCCGGCGTCCGGCTGCGCCCCGGCTCCTCCGGCTCGTCATCGTGCCAGCTCGGGCCCGCGACCACCGCCTGCTCAGCCGCGTCGACCTCGGGCGTCTCCACGTCGATCTCGTCCAGCACCCGCTCGGCCATCGTGGGCTCCCTACGCTCGCGGTCGGTTCCCTGCACCCATGGTGGGCCTTCCCCGCTCCGAATGCCGGACAAACCGTCAGGCACCCCTCGGCGTGACCACGATCTCCGCACTGTCGTTGGCCCGATCGGGGTCGACCGGGCGGGCGTACCCGCTCATCTGCGCACCGAACCGCACCCGCCCCGGCGTCGGCGATCCCTTGGTGACCTTCAGCCGAACAGCGAACGTCTGACTCGCCCCGGCGGCGAGCGGCTTGGACGGGTAGCACCAGAGCATCCGCTCCCGGATCGGGAGACAGTCGCTCCCGACGATCTCGGTGTTCCCCGGCGGCCGGACCTCCAACGTCACCATGTTGTTGAGGTAGAGATCGGGCCGGATCCGGCGGGGGCCGTGATTGACGAGCGTCACCCGCAGGGTCAGTCGGCCACCGACCGGGGCGGATCCGCGAGCACCCAGAACGGCCAGGTCGGTCGCCGGTCCGCCGCCGATCGCCATGTCGAGCAACGCGTGGTTGTTCTCCTGATCGAGGTCGGCCTGCGGTTCGGCCGCGGCGCCGGTCAACTCGGTCAGGGTGAGTTCCGGGCCGGTTCCGGGCACGGCCGGGGTGCCACCGTCGAAGACGCTGGTCATGTCCGACCATTCGGCCGCGGTCGTCCATACCGTCGTCGCGGTGAGGATGCTGCCAGTCACCTTCACGATGCCGGAGTCCCGTGTCGTGGCGTTGGGGCGTGCCTCCACCCAGAGCATCCCCAGGGGATTCGGGTACACCGTTTCGGTCACGGTGATGGTGCAGGTCGTGCGCAGTCCCACGGTGGTGCAGGGCGACGCCGCTCGGTAAGAGCTGTCGCCGCCGCCGACCGACAGGGTGAAGAAGCTCGTCGGGTCGACGGTGACGGCGGCGAAGGCGTCGACACCGGCCCGATCCACAGTGAGGCGGAGGTGATGTGTACCCCTTCCGGGGACTGTGCCCCAGATAATCACGTCTTTCCCATCACTCCCGGGTGCCAATGTCGCGGTCTCCACATGCAGTTGGAAGCCGGATGCGGCCTGGGCGGGGGCCGCAACACCACAGAGAGCGAGCATCATCGCGACGGTCACCGTTGCGATCCGCCCCAGAAGTACGGACATGAGTCGAGCTTATTTACAGTGATAAGACCCATGTGCCGGATTCGACGTCGGGATTTCGGGGTGATTTCCGCTACGCAACGCGACTGCGGAATACTGCCTGTGGAGGACAGCGCGGTCCTGCCCTCTGCTTCCCGTTCCACGAGCAAGGAGCGCACTGATGCCTATCGCTTCCCCCGAGGTCTACGCCGAGATGATCGATCGCGCCAAGAGCGGCGCGTTCGCGTACCCGGCGATCAACGTGACGTCCTCGCAGACCCTCAACGCCGCCCTGCAGGGCTTCGCGGAGGCGGGCAGCGACGGCATCGTCCAGATCTCCACCGGTGGCGCCGAGTACGCGTCCGGCCCGACGATCAAGAACATGATCACCGGTGCCGTCGCGCTCGCCGAGTACGCCACCGAGGTCGCCAAGAACTACCCGGTCAACATCGCGCTGCACACCGACCACTGCCCGAAGAACAAGCTCGACGGGTACGTCCGGCCGCTGCTCGCGATCTCCAAGGAGCGCGTCTCCAAGGGCCTCGCCCCGCTGTTCCAGTCGCACATGTGGGACGGCTCGGCCGTGCCGCTGGAGGAGAACCTCCAGATCGCCGAGGAGCTGCTGGCCCTCTCCGCCGCCGCGAAGATCATCCTCGAGATCGAGGTCGGCGTGGTCGGTGGCGAGGAGGACGGCGTCTCCGCCGCGATCGACGACAAGCTGTACTCGACCGTCGAGGACGGCCTGGCCACCGCTGCCGCGCTCGGCCTGGGTGAGAAGGGCCGCTACCTGACCGCCCTCACCTTCGGCAACGTGCACGGCGTCTACAAGCCGGGCAACGTCAAGCTCCGTCCGGAGATCCTCAAGGAGATCCAGGACGCGATCGGCGCGAAGTACGGCAAGGAGAAGCCGCTCGACCTGGTCTTCCACGGCGGCTCCGGCTCGCTGCTCTCGGAGATCCACGGCGCGCTGGACTACGGCGTGGTCAAGATGAACATCGACACCGACACGCAGTACGCGTTCACCCGCCCGGTCGTCGACCACGTCATGAAGAACTACGACGGCGTGCTGAAGATCGACGGCGAGGTCGGCAACAAGAAGGCGTACGACCCGCGCGCCTGGGGCAAGCTAGCCGAGAACGGTCTGGCCAAGCGCGTCGTGGAGGCCTGCGAGCACCTCCGCTCGACCGGCACCACGTTCGCCAAGTAGTCATCCGGCAGCGGTCGGTCCCGATGCCGGGGCCGGCCGCTGCTGTCGTTGTGGGATCACCCAGGTACATGGGTACGATCGAGCCCGTTCTTGATCAAGGGACCGGTGATCGTGTTCGCTATCGACGGGTGGAAACCCGAGTGGCATCACGACGCCGAGGCACTCGCGGCCATCCACCGGCACGCGTTCGTGCGACTCATCGGCCGTAAGCTGCGGTCCGGCTGGCTGATGTGGGACGTCGGGCAGCGCGGCTGGTTCGCCGACGGCCCGGTGATCCTGGACTTCGGCCAGAGCCGCGTCGAGGTCACCCACCGCAAGTTCGACGAGTGTGCGATCACCTGGGACCAGATCGACATGGCCGTGCCGATCGACTGGTACGAGCACTTCGACTGGCGGGCCGACCCGCACGCCGCGTTGCGGAAGGCGCGGGGCCGACCGCTCCGGGCGGTCAACATCATCGAACGGACCACGTCCGCCGACTGGCGTCCGCGGGTGCTGCACGCGGTCGAGTTCCTCTTCGACGGCGCCCGGCTCGCGGTGTACAACGCGATGGACGAGAACGGGCTGACCGACGTGCCGGAGGCCGAGCTGCCCGCCGCGCACTGGCGCCGTATCCACGTCGCCTGAGAGCCGACCCGGTCCGCCGGTTCACGTGGGCTTGAGAGCCGGGCGGGTCCGCCGGTTCGCGTGGCCCGCGGAGTAGCCGGGTTCACGTGGTCTGAGGGTCAACACGAGCGTGCGCCGCGACCGCCAAGGAGCCATCGCCCGCGGAGTAGCCGGGTTCACGTGGCCTGCGGGTCAGCAGCCGCTGCTGCCGCCCCCGTCACCGCCACCTCCGCCACCGTCGCTTCCACCGCCGCCCCAGCCGCCGCCGTCACCCCAGCTTGCGCCGGTGTCGGTCGGCGCACCGGTGTACGGGTACACGCTGGAGGCGGCGCCGGCCCCGGCCCCGGTGTGGCGGTGGTGTCCACGACGACGCCGGCCCGAGGTGGCGAAACCCAGTCCGACCAGGATCAACACTCCGATGAGGAGAAGCAGCGCGGTCATCATGGCTGCAGTGTGAGTGACGTCCGCCACCGTTCCGCCCGGGTGCCGCCACCGTCGGAGCCCGGGTGCCGTGACCTCGGGAGATCAGTCGCCGCCACCGCCACCACCGCCGCTGTCGCCGCCGCCCCACCCACCCCCGGAGTCCGACGAATCGCTGCTCCACGAGTTGTCCCAGGACGACCCCGAGTCGTGCGACGAACTGGTGCTGCCGACATAGCCGCCCCCGGCGTAACCACCGTGGCGGCTCCTCCGGCTGCCGTCCCGTCCCCGCCGTGCCCGGCCGAAAATGATCACCGCAGCGAACACCGCGACGGTGAAGAGGAACAGCGCGCCACCGAGCGCGAGGATCAAGACGAATCCCACCATGCCCGCAGTGTGCGGCACGCCCGCCAGCACCCGGGATCAGTCGACCGGCCAGGTCACGGCTGCAACGCGGCGACCGCCTCGTCCAGCGAGTCGGTGACCACGACCAGGTGCGACTGATCGCCGTGCGGGGACCGGGCCAGCAACGGCCGCAGCAGGTCCACCACCGGCAGAGCGGACCAGTGCTCGACGCCGAGGAACACGTACGCCCCCGACGGCCCGTCCGTCGCGTAGAACGTCTTCGTCGCCGCCTGGAAGATCTCCTGGACCGTTCCGGCCCAGCCCGGTGCGAACACGATGCCGCCCCGGGACAGTCGCAGGATCGAGTCCTCGCGGACCGCGTTGGAGAAGTATTTGCCGATCTGCCCGGCGAACAGGTTGGCCGGCTCGTGCCCGTACAACCAGGTGGGCAGGGCCAGACCGCCGTGCCGGAGCAGGCCGGCGACATCGGTGGCGGCGACCGGGAACGCCCGCCGGACCGCCAGTGCCGCCGCCGTGTACGGCTCGTGGTCCGGGAAATCCGGCGCACCGGACAGCATGTCGATCGCGGCGGCCAGCTCTTCCGTACCGCGGGACGCGAAGAACGCCCCCAGGTTCGCCGCCTCCATCACCCCCGGGCCGCCGCCGGTCACGATCAGGCGGCCCGCCCCGGCCAGCCGCTGGGCCAGCGAGGCGGCCATCCGGTACGCCGCCGAGCCCCGCGGCGCCGCATGCCCGCCCATGATCCCGACCGGCCCCTCGTGCCCGTGCACCGCGGCCCACGCCGCCAGGGCCTTGCCGAGCGCGTTGTCGATGCCGGCGTCGTGCAGCCGCTGCGACAGGGCCTCCCGGATGTCCGGGACCGGCCCGCCGTGCGCCACGAAATGCTGGTAGACGAGCGTGTCGAACATTCCGGCGAAACCGGCCTCGGCGAATCCCCGGGACAGGTCCTCCGGCGTGTAGAGCAGGGCCGGATGGGTGGGATACGGGCGCTCCCGGAACGGCGGGATCAGATGCGCGCCCCGCCGGATCAGATCGATCTCCACCTCCGGGCCGGCCAGCCGGCAGCCGACGAACAACGCGCCGCCGACGTCCACACCGGTCAGATCCGGCGGGTCCACGTCCAGGTGCAGACCGAGCACCACCAGCCCGGACAGGCTGCGCTTGGCGAGATGGACGTCCAACTCGGCACGGGATTCGATCTCGAGGGCGGTCGCGTCGAACGGCATGTCGCCGCCGAGCACGGGTTGCAGAGGATCCGGCATCGTTCCATCTTGCGCGTGGCGCGCGAACGACAGCCGGGTGGCCCTTGTCGTTGACGGCGAACCTAGAGTTGACCGCATGCGTGCTGCATCGGGATCACTGTTCGGGCTCGCCTACGGCGACTCCCTGGGAAAACCCACCGAGTTCCGGGACTACCAGGAGATCGTCGCCCGATACGGTCCGGGCGGACCGCGCAGACTCGAGGGCGAGCCGGCGCTGGTCACCGACGACACCCAGATGACCCTGGCGGTCGGTGAGGCGTTCCTGGAGGTGCGCACGCTGACCCCGGGCCTGCTGGAGCCGGTGCTGCGCCGCCGTTTCCTGGAGTGGGCGAACAGCCCGGAGAACGACCGGGCACCCGGGATGACCTGCCTGCGGGCGATCGGCGCGCTCGCCGACGGCCGGCCGTGGACCCGGGCCACCCAGACAGACTCGAAAGGCTGCGGGGCCAACATGCGGGTCGCACCGGCCGGGCTCGTCCCCGGGCTGAGCGACGAGGTGCGGTCCGGAGTGGCGCAGTTCCAGGCCGCACTGACACACGGGCACCCCACCGCGTTGGCGGCGAGTGAGCTCACCGCGTACGCCATCTTCTGGTTGGGTAACGGCCTGGCGCCGGCCGATCTGCTCGCGGCGCTCCGGCAGCGCTGCGCCGAGCAGCGCAAGGTCTACCACGGTGACTGGCTGGGCGAGCTCTGGCAGCGGCCCGCGGTGAGCTCACCGGAGGAGTTCATCGCCCGGGGCTGGGACGAGTGCGCGACAGCGCTCGACCGGGTGGAGGCGGCGCTCGCCGCAGGCGACTACACCGGCGACCCGTGCCTGGCCACCGGCGCCGGATGGATCGCGGAGGAGGCGCTGGCCACGGCGCTCTACTGCTATCTGATCTCCCCGGACGAGCCGGTCGCGGTCCTGGGGCGCGGCGCGGCGTCGTCCGGCGACTCCGACTCCATCGCCTGCCTGGCGGGGTCCTTCGCGGGGGCTTCGCTCGGCCTCGCCGCGTGGCCGGCCGAGTGGCAGACCCAGATCGAGTACGCGGACCGCCTGTTCCGTCTGGGCAGGGCCTGGGATTGACCGTCCCGCCGGGCGGCGCGGTTCGAAGGCTCCGTCCGACGTCAGGTGCCGTGCTGTTCAAGCAGTTCTAGTGCTTTCAAGTGTTCCTGGTGTTTTCAAGTATTTCCGGTGTTTTCAAGCGTTTCCGGTGGGTTCAAGCGGTTCCGGTCGGGGAAAAGCGGGCAGGGCGGAATGAACACCGGCCGGCCGGGTTGAATGAGGGCATGCAGAACCTCCTTCCCGAGCCTCCGGCCACTCGCCTGCCCGCCGACGCCGTGGCGGACAAGGCCCTCGCCGAGGCCGCTTCCGCGGGCACCGCGGAGGCCTACAAGGCGGTTGCCGCCGCCCACCCCGCCTACAGCGCCGCGTGGGCGCCCCTCGCCGCCGGTGCTCTGGCCGACGGCGAGCACGTAACGGCCTACGCGTATGCCCGGACCGGATACCACCGCGGACTGGACGCGCTGCGCCGCAACGGCTGGAAGGGCCACGGGCCGGTGCCCTGGTCGCACGAGGCCAACCAGGGCTTCCTGCGCTGCCTGCACGTCCTCTCGCAGGCCGCCGCGGCGATCGGTGAGGCGGACGAGGCGGCCCGCTGCGCCCAGTTCCTGCGCGACAGCGACCCGGCCGCCGCCGACGCTCTCAGCTGACCGCTCACGCCCGAACTCCCCACGCCACTCGGGCTGTGTCGAGTTCGGGCGCCCTACGCACCCCAATTCACCACGCCGCTTGGGGTGTGCTGAGTTTGGGCGTCCTACGCGCCCCAATTCACCACGCTGCTTGGGGTGTGTTGAGTTTGGGCGTCCTACGCGCCTCAATTCACCACGCCACTCGGGCTGTGTTGAGTTTGGGCGTCCTACGCGCCCCAATTCACCACGCTGCTTGGGGTGTGTTGAGTTCGGGCGTTCTACGCGCCCCAATTCACCACGCCGCTTGGGGTGTGGTGAGTTGGGGCGTTGTGCGCGCCTGACGTCGACACGCGGGGTGGGTCAGAGGCCCTCGGCCACGGCGGCGGCTATCTTGAGCCAGGCGTCGCGGGTGTCGGCGGAGAGTTCGCCGTAACGGATCGGCTCACCGGAGTCGACCAGCTTCTCGTACGGGGCGAGCAGCACCGCCCGGGTCCGCGCCGCGAAGTGTTTCTCGATCGCGGGCAGGTCGATGTCCTTGCGGGTCGGCGGCATCGTCACCACGGTCACCGCCTGCCGCACCAGCCGTCGCCGGCCGCTCTGCTCCAAGTGGTCGAGCATCCGCGCGGCGGTCTCGGCCGAGTCGTTACGGGCCGACATGGTGATCACCAACTGGTCGGTGGCGTCCATCGCGGCCTGCCAGTTCTCCGCCCGCACGTTGTTGCCGGTGTCCACGAAGATCAGCTTGTAGAAGCGGCTGACCACGTCGCGGATCTCGGCGAACGCGCCCGCGGTCAGCATCTCGCCGGCGGTTGCGGACTCGTCCGAGGCGAGTACGTCGAACATGCCCTCGCCCTGCGCCCGCACATACTGTGACAGGTCTCCGACCCGGCCCTGGGAACCCTGGAACAGGTGCAGGTCACGGAGCATGTCCCGGACCGTGCGGGCGTGGAAGTCCTGCTGGGCGCGCATCCCCAGGGTGCCCTGGGTCTCGTTGTTGTCCCAGGCCAGCACGTACCCGCCGCGCTTCTGCCCGAACGTCATCGCGAGCAGCACCACGGCTACCGTCTTGCCGGCGCCGCCCTTCGGGTTGACCACGGTGACCTGGCGTAGTCCGCCGAAGTTGCGGCGCACCATCTCGACGTCCTGGCGGAACTCGCGTTCCCGGCGGCCCGGCGCCATCTTGACCAGGCCGAGTGTGCTCTTGCGCAGCAGCGCCCGGGGTCCCATGGTGGCGTCCTGCTGGGGCGGGCGGGCCATCCGGCGCCGGGCGAACTCCTCGGCGGTCGGCGTGCCGTCGGCCAGCCAGGCGAGTTCCTGGAACGGGTTGCCGGCCGGCGGCTCGTCGAACGGGTTCGGCCCGTCCGGCATGGCCGGCACCCCATGCTTCTCCAGGGCACCCGGCTGCTCCGGAGTGCCCGTTTTCTCCGTGAAGCCCGGCGGTCTTTCGGTCGATGCCGGCGGCACGGTCCGGGTCCAGGGCGCCAGGGCAGTCGGCGGAGGCGGCAGAGCCGGAACAGGCTCCGGCGTAGGCAGCGGCACGGACTCCGGTGTAGGTGGGGGCACGGGCGCGGCGAGCGGATCCGCCGGCCGGTGCAGAGGTTGTGCCCACGGCGAATCCGGGTTCGCGTAATCGGAAACCGTGTGATCAGAGGCCGCGTGATCAGAGGCCGGGTGACCGGAAGCCGAGCGATCAGGAATCGCGCGCCCGGGAGCCGCGCGATCGGGACCCGGATCCCGCGCGGGAGGGCGGGACCCGCCGGCCCGCTGAGCCGGGACGTGCACGCCCGGTGGCAACTCCGGCGCCGCCCGCCCGGCCGGCCGGTAGACACCCGGCTCGACCTCCACAGCGGGCGGCCGACGGCCGTCGAGCGGCACCACACGGCCGTGCACCGGGGCCTCCGAGACCCCCGGCGAAGAAGGCGCCGGAGGTACAGAAGATTGCGAAGGCTCCCCGGTGCCGTCCCAGAACGGTTCCACGTCGCGGGGCGGAGGGACGGACTCGTCCTGCACGGATCGACCTCCCGGATGACAGGCAATCGGACCGGATGTCCGGTTCAGCCTGTCACAGAGAGCGTCAGCCCGCGTACACCGCCCAGGCGCCCGGCTCGGTCCACCAGGATCGTTTGCGGCTTGTGGATCCCGCCACCCCGTCGTCCAGGAACTGCAGATCGCCTTCGCGGGGCAGCACCGACACCGCCCGGCCGCGGGCCCGGCGTACCTCGATACGGATCTTGGTGTCTTTCCGGAACCGCTGCTTGACCACGATCGGGACGGCCACCGCCACCTCGACCCGGCCGTCGGTCGGGTCGCCGTCGGCGAGCAGCCGCAGGCCGTCGAACTCGGCGTATCCCGCAGCGTTGCCCACCGCACAGGCCAGGACCGGCTCCTCGCCGTCGGTGAGCAGCGCGTCGTCCACCTCGACCCGGCCGCGCCACGGCACCGCGCGCCCGTCGTCGTCGGATCCGCCGAGCAGGGCGCCGTCGAGCGTGACCGAGCCGCCGTCGTTGCGCAGCAGGTCGAGCCGGCGGACCGAGCCCTCCAGCACCGCCGCCGCCACGGCCGCGGGGGTGCGGGGCAGGCCGAGCTGGGCGGCGAGGTCCCCGGTGTGCGTCGGGTCGAGCGGCAGGATGGCCAGCGGAGGCAGGTCCGGCACGGTCCGGACGGCCGGCAGATCGTCCGGGCGTTTGCTGGGCGGCGGAGCGTACCGCCGGACCAGCCTGCGCACGACGGCGCGCAACTGGCCGTCGGTGGCGCTCGCCACCACCAACCTCAGCTTGGATTCCGGATCCGGCCAGGTCAGGCCGTCCGGCCGGGCCGGACCGTCGAACCGCGCGAGAACCGCGTCGATCTCCTGGTCCGATCCGGCCAGCACCGTCTCCACCCGGGCGCCGGCCTCGCGCAGCGCGTCGGCGCAGGCGAGGACCGGGGTACGCGGGGTGGCGCACACGGCGTTGCACCCACCGCACCCCGACCCGCAAGAGTCGGAGCCGCCCTGGCCCTCGGCCAGGCTGAGCAGCACGACGTCGAACATCCCTAGGCTCCGCTGAGCACCGAGTGGCGCTCGATGACCGCCTCGCGGCCCGGTCCGACGCCGACGATCGAGATGCGCGCGCCGACCCGCTGCTCGACGAACTCGACGAACTCCTGTGCCTGCTTCGGGAGTTCGGAGAATTTGCGGCAGCCGGAGATGTCCTGTTTCCAGCCGGGCAGCGTCTCGTAGACCGGGGTGGCGTGGTGGAAGTCGGTCTGGTTGATCGGCATCTCGTCGTGCCGGACGCCGTTCACCTCGTATGCCACACAGACCGGGATCTCGTCGAGCCCGTCGTAGTTGTCCAGCTTGGTCATCGCGAAGTCGGTGACGCCGTTGATCCGCTGGGCATACCGGCCGATCACCAGGTCGAGCCAGCCGATCCGCCGGGGACGGCCGGTGGTGGTGCCGTACTCGTGGCCGACCTCGCGCAGGTAGTCGCCGAACTTGTCGTGCAGCTCGGTGGGGAACGGGCCCTCGCCGACACGCGTGGTGAACGCCTTGAGCACCGCCACCACCCGGTCGATGCGGGTCGGCGGGATGCCGGAGCCGGTGCAGGCGCCGCCGGCCGTCGCGTTCGAGCTGGTCACGAACGGGTAGGTGCCGTGGTCGACGTCGAGCAGGGTGGCCTGGCCGGCCTCGCAGAGCACGACCTTGTCCTGGTCGATGGCCTGGGCCAGCTCCAGTGCCGTGTCGGCGACGTAGGGCCGGAGCCGTTCGACGTAGGAGAGCAGTTCCTGGACGACCTCCTCGCCCTTGACCGCACTGCGGTTGTAGATCTTCGACAGCACCTGGTTCTTGAACGCCAGCGCGGCGGTCACCTTCTGCCGCAGGATCGACTCGTCGAAGAGGTCCTGCACCCGGATGCCGATGCGGTTCATCTTGTCGGCGTACGTCGGGCCGATGCCGCGCCCGGTGGTGCCGATCCGCCGCGCGCCGAGGAACCGCTCGCTGACCTTGTCGAGCGACCGGTTGTATGCCGCGATCACGTGCGCGTTGGCGCTGATCCGCAGCCGGGACGTGTCGATGCCCCGGGCCTCGAGGCCGTCGATCTCCTGGAACAGCACGTTGAGGTCCACGACGACACCGTTGCCGATGACCGGTACGACGTTCGGGGAGAGGATGCCGCTCGGAAGAAGGTGTAGTGCGTATTTCTCGCCGTCGATCACGACGGTGTGGCCCGCGTTGTTACCACCATTGAACTTCACCACGTAGTCCAGCCGGTCTCCCAGCAGGTCCGTGGCTTTGCCCTTGCCCTCGTCGCCCCACTGGGCGCCGACCAAAACGATCACCGGCACTTTGTGTGATGCCCTTCCCGAAGGAGCATTGCCCGATAGGGAGCATTGCCCCACGTCGTACCTGGAGGAGCCCGGGTACTGCCGAAGTTTACGCGACCGTGTCGCAGGTAGGATGGGCCGTCGTGCGCGTACTTCTGATCGGCTCCGGTGGGCGCGAACACGCGCTAGCCGTCGGCCTTGCCGCTGACCCGTCCGTCGACTTCCTGGCCGCCGCGCCGGGCAACCCCGGCATCGCCCAGGTTGCCGAGCTGCATGAGGTCAAGGTCACTGATGCCGCCGCGGTCGCGGCGCTCGCCGTCACCCTGCGCGCCGACCTCGTGGTGGTCGGCCCGGAGGCCCCGCTCGTCGCCGGCGTCGCCGACGCGGTCCGGGCCGAGGGCATCGCCTGTTTCGGCCCCAGTGCCGCCGCCGCGGCCCTGGAGGGTTCCAAGACTTTCGCCAACGAGGTGATGGCCGCCGCCGGTGTGCCGACCGCCCGGTCGTTCGCCTGCACCGAGATGGACGCGGTCCGTGCCGCGCTCACCGAGCTGGGTGCGCCGTACGTGGTGAAGAACGACGGTCTCGCGGCCGGCAAGGGTGTGGTGGTCACCGACGACCTCGACGAGGCCCTGATCCACGCCGAGGCGTGCGGCAAGGTCGTCATCGAGGAGTTCCTGCCCGGCCCCGAGGTGTCGCTCTTCGTGGTCACCGACGGGACCGCGGTGGCGCCGCTGATGCCGGCTCAGGACTTCAAGCGGCTGCAGGACGACGACGAGGGCCCGAACACCGGTGGCATGGGGGCGTACGCGCCGCTGGACTGGGCGCCGGACGACCTGGTGGAGCGGGTGCTCCGGGAGACCGTCGAGCCGACCCTGGCGGAGATGCGCAAGCGGGGCACGCCGTTCGCCGGTCTGCTCTACGTCGGACTCGCGCTCACCCCGGACGGCCCGAAGGTGATCGAGTTCAACGCCCGGTTCGGCGATCCGGAGACCCAGGTCGTGCTGGCGCTGCTCGAGTCGCCGCTGGCCGGGCTGCTCAACGCCGCGGCCACCGGCACGCTCGCCGAGCACGGTCCGCTGCGCTGGAAGGACGGCTCGGCGATCACCATCGTGATGGCGAGCCACAACTACCCGGGCGTTCCGCGGACCGGTGATGTGATCGAGGGCGCCGAGCGGCCGGGTGTCATCCACGCGGGCACCGCCCGGGACGCTGCCGGGGCTCTGGTCTCGGCCGGCGGGCGCGTCCTGAGTGTCACCGCCGTCGGTGACGACCTGGCGTCCGCACGGGACGCGGCTTACGCACTGGTCGACGGGGTGAAGCTGGACGGCGCCCAGTACCGCACCGACATCGCTCTCCGGGCGGTCCGGGGCGAGATCAAGCTCTGAGTCTATTGCCCGTTTAGGGGAAGAAACGCCGGTTGTTCGATGGGTTGACCGCAGGTAGGGTCCTAGTAGCTTGGTGTGGTTTTCCGGAGCCGCACTCACTCGGGCACCGCACTCTGTGGTCACCCGGCCGACGAGCGTGGGAGACGACATGACTCCGCAGGCGACCGCCATCGAATCGGACGAGGAAGTGCAGGTCCTCCGGCCCTCGCCGGCTGATTGGACGACCTTTGTACAACAGGAGCTCGCCGCGCTCGGGATCGATATGGCCGAGCTGCGCAGGCAAGCACAGGAGCGGGATTTCGCCTCTGCCGCCGCCCGCGAACTGTGGGTGATGGTGGGTGACTCCACGAGTTGACCTGGCGAGTCTGACCAGATCATTCGCCAACCAGTTGAAAGACCTCCTGAACGCGACCGTCTGCGACGGGGCGTATATCGGAGTTCTGGAACGTCCGGATGGTGTCGTATTCCTCGGGACCGAGCTACGAAAGGTCGGTAGGGCGCAACCGGTGCGACTCCGGACCAGCGGGGATGTTCCGCTGTGGCTGGCGGTGCACATGCGGACCGCGTTGGATCCCGAGGGGTACCTCGTCACCCAGGAATCCACCTACACCCTGAGTAAGGGCTTCGACCAGGTGGAACTTCTCCACTACGACTACGAGCGGGACAAGGCCGGATATCCGGACGCGCACGTCCAGGTCATCGGCGGGAGCAAGGACTGGGACGACGTGCTTGTCGCTTCCGGCCGGAGTCGTGGCGGGCTGGGAAAGCTGCACTTCACCGTGGGTGGGCGACGATACCGGCCTTCCGTCGAAGATGTTATCGACATGCTGATCGACGAACGTTTTCTCGACCCCAAGCCGCAGGCACGCGAGCGTCTCGCCGTGAGCCGTGAGGCGTTTCAACGTCGGCAGTTGCGGGCCGCGATTCGTCGTGATCCGGATGCGGCCGTCCTGGAGCTGCGTGCGGCGGGATACCACGTCGTCGAGCCTGATCAGGTGGAACGGCGGAGTCGTACCGGCCTCGCGCCCGGCCGAAAGCGTCGGGGTCGTGGGTGACGGGACTTTGAGGCGTACGAGAAAAGGGGTGTGCGCATCGATCGCACACCCCTTTTGCCGTGTTGTGTTCTCAGTTCTTGGGGATGTCGAACAGCTTGGCGATGCTGGCCGCCAGGCTGAGGTCACCCTTCGCCTTGATCTTGCCGGTCATGAACAGCATCATCGGGTTGCCCTCTCCGGTGATGGTCTTGAGGAACGTGAGCGAGTCCATCGTCATGTGCAGCTTGGGCTCGCGGACCGGCTGGTTGGTGACAGTGCAGGCGCCGTTCTCGATCACGGTCTCGTAGGTGTCGCTCGAGCCGGCCGGGCCGCCCGTGATGGTCCAGTGGATGACGGCCTGGGTGTTGCCGGCCTTCTCCGCGCGGAACAGCGACGGCATCCGGTTGAACACCTCGTCGAGGATCTTGGGGCGCAGGTCCGACGCCATCACCTCGGAGATCTTGGAGTCCGGGGTGGACTTGACGAGCTGGGCGAACTCCTTCGGGCCGATCGACGCGAGCGACTCGGGGCTGAAATCAGTCATCTGCGGACCTTTCGGGATGATCAATTGCCTACTCGCCAGTAACCTTAGCGAGAATGCCGTGTCCTCGTGCAGTGTGCCACTCCCCAACATCCGTTGGACAGTCGGCCTACCGTGCTCATAGACTCCCCAACATGTCTTTGGGAGAAGGTGACACGGCCGCCCTCCGGGCACTCGCCCACCCGGTCCGCCTGCAGATCATGTCGCTGCTCACCGGTGCCTCGCTGACCGCCGCCGAGGTGGCCCGCGAGCTCGGCATCACCCACGCCAACGCCAGCTACCACCTGCGCAATCTCCTCGCCGCCGACCGGATCGTGGTGGCCGGCGAGGAGAAGATCCGCGGCGGTGTCGCCAAGCGCTACCGCTACGTCGGACAGCACCCCCGCGGGACGGTCGCCGCGGAGGAGAAGCGGGAACTCTTCCCAGTCGTCGCCACCGAGCTGCAACGGCGGGCGGCCGCCGCCCGATGGCCCGGTGTCGACCTCATGGGTGACGCCGAGGTCTGGGTCGACCCCGGAAAGTGGCGGGAGATCCGGGACCGGATCGCCGCCGCACTCCACGATCTGCACCAGGCCGCCCAGCCGTCCCGCACCCCGGGCACCGTCCGCACCAGCACCACCATCGCCCTCTTCGAGATGGACGACCCGTCGTGAGCGCCGCGCTGGCACCGTTGCGCCTGCGCGACTTCCGGTGGCTGCTGGCCGCCCGCACGACCGGCGCGTTCGGCAACGCGTTCGCCCCGATCGCATTGGCCTTCGCGGTCCTCGACCTCACCGGCTCGGCCCGCGACCTGGGCCTGGTGGTCGGCGCCCGGACGCTGGCCAACGTCCTGCTCCTGCTCTTCGGCGGGGTGCTGGCCGACCGCCTGCCGCGCGGCCTGCTGCTGGTCGGCGCCTCGGTGGCCGCGGCCGGCACCCAGGCCGCCGTCGCGGCACTGGTGCTGACCGGCGCGGCCACCGTGCCGGTGCTGATCGTGCTCGCCGTGCTCAACGGCATGGTCGCCGCGGTCTCGCAGCCCGCCTCCGCGGCGCTCATGCCGCTGATCGTCGGGGCGGAGATCCGCCAGCAGGCCAACGGCCTCACCCGGATGGCACACAACGGCGCGATGATCATCGGGGCGTCGGCGGGTGGCGCACTGGTCGCGTTGATCGGCCCGGGCTGGGGCATCGCGGTCGATGCCGGCACGTTCGCGCTGTCCGCACTCTTCTTCGCGGTGCTCCGGCTGCCCACCCGGCCGCCGGCCGGTCCCGGGACGGCCCGCCCGGGTGTCCTGTCCGACCTGCGGACCGGCTGGACCGAGTTCCGTTCCCGCACCTGGTTGTGGGTGGTGGTCGCCGGGTTCTGCCTGGCCAACATGGCCTGGGCCGGTGCGATGAACGTGCTGGGCCCGGTCGTCGCCGACGACACCGTCGGCCGGCAGGCCTGGGGTCTGGTGCTCGCCGCGCAGACCGCCGGCATGGTGGCCGGCGCGGTGGTGGTGTTGCGCCTGCGCGTGCGGCGGCTGCTCGGGTACGGCGTCGTCTGCTGCCTGTTCTGGGGCCTGCCGGTGCTGGCCCTGGGCGTCCTCCCGCAGCTGCCGGTTCTGATCGCCGCGGCGTTCCTGTCCGGCCTGGCGATCGAACAGTTCGGCATCGCCTGGGAGACCTCGATGCAGGAGCACGTCCCGGCCGACCGGCTGGCCCGGGTCTACTCCTACGACATGCTCGGTTCGTACCTGGGCATGCCGATCGGGCAGATCGCGATCGGCCCGATCGGTGAGGCGGCCGGCGCCGGGCCGGCCCTGATCGGCGCGAGCGCGGTGATGTTCGTGGCGGCCGTGGGCATGCTGAGCAGTTCCTCCGTCCGCACCCTGCGTCACCAGCTGCCGGAGGACTCGGCGGGGCCCATGAAAGAATCGGTGTCGTGACCATCCCGAACGTGCTCGCCGCCCGCTATGCCTCCGCCGACCTCGTCGCCCTCTGGTCCCCGGAGGAGAAGATCCGGATGGAACGGCAGCTCTGGCTCGCCGTCCTGAAGGCCCAGCGCGACCTCGGAGTGGACGTGCCGGACGGTGCCGTCGAGGCGTATGAGGCGGTGCTCGACCGGGTCGACCTGGAGTCGATCGCCGCCCGCGAGCGGATCACCCGCCACGACGTGAAGGCGCGGATCGAGGAGTTCAGCGAGCTCGCCGGCTTCGAGCAGATCCACAAGGGGATGACCTCCCGCGACCTGACCGAGAACGTGGAGCAGCTGCAGATCCGGGCGTCCCTGGAGCTGATCCGCGGACGCGTCGTGGCCACGCTGGCGCGGCTCACCGCGCTGGCCGTCGAGCACTCCGACCTGGTGATGACCGGCCGGTCGCACAACGTCGCGGCGCAGGCCACCACGCTCGGCAAGCGGTTCGCCTCGGCGGCGGAGGAGCTGCTCATCGCGTACGAGCGGCTGGACGACCTGATCGCGCGGTATCCCCTGCGGGGCATCAAGGGACCGGTCGGCACCGCCGCCGACCAGCTCGACCTGCTTGACGGCTCGGCGGACAAGCTCGCCGGTCTGGAGGCCAAGGTCGCCGAGCACCTCGGGTTCGCCCGGGTGCTGTCCAGCGTCGGCCAGGTCTACCCGCGGTCGCTCGACTTCGACGTGGTCTCGGCACTGGCGCAGGTCGTCGCGGGCCCGTCGTCGCTGGCCACCACGATCCGGCTGATGGTCGGCCAGGAGCTGGTGACCGAGGGCTTCAAGCCGGGCCAGGTCGGCTCGTCGGCGATGCCGCACAAGATGAACACCCGGTCGTCGGAGCGGGTCAACGGCCTCGCGGTGATCGTCCGCGGCTACCTGTCGATGATCGGCGAGCTGGCCGGCGACCAGTGGAACGAGGGTGACGTCTCCTGTTCGGTGGTGCGCCGGGTGGCCCTGCCGGACGCGTTCTTCGCCGCCGACGGGCTGTTCCAGACCTTCCTCACCGTGCTCGACGAGTTCGGGGCGTACCCGGCCGTCATCGCCCGTGAGCTGGACCGTTTCCTGCCGTTCCTGGCCACCACCAAGGTGCTGGTCGCCGCGGTCCGCAAGGGCGTCGGCCGTGAGGTCGCGCACGAGGTGATCAAGGAGCACGCGGTCGGCGTGGCCCTGGCCATGCGGGAGAAGGGCGTGGCCGTCAACGACCTCTTCGACCGGCTGGCCGGCGACGAGCGCCTGCAGCTGTCCCGGGCCGAGATCGACACCCTGGTCGCCGACCGGGCGGCGTTCGTCGGCGCGGCACCGGCGCAGGTGCGTGCGGTCGCCGACCGGGTCGCCGAGATCGTTGCCCGGCACCCGTCGGCGGCCGTCTACGCACCCGCCCCGATCCTCTGATCCCTGAGCCGTTCTCCGTGGTCCCGCGGGATCACGGAGAACGGATCAGACGCCGGCCACCGAGGTGATCCACGACCGGTTGTACGCGACGCTGCCGTAGTACTGGCGGCTCGAACCGTCGGCAGTGGACGCCACCCCCACCTGCGCGTTGTTGTAGACCTGCGGCCCACCCGAATCGCCGCGCCACGCGTTGCCGTTGATCCGGGTGCTGCCGATCGCCCGGCCGCCGTACGCGTCGGTCTGGTTGGTCGAGGTGACCTGCACCGACGCGGTCTTCAGCGTGGTCGACGCGTCGCAGCCGGAGTAGCAGGTCATGCCCCAGCCGTAGATCGAGTTGGTCGACCCGACCGGCGGGTACGCGCTGGACAGCGCCATGTACGTGGTGCTGATCGGCGTGCTGAGCCGCATCAGCGCCAGGTCGTACCGGGTGGAGGTGGCGGAGACCGCACTGGTGGTGCCGCCGGAGGTGCGGTTGACGCTGCCGACGCGGACCGACATGGTGCCGCTGATGCAGTGCCGGGCGGTGAGCACGTAGTTCGCCGAGATGATCGTGCCGGAGCAGGTGAAGCTGCCGTTGCTGAACACGGCGGCCGCCCATGGCGCGGAGGACACCGTGCTGCCTCCGATGATGAACGGTGTGGCGGTGTCGTCGGCCTGTGCCGCGGCCGGGGCGAGCAGCCCGGCGGCCAGGCCGGTCAGGGCGGCCAGCAGTCGAATGCGCACGTCGAGGTTCCTTCCGGGGATCGGGCTTACGGACTGCGCGCGCGGTCGAGCATCGAATTCGATGGATCGAATCTAGAGCGTCCCGATGGACTTTCACCAACGTCAATTGATACCTATCACCGTGTGATGGCCGCGAGGGTGTGCTAGATCACCGGGAGATTGCCTGCTCAATGACCGTTGCGTCGGCCTGCCGACACCGGCCCGTGGCTTGGGTGCACGCCTCACCAGGTAGGCTTCGCGTGCTTACACCTATCAGTCAGGAGTGCCCGTGGCTCGCGTCGTGGTCGACGTCATGCTCAAGCCGGAGATCCTGGACCCGCAGGGCCAGGCGGTGGCGAAAGCGCTGCCCCGGCTCGGCGTCACCGATGTCTCCTCTGTTCGCATCGGTCGTCGGATCGAGATCGATTTCGCTGGTGAACCCGACCTGGATCGGGCCCGCGAGATCGCCGACAAGCTGCTCGCCAACCCGGTGATCGAGGACTTCGAGGTCCGGATCGTCGAGGCCGCCGCGGCGGAGGTCGCCTGACCATGCGGATCGGTGTGGTCACCTTCCCCGGCTCGCTGGACGACGGGGACGCCGCCCGCGCCGCCCGGATCGCCGGCGCTGAGGTCGTCCGTCTCTGGCACGGCGACCCGGACCTGCACGGAGTCGACGGCGTCGTCCTGCCCGGCGGCTTCTCCTATGGTGATGCTCTGCGCTGCGGAGCCATCGCGCGATTCGCTCCCGTCATGGAGACGATCATCGACGCTGCCCGTGGCGGCCTGCCCGTTCTGGGCATCTGCAACGGTTTCCAGATCCTCTGCGAGGCGCACCTGCTGCCCGGCGCGCTGACTCGCAACCAGCACCTGCACTTCCGCAACCGCGATCAGTGGCTGCGGGTCGAGGCGGCCGGCACCGCCTGGACGAACCGCTTCACCGCGGGGCAGGAGATCCTCATCCCGGTCAAGAACGGCGAGGGCTGTTTCGTCGCCGACGAGAAGACGCTCGACGCGCTCGAGGCCGAGGGGCGGATCGTCGCCCGTTACATCCGCGGCAACCCGAACGGTTCGCAGCGCGACATCGCCGGGATCACCAACGAGGCCGGCAACGTGGTCGGCATCATGCCCCACCCGGAGCACGCGGTGGAGGCCCTGACCGGCCCGTCGCTCGACGGCCTCGGCTTCTTCACTTCCGTCCTGCAGGCTCTGGCGGGTGCCTCCGCGGACGGTCAGCGCGCAGGGGGACAGCAGTGACCACGCAGCCCACAGATCCTCAGAAAGCCGCACCCAGCGGCTTCGCTGCGACTGACGTCCTGGTCAACGAGTTCGAGGACGGTCCGGATACCGTCCAGCGGGCCGAGAAGACCCCGGACGACCTGCAGCCGCACAAGGACCTGGGTCTCAAGGACGACGAGTACGCGAAGATCCGCGAGATCCTCGGCCGCCGTCCCACCGCGTCCGAGCTCGCGATGTACTCGATCATGTGGAGCGAGCACTGCTCGTACAAGTCGAGCAAGGTGCACCTCAAGCAGTTCAGTGAGAAGGCGCCGAAGAACACCCGGATGCTGGCCGGCATCGGGGAGAACGCCGGTGTCGTCCAGATCTCCGACGAACTCGCGGTCACCTTCAAGGTCGAGTCGCACAACCACCCCAGCTACGTCGAGCCCTACCAGGGTGCGGCGACGGGTGTCGGCGGCATCGTCCGGGACATCCTGGCGATGGGCGCCCGGCCGATCGCGGTCATGGACCCGCTGCGTTTCGGCGCCGCGGACCACCCCGACACCGCCCGGGTGCTGCCCGGCGTCGTCGGCGGCATCGGCGGCTACGGCAACTGTCTCGGCCTGCCGAACATCGGCGGCGAGATCGTCTTCGACCCGTGCTACCAGGGCAACCCGCTGGTGAACGCCCTCAGCATCGGTGTCCTGCCGGTCGAGCGCCTGCAGAAGAAAGAGGCCACCGGCGCCGGCAACATCGTCGTGCTGCTCGGCGCCCGCACCGGGCGTGACGGCATCGGCGGTGTCTCCGTGCTCGCGTCCGCGACCTTCGACGAGGAGGCCGAGCAGCGCCGCCCGTCGGTGCAGGTCGGCGACCCGTTCATGGAGAAGCTGCTGATCGAGAGCTGCCTCGAGCTCTACGACGCCGGCCTGGTCAGCGGCATCCAGGACCTCGGCGGCGCGGGCCTGACCTGTGCCCTCACCGAGACCGCCGCGTCGGCCGGCACCGGCATGCGGGTCTGGCTGGAGCGGGTGGTCCTGCGTGAGGCGTCGATGACGCCGACCGAGATCCTCGCCAGCGAGTCCCAGGAGCGCATGCTCCTGATCGTCACCCCGGAGAACCTCGAGCAGGTGCTCGCGGTCGCCGAGAAGTGGGGCGTCTGGGCCACCGCGATCGGCGAGGTCACCGCGGCCGCCGAGGACGGCACCCCGGGCCGCCTGGTGATCACCTGGAACGACCACGTGGTCGTGGACGTGCCGCCGGGCTCGCTCGTCGACGACGGCCCGGTCTACCACCGGCCGTTCCGCGAGCCGAACGACGTGCTGCTGCTCCAGGCCGACCGGGCCGAGACGCTGCAGCGCCCGTCGACCGGTGACGAGCTGCGCGCCACCCTCCTGCGGATGGCCGCCTCGCCGAACCTGTGCGACAAGAGCTGGGTCACCGAGCAGTACGACCGGTACGTCCTGGGCAACACCGTGCTGGCGCAGCCGGAGGACTCCGGTGTGCTCCGCATCGACGAGGAGACCGGCCTGGGTGTCGCGCTCTCCGTCGACGGCAACGGCCGGTTCGCCCGCCTCGACCCGTACGAGGGTGCCAAGCTCGCGCTCGCCGAGTCGTACCGCAACGTCGCCGTCACCGGCGCCGAGCCGATCGCGATCTCGGACTGCCTGAACTTCGGTTCCCCCGAGGACCCGACCGTGATGTGGCAGTTCGCCGAGGCCACCCGTGGCCTGGCCGACGGCTGCCAGCAGCTGGGCACCCCGGTGACCGGCGGCAACGTCAGCTTCTACAACCAGACCGGCGCCGCCGCGATCCACCCGACCCCGGTGGTCGCCGTGCTGGGCGTCTTCGACGACGTCGCCCGGCGGATCCCGATGGGCTTCCCCAAGCCCGAGAAGGCCGAGGGCGACCTGCTCTTCCTGCTCGGCGAGACCCGCAACGAACTGTCCGGTTCGGAGTGGGCCTGGGTGACGCACAACCACCTCGGTGGACGCCCGCCGAAGGTCGACCTCGACGCGGAGCAGAAGCTCGGCGCCGTGATGATCAAGGCGTCGAAGGCCGGCCTGGTGGCCGCCGCGCACGACCTCTCCGACGGTGGCCTCGCGCAGGTCCTGGTGGAGAGCGCCCTGCGTCACGACGTCGGCGCCACGGTGACCCTGCCGGACGACGGCACCTCGCCGTTCGTCTACCTGTTCAGTGAGTCGGCCGGCCGTGCGCTGGTCGTCGTGCCGCGCGGGCGGGACAAGGCGTTCACCGCCCTGGCCGCGGAGCACGGCGTGCCGTGCACCCCGCTCGGTGTCACCACCGAGCAGAAGGCGCTGGACGTGCAGGGCCAGTTCAGCATCCCGCTGGACGAGGTGCGGACGGCGTGGACGGCGACCCTGCCGGCGCTGTTCGAGTCCGCGTTCGAGTCCGCCCAGGCGGAGGAGCCGGTTCGTTCGGTGACGCTGGAGCTGACCAAGCCCGAGTGACAGGCACATGAAGAAGGCCCCGAGCGAATCTCGCTCGGGGCCTTCTTCATGTGTCCGTCAGATCAGTCGTCCCACTCGTTGCGCCGCTGTCCGGGCGGTCCATTGTGGGGCGCGGCTCCGTAGGTGCCGCCACCGCGCTGCGGTTGCTGGTTGCCGTAGCCGTCGTTCTGGCCACCGCCCCAGCCGCCCTGCTGCGGCTGCTGGTTGCCGTAGCCGTCGTCCTGAGCGCCCCAGCCGCCCTGCTGGTCGTAGCCGCCCTGCTGCTGGTTGCCCCAACCGTCCTGCTGGTCGTAGCCGCCCTGCTGCTGACCGCCCCAACCGCCCTGCTGCTGGTTGCCGTAGCCGTCGTCCTGAGCACCCCAGCCGCCCTGCTGGTCGTAGCCGCCCTGCTGCTGACCGTACCCGTCGTCCTGACCGGGCTGGTACATGCTGGTGTGCTCGTCGTAGCGCTGGCCCTGCTGGCCGCCCTGCCCCTGTTCGGGCTGGTACATGCCGGTGCGCTCGTCGTAACGCTGACCCGGCGCCTGGCCCTGCTGCTGGCCGCCGTCGTTGTAGCCGCCGTACGCGTCCTGCTGGCCGTAACCGCCCTGCTGAGCGCCGTACGTGCTGGTGTTGCCGGCGAAGCTGCCCTGCGGCGGCATCGGAACGCCGTACGGGTCGGGGAACTCGTCCTCGACCGGAGCGGCCGGGCGGTGGATCATCGTCGGCGCGTCGCCGAGGCTGCCGCCGCCCATGCCGGCAGCCGGGGCGATCATCGTGGCGTCGTTGCCGCGACCACCGACACCGGCCGGCGAGGCCACCCGGGTCGCGTCGAAGCCGGCGCCGCCGGCGCCCGCACCGGCGAGCTTGTCGTCGTCGCCCTCGGCCTCGGCGTTCTTGCGGCGCATCCAGACCAGGACCATCGCGCCGATGCCGGCGGCCACGAGCAGCACGCCCATGATGATCAGCAGCCAGTTGCTGCCGCCTTCGTCCTCACCGGACTTGTTCTCCGCGTCGATGTCGCCCGCGGCCGAGGTCTCACCCTCGGTCGGCTCGTCCTCGAGCGCTTCCTCGTCCTCGGTCGGTTCGGCGCTCACCGAGGCGCTCGGCGAGGGCGTCGGCGAGGTCGTCGCGGCGGCCAGCTTCTTCAGCGTGATCGCGACGTTGACCGTCTTGCCGGCTCCGGCGTTGGCGCTGGCCGAGGTCGACTCGTAGCCGTCCTTCAGCGCGCCGATCTGTACCGTGCCGGGGGTGATCGGCCGGGAGTCGGACGAGGTGAAGGAGTACCGTCCCTCGCTGTTGGTGACCGTGTCGTACGAGTGGCCACCCGAGTCGCTCATCGCGATGGAGACGCCGGAGATCTGCTTGCCGTCGCCGTCCTTGACGCGACCGGAGACCTGGCGCACGGTCTCGGGCTTGTCCTCGCCCTTGACGGTGATGGTCTGGCTCGTCGAGTTGGTGCCCTCGGTCGTCTTGGCGGTGATCTTGACCGTGAAGGTCTTCGTCTCGCCGGCGCTCACGTTCGGCGCGGTGAAGTTCGCGGTGAACGACTGGTCACCGGTGAACGTCTTGACCGAGCTGCAGTCACCGGAGCAGTTCGGGCCACTGACCTCGATGCCTACCGCCGCTGCCGCTGCGGAGCCTTCGCCCCCTTCACCACCGTCCCCGCCCCCCGGGTTACTGATGGTGTACTGAATGGTTACAGTACCTCCAGTAGCAACCTCGGTTGCCGACACCGACCCAATCGAAACGTTGGGGGGCGCCGCCAGGGCAGCCGTCTGTACACCGGCCACCAGGCCGGTGACCAGGGCCAGGAACGCACCGGCCTGGGTCGTCCGGGCTCTCAGGTGCGTCGTCACGTCCACCGCCTTCCGGTCGCGGTCATCGGTTTCGGTGTCCGACGACATCCCGCGACTTGTACACCGTCGGCCACTATGCCTTGTCGCACGTCTTTTACGCGACCCAGGGCGGTGTGCCGTTGTCGGCAGCCCGGGTCGTATTGTCCCGACATGTCCCCTGCGCACAATAATTCCGAGTCGGTCAACGACGCGTTGGACGCGCTGGACCGGGGTGTCGAGCCTGAACGTCCCGTGCTGCGTGACGCGGTACGAGCACTGCTGACCGAGTTGTCCCACCGCGCGCCTGGCCGTTCGGTGGAGGTCCGGATTCCTCCTTTCGGTGCGATTCAGTGCGTCCCCGGCCCTCGGCACACACGTGGCACACCGCCCAATGTGGTCGAAACAGATCCCATGACATGGCTGCTCGTGGCCACCGGCCGCCTGAGCTGGGCGTCGGCCGTCGCCGACGGGCGTATCCGGGCGAGCGGCATTCGTACCGACCTCTCCGAGCACCTGCCGCTGACCGGGGGATGAGCCCGGCTTGCATGGTCGCCACCTCGCGTACACTGGGCGATCGGAGCGGACCGGCGAGTTCGAGCAGATCCGGAGTTCGCGCAGATCCGGGCCCCTGTGGCGGACAGGGGTTCGTGCAGATCCGACATGAGGGAGCAAGCAAGTGCCCCGAGGCGACGGCCGGTTGACCGACGATCTCGATCCCCAGGAGCGTGGCCCCCAGGACGCCTGTGGCGTCTTCGGTGTCTGGGCTCCCGAGGAGGAAGTTGCCAAACTCACTTATTTCGGCCTCTACGCGTTGCAGCACCGCGGACAGGAGGCTGCCGGGATCGCGGTGAGCGATGGTTCCGGTGTCGTCGTCTACAAGGACATCGGCCTGGTCTCCCAGGTCTTCGACGAGCCGACGCTGGCCAGCCTGCGGGGCCACCTCGCGATCGGCCACGCGCGCTACTCGACGACCGGCGGGTCGAACTGGGAGAACGCGCAGCCCACGATCCAGGCCACCCCGTCCGGCACGACCATCGCGCTGGCCCACAACGGCAACCTGGTCAACACCGCCGAGCTGCTGAAGGAGGTCGCCGACCGCGGCCTCGACCCGGCCGGTGGCGCGACCTCGGACACCGCTCTGGTGACCGCCCTGCTGGCCGGCCGTCAGGACCTCTCGGTCGAGGCGGCGGCGATGGAGGTGTTCCCGCGGCTCCGCGGCGCGTTCAGCTTCGTCTTCATGGATGAGAACACGCTGTATGCCGCCCGTGACGCCCAGGGTGTGCGACCGCTGGTGCTCGGCCGGATGGAGCGCGGCTGGGCGGTCGCCAGCGAGACCGCCGCCCTGGACATCGTCGGCGCCAGCTTCGTCCGCGAGGTCGAGCCCGGCGAGATCATCGCGATCGACGAGCACGGCCTGCGCTCGACGAGGTTCGCCTCGCCGGAGCCCAAGGGCTGCCTCTTCGAGTACGTCTACCTCGCCCGCCCGGACACCACGATCGCCGGGCGCAACATCTACTCGGCCCGTGTCGAGGTCGGCCGCAAGCTGGCCAAGGAGCACCCGGTCGAGGCCGACCTGGTGATCGGCGTGCCCGAGTCGGGCATCCCGGCCGCGATCGGCTACGCGGAGGCCTCCGGCATCCCCTACAGCGCCGGATTCATGAAGAACGCCTACGTCGGCCGGACCTTCATCCAGCCGTCGCAGACCATCCGGCAGCTCGGCATCCGGCTGAAACTGAACCCGCTGCGCGAGGTGGTCCGCGGCAAGCGGATCGTCGTGATCGACGACTCGATCGTGCGGGGCAACACCCAGCGGGCCCAGATCCGGATGCTCCGCGAGGCCGGTGCGCTCGAGATCCACGTCCGCATCTCCTCGCCGCCGGTGAAATGGCCGTGCTTCTACGGCATCGACTTCGCGACCCGGGCCGAGCTGATCGCCAACGGTCTGGAGATCGACGGCATCCGGCGGTCGATCGGCGCCGACAGTCTGGGCTACGTCTCGCTGGACAACCTGATCCAGGCGACGGAACAGCCGAAGACCCGGCTCTGCATGGCCTGCTTCGACGGGGAGTACCCGATCGAGCTGCCCACCGCGGACCTGATCGGCAAGCACCTGCTGGAGGGTGTCGGCCGTCGTGCCGCGACCCCCGCGGTGGCCGGCCTGGAATCCGAGTACGAGGCCCGCGAGCACGGCGACGACGAGCGGCAGCAGCTGCCGGCGTCGCTGATCGCCAGCCCCGGTGGCGCCACCGCGCTTCAGCACCCGTGACTTCAAGATCTACAGAACCGCTAAAGGGGAGAACCGTGACCCACGTGTCCGAGCGCAGCAGTGCCGGATCGAACGGTGCCGAGGGCGCCGACCGCCAGCTGTGGACGGCGGGCGCCGGCCGCGGGACGCGGAAGCGTGCGGCCACGTACGCGGACGCGGGTGTCTCCATCCACGCCGGTGACCGGGCGGTCGAGCTGCTCAAGTCGAAGGTGAAGAAGACCACCCGCCCCGAGGTGATGGGCGACCTGGGCGGCTTCTCCGGGCTGTTCAAGCTGAACACCGCGAAATACAAGAGCCCGGTCCTGGCCTCGTCGACCGACGGCGTCGGCACCAAGCTGGTGATCGCCCAGCAGCTCGACATCCACGACACGATCGGCATCGACCTGGTCGCGATGGTCGTCGACGACCTGGTGGCCTGTGGCGCCGAGCCGCTGTTCCTGCTCGACTACATCGCCTGTGGCGAGGTCGTCCCGGACAAGGTCGCCGAGATCGGCGCCGGCATCGCGGACGGTTGCCGTTACGCGGGTTGCGCCCTGCTGGGTGGCGAGACCGCTGAGCACCCCGGCGTGCTGCGCCCGGACGAGTACGACGTGTCCGCCACCGGTGTCGGTGTGGTCGAGGAGAGCGAGATCCTCGGCAAGGAGCGGGTCGAGCTCGGCGACGCCATCATCGCGATGCGGTCGTCCGGTCTGCACTCCAACGGCTACTCCCTGGTCCGCCACGTCCTGCTGGGCGCCGGCCGGATGCGTCTGGACACCGTGGTCGACGACTTCGGTTCGCAGCGCACCCTGGGCGAGGAACTGCTGACCCCCACCAAGATCTACGCCAAGGACTGCCTGGGCCTGATCGAGGAGACCGACGTGCGGGCTTTCTCGCACGTCACCGGCGGCGGCATCCCCGGCAACCTCAACCGGGTGCTCCCCGGCACCATGGACGCGGTCGTCGACCGGTCCACCTGGCGCCCGCAGCCCATCTTCGACCTGATCCAGGCCAAGGGCCGGATCGAGGACACCGAGATGGAGTCCACCTTCAACATGGGCGTCGGCATGTTCGCCGTCGTCTCCGCGGACGACGCGGACCGGGCGATGGCCTACCTCACCGGCCGCGGCGTCGAGGCGTGGCAGGTCGGCGAGGTCATCGAGGGTTCCGGCGAGGTGCAGATGATGGGCTCCTACACCCGGGGCTGATGACCGTGTCCGCGCTGAGCGCCCGTCCGGGAAACTGATTCTGGTTCGTGGCCGAGCAAACGTGAAATGATCCGTGTGTGTCGATGTCCGGCACATGCGGATCTTTCGCATTCAGAGGTGGACCGCGGGCCTGATCCTTGAGTCACAGTGCCGGACGGGAGTGCAGCGGATATGGCGCAAGCGTGGAGCGGGATGCAGGGCATCTCGCCGACACCCGGCTATGTCGTCATGCAGCCGACCACGCTCTGCAATCTGGCGTGCAACTACTGCTATCTGCCGTTCCGGCGGGACAACCGGAAGATGCCGGTGGCGGTCGCGGAGGCGGTCGCGGCCGGTGTCGCCGGGTTCGCCCGGACCGGCCGGTTCTCGGTGGTCTGGCACGGCGGTGAGCCGCTGGCAGCCGGCCGCGCCCACCTGGCCGACCTGTTCGCGCCGTTCGGCGACGCTGTCGAGCACCATGTGCAGACGAACGCGACGCTGATCGACGACGCCTGGTGTGCGTTCTTCGCCGAGCACGACGTCCGGGTCAGCGTCAGCGTGGACGGTCCGAGGGAGCGCAACCACGAGCGGGTGGACCGTGGCGACAAACCGGCCTACCCGCTGATCATGAAGGGGGTGGAGCGGCTGCGCCGGCACGGCATCCCGTTCTCCACCCTGTGCGTGGTGGCCGACCCGCGACCCGGTGCCGCCACCGAGCTCTACGACTACTTCCTCGGCCTCGGCTGCGAGGTGCTCGGCATCAACGTCGAGGAGCAGGAGGGGGTCAACACCCGGCTGAACCGGCGGGACCCGGCGGCGGTCCGGGCGTTCTGGTCCGAGCTGGTCGCCGCCTGGCGCCGCGATCCACGGATCCACCTGCGCGAGATCGAGTGGTCGCTGCGGTACGCCGCCGCTGTCCTGGACGGCACCGCCGATGGTCTGCTGCCACGCCGGCTGGACCCGATTCCCACCGTCGCGTACGACGGGTCGGTGGTGCTGCTCTCGCCCGAGCTGGCCGGTTTCCACGATCCCCGGTACGGCGACTTCACCAGTGGCAACGTGCTGTCCACACCACTGCCCGAGATCCTGTCCCGGGCGGCGGAGACCCCGTGGATCGGCGAGTTCCTGCGCGGCGTCGAGTCGTGCCGCCGGACGTGCCCCTACTTCGGTTTCTGCGGCGGCGCCCACGCGGCCAACCGCTACTTCGAGCACGGCAGGTTCGACGTCACCGAGACGGACCACTGCCGCAACAGCAAGATTCGCCTACTGGAGGGAGTGTTGGACCATGCCCGAGATCACGAGGCCACAGCTGTCTGACGGTGTGGGACCGGATCCGGTGACGGCGCGGGTGCATGACACCCGGGCAGGTCTGACCGCGCTCATCGCGGAGGCGGAAGCGGCCCGAGAACAGCGCGCCGAGGAGGCGTCGCAGGGTAGCGGCTCGGCGGTTTGCGCCTGGAACCACTTCGAGAACATCCCGACGTTCTACAACTGGAACAACCGGCCTCGCTGAGCTCCGCGGAGCGTCAGACAGAGTCCGGTCGAGGCCCACGCGGAAAACCAACCCGCGTGGGCTTCATCGTTGTTGACCGCAGGAAGTGAGTGACCACGACACACACGGAAGCACGCGGTCAGAGTCCGCGTGCCCTATGCGAAACGGGTCAATGCCGCCTTGTTGTCGGCGACCAGGAATCCTGGTCGTCTTCAGCGTCGTCATCCTCGTCATCGTCGACGAACTCATCGTTGTCGTCGTCGAAATGACGGTCGGATTGGCTGGCACCCGCCAGTTCGCGCTGCAAGGCGGTGAGGTCGGTGTTCGGGGAGTGATACTTCAACTCCCGGGCCACCTTCGTCTGCTTGGCCTTAGCACGGCCGCGCCCCATGGCTCGACCCCCTCGCACAGAATTCGGGGCAGCCCGAAGGCGGGCCCCGATGACGTCAGGCATCTCTCGTGGGTCTTACGGTACATGGACGATGCCGCGTTCGGCACCTCGGGTTGCGTGTGACACTGCCGCGCGTCGCGGTTCGTCTTCTCCGGCGTCGCGCGGCAGGCCCCCGAAGCGACCGCCCAGGCCGCTAAGCCAGGTGGATCGAGCGAAGACGACCGACCTCGGACATCCGCCGTTCGGCGAGCCGGTCGGCGGCCACCGCCGGTGGGACGCCCTCGTCCGAGGCGAGCTGGAGGATCCGCCGGGTGGTGTCGAAGACCCCGGTGGCGCGCAGCTTGGCCCGCTCGAAGTTGAAGCCCTCGATCTCGTCCGCGACCTGGATGACGCCGCCGGCGTTGACCACGTAGTCGGGGGTGTAGAGGATGCCGCGGTCCTCCAGCAGCTTGCCGATGCCGGGGTGGGCGAGCTGGTTGTTCGCCCCGCCGGTGACCACCTTGGCGCGCAGCACCGGGACGGTGTCGTCGTTCAGGGCACCGCCCAGGGCGCAGGGCGCGTACACGTCGAGGTCGGAAGTGATCAGCGTGTCGGTGTCCGCGACGAGCTGGATCTCCGGGTGGGTGGTGCGGGCCCACTCCCGGGCGGCGTCGCTGACGTCGGTGGCGATCACCGTGGCACCGTCGCCGATCAGGTGGCCGGCCAGATACTTGCCGACCTTGCCGAGGCCGGCGACGCCGACCGTGCGGCCGTTGAGGGTGGGGCTGCCCCAGGTGTGCTCGGCGGCGGCCCGCATGCCCTGGAAGACGCCCCAGGCGGTGAGGACCGAGGAGTCGCCGGCACCGCCGTGCTGCACGCTGCGGCCGGTCACATACTTGGTCTCGCGTGCGATCACGTCCATGTCCGGGACGTAGGTGCCGACGTCGCAGGCGGTGTAGTAACGGCCGCGCAGCGACTCGACGAACCGGCCGTACGCCCGCAGGAGAGCCTCTGACTTGAGGGTGGCGGGGTCACCCCAGATGACGGCCTTGCCGCCGCCGAGGTCCAGTCCGGCCATCGCGTTCTTGTAGGCCATGCCGCGGGACAGCTTCAGCACGTCCGCGAGGGCGGCGTCCTCGTTCTCGTAGGGGTAGAAGCGCGTGCCGCCGAGAGCCGGCCCGAGAGCCGTGGAATAGATTCCGATGATCGCCTTCAGGCCGGTGCTCCGGTCCTGGCAGAAGACGACCTGTTCGTGCCCGTCGGTGTCGAACACGTCCATTGTTGATCTCCTGATCTCGTTTCCCGGCCTTCGTGGGGCCGTGGTGTCCGGCGGGGTCAGCCGGACACTGCGAGCGTAGTCGCGCGAATAGGAGGGCGATTACGTCAGCGCGGGAAGTTCAACCCGGGCGAATTCGTGAAAGGATCGCGCCGTGCCGTCACTGTTCGCGTCGTACCTACGGGTTTACGAACCGCTGACCGCCTTCGACCCGGACCGGCAGGTCTTCTGGCGCGAGTACGCGCGCCAGGGCCGTGACCTGGGGCCGATCGAGGGGCCGGTCCGCCAGCGCAGCGCCGTGCTCGAGGCGCTCGGCGCGGGCTGGACCCGTCTGCCCGAGTTGCCCGACGAGGCTTACCTGCTGGAGTGGGAGGACACCCTCCTGGTCTGCCCGTGGAGTCTGCGCCTGCGGGTCGCCGAGGCGGCGCTGAACGCCCGCGACGGCGTGCCCGCGGTGCTCGCCGACGCCTTCGTGCCGCCGGTGCTGGCCGGGCAGGCCAAGGCAGTGGTGGAGGACTGGCGCAGCGGCGCCAAGGTCCTGGAGCAGGGTGTGCCGCGGGTGCACGAGCAGATCGCCACCTGGGGTGTGCCGTTGCGCTGGTTCGCCTTCGTCGATCTCGACGAGCGGGAGATCGCGCTGTCCGGCCGCCGGCGCACGCTGCGTTACCGCACGGAGATCTCCAAGGCCCGCCGCCGGGCGCATCGAGCGGTGTCGGTGTTGCGTAAGTCGCTCGGCGACGCGCCGATCACCGAGGCGGTCGAGGAGGGCACCCGCTGGCTCGAGGAGTTCCACCCACGCTCCGTGGTGGAGCTCGACTACGGCGGCCTGGTCAACCTCCTCCCGGAGGACAGCCTCACCGAGGACGATTCCCCCGGACTGGTGGCAGCCGGACTTTCCGCACTTTCCCGTGGTGACGCTGAGTCAGCGAGTGAGGCCTACGAGAAGCTGGTCGCCCGGTGGCGGGTCGTCCAGCTTCTCGAGCGATGCAACTGACCTGCGGAAATAGGACAGACGGGCAGTTTTCCTCGTGTCTGGGAGCGCTCCCGAGGTGAACACTCTTCGTAATTGCGGGTCCGCGAAGCGTGATAATCAGACTAAACGAGACACTATCTGGCGTAGAAAACACGGAAAAATCGGGCATGCTTCATCCGTCTATCTGGGGACGTTCGTCCGTTCGGCCCATGTCGGACATCGGGGACTAGCCGGACCATGAGAGACGCACCGGCCGGCGGGACCCCGGCCGATGTTTATAGGCACCTGTGGAGGAGTGACCGATGGCATCGCGTACGCACGATCCCGAGCCGCTACTAACGCCGGCCGAGGTGGCGTCGATGTTCCGTGTCGACCCGAAGACCGTGACTCGGTGGGCGAAGGCGGGCAAACTCAGCGCTATTCGCACGTTGGGTGGCCACCGTCGTTACCGGGAGTCGGAGGTTCGTGCCCTGCTGCAGGGACAGATTCCCACGCAGCGTCAGGGCGACTGACCCGGTCGACCAAGACCGTTGCAAGGGGCGAGCGCTGGGGAAGGCGATCGCCCCTTCTTCGTCTCAACGATCCGACGACCTTGAAGGAAACCGCTGCCCGGCGCCGGCTTCGTGCGGCGCCGGCTGCTTTTCCCGTACGAACTGAGACTCCCGCCGGCCGTCGGCAGGATTCCACGGCCCCGTGATCTGACCAGCAGGTCTCCCGGCAGTCGGCCGGGACGGACTCCGGTCAGTTCACCAGCACCGCGACGGTGCCGCCGGAACCACGGCGGATCCGGCTGCCGAGCATCAGCAGACGGCCGACCATGCCGTACTTCTTCCGGATGCCGGTGCCGATCCGGCCCAGATCCGAGGTGTCGCCGATCCGCGCGACCGCCTCGACCGCGTCGCCGGTCGGCGTGCCCCGCACGTCGCACGGGCCCACAGTGACCCGCCCGTTGTTCCGGATCCGCTTGTGTTTGCCGCTTTCGGCGACCGTCCAGAATCCGAGACCGCCGCCGGAGTCGGGCACCACCCACAGCGGGGTCGCGACCGCGCGCCCGTCCCTGCGGAACGTCGTGAGCAGGACGTATTTCTCCGACCCGAGTTGCTCCAGTCCGGCCATGTCCTCAAGAGTAGTGACCGTGGATGAACCGGCAATCGGCGACGCCTTCGGCGAGATGATCAGAGACGCGTACGCGGTGCGTACCGGCGTCGGGCCGCGACCGCTCGCCGGTGGCCGGCTGCCCCGTCCGGTGATCGAGGTGATCGAACGCGACGACGGGCTGATCAACGGTGCACCCGCCGACCACTACCTGGACGAACCGGACGCCTGGCAGCCGCACGACCACCGGGCGCTGAAGTACTGCCGGGGCCGGGTGCTGGACATCGGCGCCGGTGCCGGGCGCACCGCGCTCGAACTGCAACGCCGGGGTGTCGCGGTGACCGGCCTGGACACCTCGCAGGGCGCGATCGAGGTGGCCCGCAGACGGGGACTGCGCGACACCGTGCTGGCCACCGTCGACGAGTTCGCCCGGGCCCCGGTCCGGTACGACACGTTCCTGCTGCTCGGCAACAACCTCGGCCTGCTGGAGAGCCCCGAACGCGCCCCGGTGTTCCTGGACGCCCTCGCCCGGCTGGCCGCCCCGGGTGCCCAGATCGTCGCGCAGGGCACCGATCCGTACGGGACGCGGGACCCGGTGCATGTGGCGTACCACGAGCGGAACCGGGCACGCGGGCGTCTCGGCGGGCAGTTGCGTCTGCGGCTGCGCTACCGCGAGGTCGCCACCGGGTGGTTCGACTATCTGAACTGCTCGGCCGCGGAGCTCGAAGCGCTGGTGGCGGGCACCGCGTGGCGGCTGAAATCGATCGACGAGCGGGATCGGCCGTACTACCTTGCGGTCATGGAGCTCACCCATTGACCACACTCACCCGCGACCAGGTTCGCATCAGCAGACGGATCTCGATGGTGCTGCGGCACCGTCCCGAGACGGCCGGTCTCACCCTCGACCCCCATGGATGGGTGCCGGTTGCGGCACTGCTGTCCGCTCTCGGCATCTCCCGGGAGACGCTCGACGCCGTGGTGGCCGGCAACGACAAGTCCCGGTTCGCGGTGGCGCCCGGCCCGGACGGTGTCGACCGGATCCGGGCCAGCCAGGGGCACTCCCGGCGGGTCGCCGTCGACCTGGACCTGCCGCCCGCCGTCCCGCCCGCCGAGCTCTTCCACGGCACGCCCCGGGCCAACCTCGACGCGATCCTGCGGGAGGGGCTGCGCCCGCGCAGCCGGCATCACGTGCACCTCTCGGCGGACGTGCCGACCGCGCTGACCGTCGGGCGCCGCCGGTCCGCCGACGTGGTGGTCCTGGCGGTCGCCGCGACGGTGATGACGGGCGAGGGTCACGTGTTCCACCGCAGCGACAACGGGGTGTGGTTGACCTCTGCCGTCCCCGTACAGCACCTTTCGATAAAACGGACAAATCCGTAATCTGCCAGGTTGATCGTCCATCCACAGTGGCCAGTGCCGGGTTCCCCGGACAGCGGCGCGAAACCGCCGTTAACTTGGACGGATGGGGACGGTCACGCGGCGTCAGCTCACCGATCTTCCCGGCACCCTCGGACTGCCGCTCGCCCTCGGACTCGTGCTGGTGCTCGCCTTCCTCACCTTCGGCCTGCCGTTGCTGGACCAGGCCGTCCCGGCGCAGCGACCGGTCCCGGCCGGCCTGCCCTATCCGGTCGGCGCCGGGGTCACCGTCGTGCCACCACCCGGCGCCACCCTCGACGTCACCGGCACCCGCCCCGGTGAGGACCGGGGCACCGCGCTCTTCCGCGTCGGCCGGGTCCGCTACGCGATCGCCGTCCAGCCCTTCGACGGTGACCTGAGCGCCGCCGCGGTCCGTCTGCGCCAGCGCATCACCGGCACCTCCGGCCACCGGGTCACCGGCACCCAGCTCGCGGTCTCCACGGCCGGCGGTCTCGACGGCGTCCAGGGCGTCTACAGCGCCGGCGGACGCGACGGCCGGTACGCGGTCTTCGTCGCCCACGGGCTCACCATCGAGGTCACGGTCAGCGGTGCCGACCTCGACCTCGGCCGCACCCTGCCGGCCATCGACGCCAGCACCCGGACCCTGGACTACGAGGCCGGTCGATGAGCGACCCGGTGCGGCCGGGCGCCACGGCGGCCGCGCTCGCCCGGCAACCGGCGTTCTGGATCGTTCTCGCGCTGCTCGCCGCCGGAGCGATCCGGATCGGCCAGATCACCACCCGGTTCCTCGCGACGTTCCCGATCGCCACGATCACCGCGATCGCACTGTTCGCGCTGCTCGCCGTCCCTTTCTGGCTCTTCGTCTCGGAACTCGACTTCCTGGAACGCGAACCGGCCGGCCTGCGCGTGGTGGCCTTCGCCTGGGGAGGCCTGGTCGCGACCACGGTGTCCATCCCGGGCAGCACCGCCCTGGAGAACCTGATCGCCAAACTCGGCTCCCCGCACCTGGCCGCCGACTGGGGTGCCGCCCTGGCCGGGCCGACCGTCGAGGAGATCGCCAAGACACTCGGCGTGGTGGCCATCGTGCTGATCGCCCGCGCCCAGGTGAACAGCGTCCTGGACGGCGTCGTCTACGGCGCGCTGGTCGGGCTGGGCTTCCAGATCGTCGAGGACGTGGTGTTCGCGATCGGCGCGGTCGCGCTCGCCGGCGAAGGCGACCAGGTCCAGCCGGTGATCACCACGTTCCTGGTCCGCGGCTTCCTGGCCGGGGTGTGGAGCCACACCCTGTTCGGCGCCCTGGCCGGCGCCGGCATCGGGTACCTCGTGGTCACCCCGGACCGCGGCCGGGGACACCGGGTCGCGATGGCCGGATGCGCGTTCTTCGGCGCCTGGGCCTCGCACGTGCTGTGGAACTCGCCGCTGCTGCGGGACGGCCTGGGCAACGGCGCGCTGGCCCTGCTCGCGGTGCTGGTCGTCAAAGGCCTGCCGCCGCTGCTGCTCATCCTCTGGCTGGTCCGCCGCGCCCACGACCAGGAGGCGGCCTACTACGTCGCGAAACTCGCCACCCTGCGCGACCCGGCCCTGATCACCGACGGCGAACTGCGGGTGCTCGGCTCCGGATCACGGCGCGCGGCCGCCCGCCGGCACGCCGCGGCAAGCGTCGGCCGCCGCGGCCGGGCCGCGGTCCGCCGTCTGCAACGTGCCCAGGCCCGGCTGGCGGTGGAGTTGAGCCGGGCCCCGGCGGAACCCACCGAGGACACCGCGATCCGGCACCGCGCCGAAGTCCGTACGCACCGCGCGGCGCTGGAATCGCTGGGCCACCCGGAGGCCGTCGAAGGCGTCCGCTCCTGGCGGCACACCGTCTCCACGGTCGGCACCACCGCGGTGGCGCTCGCCGTCCTCTGGGTGGCGTTGTCCGCCCTGAGCGGCTAGCGCCTGTCACGCGAGGGATGGCAGGACGGCACCTGAACCTCGCCGCGCTCCTGCCCCTTCACGAAACAGGCGCCGGGCTCAGACGGTCGCCGGCGGCAGTCCGCCGTCGCCGTCCACGACCAGGTCCGGGTTTCCGTCCTCGTCGAGGTCGACCATCGTGACGTCGACCTTGCCGTCACCGTCGGTGTCGAACTGGTACAGGTCCGGCTTACCGTCGCCGTCGGTGTCCGAGACCCAGACGTCGACCTTGCCGTCGCCGTTCGCGTCGCTGGTCACCAGATCCACGCGGGTGTCGCCCCGGGTCTCCACGGTCTCCTGCGGCTCCGTCATGGCCCTCCCCTTTCCCTGCCGGATCTTCCGGCTCGATGGACACATCTGTACCCGATCACCGCCAGAGGCAGACGTCCGGCTGTGATACATGTCGCTGGGTGCTGGTTGATACGCGGGTAACGTACGCCGTCGTGGATATCGCGGAAGACGGCACGCAGCACCTGTTCACCAGCAGCGGTGGCGGTGCGCTCGCCGAGCGGATGGGCATCGTGATCACCGAGGCGACCGCCGAGCGGGTCGTCGGGACCATGCCCGTCGAGGGCAACACCCAGCCGTACGGTCTGCTGCACGGCGGGGCCTCCTGCGTGCTGGCGGAGACGCTGGGCTCGGTCGGCGCGGTGCTGCACGGGCAGACCGTCGACCGTCCGTTCGCGGTCGGCGTGGACATCAACGCCACCCATCACCGGGCCGCCCGGTCCGGACTGGTCACCGGCGTCGCCACCCCCGTGCACCGGGGACGTGCCGTCGCGACGTACGAAGTGGTCCTGCTCGACGAGGCGGACGAGCGGGTGTGCACCGCGCGCATCACCTGCCTGCTCCGCGGGGCCTGATACTCACAGGTAGATCCACGAGCGGAGCTTGACGGTTCCGCGTACCTTTTCTGACGTGACCGAAGTACCACAGCACGCATTCGACGACGCCGCGCAGGTTCTGGAGAGCGCGCTCACCGGCGACAGCGCTGCCGTGGCCGACACCTTCGACGCGGTGGTCAGCCGTGAGGGTGTGGTCGGGGCCTGGGACGTGGCCTGGTGCCTGGCGGCGACGATGGTCGGCCAGGTGCCGATCGGTGGCGCCTGGACCCTGGAGTTCCCGGGCATCGACGACGCGCGGTATGACAAGCGCTGGGTGGCGAGGTTCGTCAGCGCGTATGTCAACGGCGACTTCCCGACCGGTGAGGCGCTCTTCGGCGCCGCGATCCAGGACGGGCAACTGCCGGACTGCCTGATCGCCCTCGCCGGATCCACCGTCGCGACGTTGCGCCACCGCGACGCCCGCGCTGCGTGACCGTGCTCCGACGCGTACCCCGGAGACGTCTGTCCTATCTGGTCCGGAGATAGAGCGCCTTCGCGTATTGCGCGGTCGCCGCGGTGTTGAACATCGCCGCCTGCGACATGAAGAAGCCGTTGTCGGCGATGGCCCGCGATGCCTGCGCCGACCCGGACCAGCGGATGTCGGCCTCCACCTCGGACAGGCCGCGGGCGCGGAACTGCCGCCGCATCGCGGTCTGACCGTTGCGGAAGGCCTCGGAGGCCTCCTCGGCGCTGCGCATGCACGACATCGCCTTCTCGCAGAGCGCCTCCGCGAGGGTGAAGGCCGCCTGTTCCGCCTCGTTCGTGAAGGTCTGCACGACCGTGCCCTCCTTTGACCGAACCCGATACCACACTGTGATGGACCGGGCGTCGCCCATCAAGAGGCTGCCCCGTGAGTGTGGATGAGTGGGGCGGCTTGCCGGTGTGCGCACAAAGGACGAATCCGCGGCTGCCGATCAGGTCTCGGTTTCCTGTGCGGTTGCCATGAATTCGGCCGCCACCCTCGAAAAGTCGGCCGGAGGTGGCTACCGTTCTGTGCAAGGCCCGTGCCGTTCCCCCCGTGACGGCACGGGCCTTTCTCATGATCAGGTTCGGTCTTTTCGGCTGGTGGCGACACCGCCGTACCCCCTTAGGCTGCGGTGGCTGTTGATCTCATGGGGAGAAGAAGACCTTGATGCACTCGTTCCGCCGCAAAGCCCTCGCCACCGTCGGCCTCACCGCCGCCGCGGTCGCCGCCACGTCGGTGATCGCCAGCCCGGCACAGGCCTACACCAGTGGGCTGGCGAAGGTCGTCGGTTCGTCGACGGTCCAGTTCAACGCCCTGATGGGCAAGAGCAACAACCTGGTCATCACGATCAGCGGCCGCACCGTCACGCTGAACGACACGGTCGCGCTCACGGCGGGCAAGGGCTGCAAGGCGGTCAAGGGCGACAAGACCAAGGTCAAGTGCACCACCAAGAAGAAGACCACGAAGATCACCGCTGCCCTCGGCGACAAGAATGACAAGATCACCAACAAGACCGGGGTCTACCTGTTCGCCGACGGCGGCTCCGGCAACGACGTCCTGATCGGTGGCTCGGCCGGCGAACAGCTGCAGGGCGGCACCGGCAACGACAAGATCTGGGGCAACGGCGGCAACGACACCCTCTTCGGCGGCTCCGGCAACGACCTGATCAAGGGCGGCGCGGGCGACGACAAGATCGACGCCGGTGCGGGCACCGACACCGTCTACGGCGAGGCCGGCAAGGACGAGGTCCACGCCGGAGCGGGCAACGACGTCGTCTACGGCGGCGCCGGCAACGACTTCCTCCTCGGCGAGGCCGGCAACGACAACCTCAAGGGCGAAGCCGGCGACGACGAGCTCCAGGGCGGCGCGGGCAACGACAAGCTCTACGCGGGCGCGGGCGCCGACTGGGCCATCGGTCAGGCCGGCGACGACCTGATCTACGGCGACGCCGGCGAGGACGTCCTGATCGGCGGCGACCTCGACAGCAGCGGCAACCACACCGGCAGCACCACCGCCCGCGACCGCCTCGACGGCGGCTCGCAGGCGGACGTGTGCCTGGTGCGGGCCGCGGGCACCGCGGTCAACTGCGAGGACCTCCGCAAGAACGCGGTGGACGCCGCGGACCTGGCCACCCTGCGCGGCTGACCCCTCGTCCCTCGGAACGGCCCGGCATCCTCTGCCGGGCCGTTCTTGTCTGGGTCGCTCGTTTCGGAAGCTGTTCCGAAACGGGCTCCACATCCACGGCGGGTGTTGCCACACCCGCCACGGATGTACACAGCGCCGTCAAACCCGTACCCCCATGCGGCATCGACACACTCTTCTACCGCAAACCGGGCGCTGCAGTGCTTCACGGCCCGCCTGACACCGGCCGGCGCCCGCTCACGCGGATGACAGCGCCCGACCCCGGACTTCCTCGGCACGCATGCCCACGACACCTCAAGCCGACAACGCGTCCACTCTCCCGAAGTCGATCACCTGGCCCCGCGCTATTGCTGCCTCACCGACGTTGAAGCAGCAGTAGCGCAGGGCCAGGTGATCGACTTCGCAGGGGCCCACCGCCGGCACACACGCCTCCGACCCCGGCCACTACAAGCGCCCGGCACCGGCTACAGCCACCCCCGACGACCTGATGACCCGGACCAGAGTGACGCCGAAGGTCGAACGGCAAGATCAGCAACCGATCGCCACCACCACACCTGCCGCCTGCTGACCGGGCCAGCTAGACACGTTTCGCGGTCAAGGTCTGCGTGGTGATTTCGGGCGCGCTGGACGCCCGTAATCACCACACCCGTGGCGGCGTGGTGATTACGGGCGTGCTGGGCACCCGAAATCACCACACCCGTGGCGGGGCGTGGTGATTACGGGCGTGCTGGGCACCCGAAATCACCACACCTGTGGCGGGCGTGGTGATTACGGCCGCGCTGCGCACCCCAACTCACCACACCCCAACTCACCACACCCGTGGCGGAGCCGACGGCCCTCGATCCGCAGCTGAAGATCGAAGGCGGCACGCGCCGGGTGCCAATGGCGATGCCGTCATCCGGTCGGTTGGCTCCGGACGAAGTCGAGTGGCACATGGGCAGACTTCGTCGGCGAAGGACACTGCTGGAGGGAACCGGACGCGGTGCGAGAGATAGCCCCGACAGTGAAAGGGAGTGACCGTGGTGGGGCCACGAGCGACCACCGAAACGACTGAAGAGGCCCGGAAATGACGAAGCCCTCAACCGCGAATTCGCAGAAGAGGGCTTGTCTACCTGGTTCGGTAAAAGTGGCCAGGGGCGGGGTCGAACCGCCGACCTTCCGATTTTCAGTCGGACGCTCGTACCAACTGAGCTACCTGGCCGCGACGTGCATTGCGGTCCTGACGGGACTTGAACCCGCGACCTCCGCCTTGACAGGGCGGCGAGCACTCCAACTGCTCCACAGGACCTTGCTATGTAACTGTCATTCCGTGCCGGTCTGTCAGTGACTTGCGATCACTAACTTACCAGTACCCCCAACGGGATTCGAACCCGTGCTACCGCCTTGAAAGGGCGGCGTCCTAGGCCACTAGACGATGAGGGCAACTCCGCCATCATTGCACACCACGCTGGATGCGTGATCGGCAACGTTTGGTGGCCTTGACCTCAGCCGCTTCGACCTCAGCCGCTTGGCCCCAACCGCGCCCCGTTGAGGCCTGCAAAGCATATGTGATCCACCGACCGCCCGCCAAATCGGTATCCCCGATTCCGTTCGCAACGCTGTGACCAGGTCAAACGTCAACGGTTCCGGCGATGGCCACCAGGTTCACCGCGTCGGTGAGGCTGCTGAGCGGGGTCACACCGACCGGCAGCGCGTCCATCGGCCAGCCCGGTCCGGCCGCCGCGACGACCAGCGGCGGGTGCGGCAGCCGCATCAGGTGCTGGAGTTGGCCGACGTCGCCGGTCCCGCGCAGCTGTGACCAGAGCACGACGGCCGCCGGCCCGGTCCGGGCCACCGCATCCTCCAGCGCCCGGACCGGCATCCGCGCACCCAGCATCCGGGCCGGCACCCCCTTCTCGGCCAGCGCCGCGTCCAGGGCCTCCAGCGGCAGCGTGTGCTGTTCCTCGTCGGCGGCGGACAGGAGGATCCGCGGCGTTCCGGAGGGCCGCGGCACCGCGCCGAGGACCTCGGTGACCGTCCGGGACAGCAGGTGTTCGACCTCGATGAAGCGGCGGGTCGCCTCGTACCGTTCGCCGACACCGATCAGCACCGGCATGATCACCTGCTCCCACGCCGGCACCACGCCACGCCCGGCGATCGCGGCTTCCAGGACGGAGCGCATCGACGGCACGTCCAGCCGCATCGCGGACCGTCCGAGCCCCCGTGCTGCGGGGTCGGCGTGCGGCCCGAGGGCGATGGTCTGCCCACCGCCCGAGCGGGAGGAACCCGGGGCGGCAACGGGGACGGCAACGGGGACGGGAGCCGGTTCCGGGGTACGCCGAGCCCACGCCGCAGCCTCGGCCGGTGCCACCCCTTGAGCCGTCAGTCGTTGCATCACCTCCAGCCGGACGAGGTCCTCGACCGTGTAACGCCGATGATGTCCCGGCTCGTGCCGGCTGGGTCCGAGCCCGTAACGCTGATGCCAGGTGCGCAGGGTGGTGACCGCGACGCCCAGACGTCGCGCGGCGGCACCGGGGCTCAGCCCCTCATCGCCCACCCGACCGCTCCGAACGAGAGGAGTCCGGAAGCGGGTGAACCGCGAAATCGGAGGAGTAGACCGAGACGACCCCTTCGAGCCAGGGCGCGTACGACAACGGATCCGCCGAGATACGCCCCGGCAGGTCCTCGGGCGCGACCCACAGCAGCCGTGCCACCTCGCCGGGGTCGGGCCGGAACTCCATCCCGTCCGGCACGTCGGCCACGAGCACGTGGTCGTACTCCCGCTCCACCCGCCCGGTCACCGGGTCCTCGGCGAAGTACGAGTGGACGCCGACCTCCGAGAGGGTGGAGGAGAGAGCGGAGGCGGTGACGCCCAGTTCCTCGCCGATCCGCACCTCGGCCGCCGCGGCCACCGACTGTCCGGGCGCCGGATGCCCGCAGCACGTGTTGCCCCAGCGCAGCGGGAACCGGGTCTTCGCCGCCGACCGCTGCTGCAGCAGCACCCGGCCGGACGGGTCCCGCAGGAACACCGAGAACGCCCGGTGCAGCGTGCCCGGTGCCTCGTGTGCCCGGAGCACGGTCGTCGACCCGATGGCGGTGCCGTCCGGGTCGACGAGTTCGACCAGGAGGTTCTCCCGGTGGGTCATGAGGCGCTCCCGGTGACCCGGGCGGCGGCCAGTTTCCCGGAGATCAGCACCATCGGCACGCCGACTCCCGGTTGCGTCCCGGAGCCGGTGAAGACCACGTTGGGTAGCGTCGGGTGCAGGTTGGCCGGGCGGAACGGCCCGGTCTGCGCGAAGGTGTGTGCGGCGGCGAACGGGGTGCCGGCGGCCATGCCCTCGTCGGCCCAGTCGGCCGGCGTCACGATCCGCCGCACCTCCACCCCGTCCCGGAAGCCGATGTATCCGCGCTGTTCCAGCACGCCCAGGATCTCGTCGGCGTAGCGCTCGCCGAGTCCGCCCCGCCAGTCGAACGGTGCCTTGTCCAGGTTGGGGGCGGGCGCGAGCACGTAGTAGCTCTGCCGGCCGTCGGGCGCCGCGGACGGGTCGGTGTGGGTCGGGTTGGTGACCAGCAGGGATGGGTCGCTCATCAGCAGACCCTTGTTGATCACCTCGTCGAAGGTGCCCTTCCACGACGTACCGAAATGGATGTTGTGGTGTGCGGTCTTGCTGAACGAAGCCCGTGACCCGATGTGCAGGACCACGCATGACGGGGAGTAGCGGAGCCGGCGTGACGAAGCCCGCGGCGGGAGCAGGTCGCGGTAGGCGATCGGCAGATCCGGATTGAGTACGACCACGTCGGCCGGAATGTGGTCGCCGCCCGCGGTGAGCACTCCGGTGGCTTTGCCGTGTGCCGTGGTGACCTTCTCGACGGTCGTGTCGTACCGGAAGGTGACCCCGTGTTTCTCGGCGGCGCCGGCCAGCGCCCGCGGCACCGCGTGCATCCCGCCCTTGGGGTAGTACACCCCGGCGACCGAGTCGAGGTACGCGATCACCGCGTAGATGGCGAGCGCGTCGTGCGGGGCGAGTCCCGCGTACATCGCCTGGAACGAGAAGATCCGCCGGGTCCGCGGGTCCTTGAAGAACTGATCGATCTTGGGCTGGAGTCGCCGGAACCCGCCCATTCCCAGCAGCTTCAGCAGGTTGAGGTTGAGCAGGTCGATCGGGGAGTCCAGGTTCCGGTCGATGAAGTTGTCCCGTTCCAGCTGCCACAGCCGCCGGGTGTAGTCCACGAACCGCAGGTAGCCGTCGGCCTCGCGCGCCCCGCAGACCCGGGCGATCTCGGCTGCCATCCGGGTCGTGTCGGTACGCACGTCAAGCGTCGACCCGTCCGGGTAGAACGCCCGGTACGCCGGGTCGAGCGGGGTCAGCTCCAGCCAGTCCGAGAGCTTCTCGCCGACCGCCGCCAGGGGTTCCTCGATCAGTTCCGGCATGGTCAGCACGGTGGGCCCGGTGTCGAACTCGTATGCACCGAGGGCCAGCCGCCCGGCCCGGCCGCCCGGCACCGGTTCCCGTTCGACGACGGTGACCTGGCGCCCGGCCGCGGCCAGGTGCAGGGCGCACGCCAATCCGCCCAAGCCGGCGCCGACCACCACGACGCGTTCGGTGGGCCCGTTCACAACTCGCACGTCACGACTCCAGACAGAGGGGGAAGAACAGGGATCATGCCGGTCGGTGCGTGGCGGCGACGGCCAGCTCGAGCAGTGCGGCCCGCGCGTCGGGCTGCATGGGCGCCGCCCGGATCGCCGCGACACCCTCCTCGACCCGCTCCTGGATCATCTCCTCGACGCGGTCCCGTGCGCCGGTCGCGGTGATGATCTGCGCCTGCCGGGAGGGGCCGGCACCCCGGTCGAGTTCGTCGCGCTGCGCGTCGGTGGCCATCCGCCGGGCCAGCATCCGCAGGGTGGTCGGTTTCTCGCTGCGCAGGTCGTCGTCGGCGGGTTTGCCGGTGACCGCCGGGTCGCCGTACACACCGAGCAGGTCGTCGCGCAGCTGGAAGGCCTCGCCGACCGCGATGCCGTAGATCTGGAACGCCTCGTCCAGGCGCGGGTCGCCGCCGGCCAGCGCCAGGCCGAAGCCGAGCGGCCACTGCACGGTGTAGCTGGCGGTCTTGTGCCGGGCGACGAGCAGTGCGCGTTCCACCGACCACGAGCCGGGGTCGGTCTCGCCGAGCACGTCGAGGTACTGCCCGGCGACGGCTTCGATGCGCATCCGGTCATACCGGGTGCGGGCCTCCATCAGCACGTGCGGTGTCAGCGGGGTACGCGCCAGCAGCTGATCCGCCCACACCAGGCAGAGGTCGCCGGCCAGTATCGCCGCGGACGTCCCGAACCTGGTGCCGTTGCGGGCGGCGAAGAGCCGGTGCGCGGTGGGCCGTCCCCGGCGGGTGGCCGAATCGTCCATCACGTCGTCGTGGACCAGCGCGAACGTGTGCATGAGTTCGAGAGCGCCGAGAGCGGGTAGTACAGGTTCGACCGGTTCGGCTGGGCCGGTGATCCCACGCCACCCCCAGTACGCGAAGGTCGGCCGGAGTCGCTTGCCGCCGGCCATCACCAGGTCACGGGCAGTCCGGGCGAAGCCGCCCAGCTCGGGGTCGACGGCGTCCAGGGCGGCGATCTGCGAGGCGAGGAAATCGGCGAGCGTGCCCTCGACGGCGCCGATCAGCGCTCGATGCGAGACCGGCTGGCGGGGGATCGCTTCGACGCGATTTCCCTCGAGGGTGTGATTGGCCACGCTGGGTACCGTACCCTAACTCGTTGAAGTTGCGTCGATTCGTGCGTCGATTTAACCGGGAGGCCCGGGATGGAAACCGATTTGGCGGCGGCCTATGAACGCTGCCGCGAGCTGCACCGAGAGCACGGGCGGACGTACTACCTGGCCACCCGGTTGCTACCGGCGTGGAAGCGGCGGCACGTGCATGCCCTGTACGGTTTCACCCGATATGCGGACGAAATCGTGGACCGCACCGAGTCCCGGCCCCCCGCCGAGCGGGCCGCCCTGCTGACCGCCTGGTCCGACCGGTTCCTCGCCGGACTGCGCGGCGAGGACGTCGACGACGAGCTGCTGCCCGCCGTCCTGCACACCATCGCAGTGTTCGACCTGGACCTCGAGGACTTCGAGAAGTTCCTGCGCAGCATGGCCATGGACATCACCGTCACCGGCTACCGCACCTACGACGACCTGCTCGACTACATGGACGGCTCGGCCGCCGTCATCGGCACCATGATGCTGCCGATCCTGGGCTCCTCCGACCCGGTCGCCGCCCGCGAACCCGCCCGCCAGCTGGGCTTCGCGTTCCAGCTCACCAACTTCATCCGGGACGTCGCCGAGGACCTGCGACGCGACCGGATCTACCTGCCCGAGGAGCATCTCGCCGCGCACGGCGTCACCCGCGAGGACCTGGAACGCGGCGTCACCACCCCGCCGATCCGCAACCTGATCAAGGCCGAGGTGGCGCTGGCCCGCGAGCACTACGCGGCCGCCGCCCCCGGCATCCCGCTGCTGGAACCCGCCTCCCAGGCCTGCATGCGGACCGCCTTCCAGCTCTACGGCGGCATCCTCGACGAGATCGAGGCGGCCGGCCACGACGTCTTCACCCGACGCGCCACCGTGCCCAACCACCGCCGGGCCGCGGTCGCCGTCCGCAGCCTGCTGACCCGCCCGGGCACCCCGATCCAGTTGGCGGCCTGATGCGGACCGCGGTCGTCCTGTTCACCCGCGACCTGCGGGTGCACGACAACCCGGCCCTCGCCGCGGCGTGCGCGAACGCCGACCGGGTGATCCCGCTCTACGTGCTCGACCCGACGCTCGGCTCGCTCTCCCCGAACCGCACCCGGTTCCTCCACCAGAGCCTCGCCGACCTGCGCGAACAGCTGCGTGAACGCGGCGGCGACCTGGTCCTGCGCACCGGCGACCCGGTCGCCGAGACGATCAAGGTGGCCCGGGAGCACGACGCCGCGTGGGTCGGCCTCGCCGCGGACGTCAGCCGTTACGCCCGCCGCCGGGAACGCCGCCTCGCCGAGGAGTGCGAACGGCACCGCCTCGCCCTCGAACTGTTCCCCGGCGTGACGATCGTCGAACCGGGCGCGGTCCGGCCCGGCAGCGGCGGGGCGGCGTACAAGGTGTTCTCGCCCTACCACCGGTCCTGGTCACAGGCGACATGGCGGACCGAGGCAGCGGTACCGGCCGCCGTCACTCTGCCCGGCGGGATCAGCGTCGGACGTCTGCCGGCCGTCCCGGACGGCGAATCACCCCATGCCGCCGAAGGAGGCGAGACCGTCGCTCGGCGGCGGCTGAGCACATGGTTGCGCCATCTCGACGGGTACGCGGAAGCGCACGACGACATGCCGGGTGATGCGACCAGCAGGCTCAGCCCGTACCTCCGCTGGGGTTGCCTGTCGCCCCTGGCCGTCGCCGAGGCGGCCAGGTCCCGCAACGCCGACGCCTTCGTCCGTCAGCTCTGCTGGCGCGACTTCTATTACCAGGTCGTCGCGATCTTCCCGAAGATCTCCACCGAACCGATCCAGGCCGCCCGGGACACCGGCTGGCGCACCGACGAGGACGCCCTGCGGCACTGGCAGGACGGACTCACCGGGGTCCCGGTCGTCGACGCCGGGATGCGCCAGCTGCGCACCGAGGGCTGGATGCACAACCGGGCCCGCCTGATCACCGCGGCGTTCCTCACCAAGCACCTGGGCATCGACTGGCGCCTCGGCGAACGGTGGTTCTTCCGCTGGCTGCTCGACGGCGACGTCCCGAACAACTCCGGCAACTGGCAGTGGGTGGCCGGGACCGGCAACGACACCCGTCCCTACCGACGCTTCAACCCGATCCGTCAAGCGCAACGGTTCGACCCCGAAGGCGTGTACGTTCGTCGCTACGTACCCGAACTCAAGGGAATCGACGGCGCCGCCGTGCACCAGCCGTGGCGCCTGCCCACTTCGATACGCCGTGACCTCGACTACCCCGCGCCACTCGAGTCGCATCGCGACGAAGCCGTGTGGCTGCGGCCGTAGATTCCGCTTTCGAGCGGAAGGGAGCGGGGCCCGCCGGCGTTGCGTCCGTCAAAACGTCAACCGGTGGGCTCCGCTGCCGTTCTTTCTTTGCTTAGCTGTGCCCCATGGGTGAATCGGTCGAAGCAGTTCAGCAAGTGGACGTCGTGGTCGTCGGTCTCGGAGTCGGCGGCGAGGAGGTCGGCGGCCGGCTCGCCGCGGCCGGCCTGAGCGTGGTCGGCGTCGAACACAACCTGGTCGGCGGCGAATGCCCCTACTGGGGATGCATCCCCACCAAGATCATGGTCCGTGCCGGGTCGGCCCTCGCCGAGGCTCGCCGCATCCCGCAGCTCGCCGGCACCTCGACCGTCACACCGGACTGGGCACCGGTCGCCAAACGCATCCGCGACGAGGCCACCGACGACTGGAACGACAAGGTCGCCGTCGACCGGTTCACCGGCAAGGGCGGGACCTTCGTGCGAGGCCGGGCCACGATCGTCGGTCCCGGCCGCGTCAAGGTCGGTGAGCAGGTGTACGCGGCCGGCCGCGGTCTCGTCATCGCGACCGGCACCGCCGCCGTCATCCCGCCGATCGACGGTCTCGCCGGCACCCCGTACTGGACCAACCGGGAAGCCGTCGAGGTCACCACCCTCCCCGCATCGCTGCTGATCCTCGGCGGCGGCGCGATCGGCTGCGAGTTCGCCCAGGCCTTCGCCCGCTTCGGCGTCCAGGTCACGATCATCGAGGGCTCGCCGCGGGTGCTCGCCGCCGAGGAACCCGAATCGTCGGCGGTGGCGGCCGAGGTGCTCGCCGCCGACGGCGTCACCGTCCGGCTCGGGGTGCACGCCGAACGCGTCGACCACGACGGCGGCTTCACCGTCACCCTCACCGACGGCAGCACCGTCACCGGCGAACGGCTGCTGATCGCGACCGGTCGCAGCGCACGCCTCACCGACCTCGGACTCGAGACCGTGGGGCTCGACCCGCAGGCCCGGTTCCTCGGCACCGACGACCGGATGCGCGCCGCCGACGGGATCTGGGCGGTCGGCGACGTGACCGGCCACGGTGCCTTCACCCACATGGCGATGTACGAGGCCGACATCGCGGTCCGCGACATCCTCGGACAGGGCGGGCCGGGCGCCGACTACCGCGCACTGCCCCGCGTCACGTTCCTCGACCCGGAGATCGGTGCGGTGGGACTGACCGAGAAGCAGGCCCGCGACGCCGGCCTCGACGTGCGGGTGGGACATGTGCCGCTCTCGTACACCTCCCGGGGTTTCATCCACGGACCCGGCAACGAGGGCTTCATCAAGGTGATCGCGGACGCCGGGCGGGGAGTCCTGGTCGGCGCCAGCACCGCGGGGCCGTCCGGTGGCGAGATGATCGGCGCGCTGGCGGTGGCGGTGCACGCCGAGGTGCCGCTGAGCACGCTTGCCAGTCAGATCTGGGCCTACCCGACCTTCCACCGCGGGATCGGCGATGCCCTGAAGGCACTCGCCTAGACGTTTCGGTCGCCGTCTCCCGGGCACCCGTCTGACATGTTGCGCCAGGCGATCACCAGACTCGAACAGGCTGACGCCCTCGACGGCGCCGGCGACAGAATCCAGTCCGTGGTCACGGCGGCGGTCCGGCCACGCCGACTGCGCGACCTCCTGCACGGCAGCCCGTGGGGGCACCCGCTGCACCCGGTCCTGGTCCAGGTTCCCGTCGGGGCGTTCCTCTCCGCGGCGATCCTCGACCTGGTGCCGGGTGGGCGCCGGTCCGCCACCACGCTGATCGCGGTCGGCACCGCCGGAGTCGTGCCGGCCGCGATCGCCGGCTGGGTCGACTGGTCCGAGACGACCCGGGACCGGCGCCGGGTCGGCCTGGTGCACGCGGCGACCAACGCGGTCGCCACCGGTCTCTACGTGAGCTCGCTGATCGCACGGCTCACCGGCCATGCCGGTCGGGGCCGGGCACTGGCTTACGCCGGACTTTCGGTTGCGGGAGCGGGCGCCTATCTCGGGGGCCATCTCTCGTACGCGCAAGGCGCCGGCATCAGCCATGCGGCGCCGGAGGTAGCCCTCGTCCCGGAGTCGTGGACCGTGGTCTCCTCGCTGGCCTCGCTACCGGACGGGAAGACCGCGGTCCGGAAGGCGGGTGGTGTCCCGGTCCTGCTTCACCGGCGCGGCGATCAGGTCACCGCGCTGATCGAGCGCTGCTCCCACGAGGCCGGTCCGCTCGGTGAGGGCGAGATCGAGGGGACCGGCGCGGACGCCTGCGTGGTGTGCCCGTGGCACGGAAGCACGTTCAGGCTGGCCGACGGGGCGGTAGTGCACGGGCCGGCCGGGAATGCGCAACCCGTTCTGCCGGTACGGGTTCGCGACGGAGCCGTCGAGGTGCGCCGACCCTGATTCTGGCTTTTCCCGGCGTTGAGCAGGGGTTATGCGCAACACTGGTACCCGATTTGGAGCAGCGGGAGACCTGCGGGTAATGTTTTGCGAGCCAGCAGGGAAACGGGCGAGGCAAAACGAAGAACTCCACTTCAGTGGAGGGCTTCGGACCGGCCGTCCTGCTAAAACTTCTGATCTTGAGACCAGGGCATAGCCATGGGCTCTGATCGGTGGGGCGAACTAGGTTAGATCGGCACCAACCGGGAGAAACCGGTTGACAACGCCAAGAAGACCTAGTAAAGTTGAGCGAGTGCCCCGGACAACGGGCCGCGGAAGCGGGTCGTGAGATGGTGTGCGGTTGTTCTTTGAGAACTCAACAGGGTGCTTGATAAGCCAGTGCCAATTATGGCAATACCCCGGCTCATCATTTCGGTGGTGGGTTGGAGA